>JBJMVV010000025.1:0-27522 GCA_045810505.1 Massilia sp.
AGAATCCGCCAAATATGGCGAGTGCATAACTAGCAGAAGTGATAGCTGGAAAGGGTTGGCGTCGGTGGAATACTGAATTTTTTGTAGCCAACAGGGAGGTACCATGGAACAGGAACTGAACGTGCAACGGGTAGCACCAGGCCCATCAGCGGTGATGGCGGCCAACGACAGCGGGGCCCCGCCGGTGCGGGTGAACGGACCGGTGGCGCTACGCCAGTTTCGAATGAGCAAACGGGAGAGTCAGGCGACCTTCTGGGCCCGTTTCGGGGTCACCCAGTCGAGCGGCAGCCGCTTCGAGACGGGCCTGGGGGTGCCGCCGGCGGTAGCGCTGCTGGTCAAGCTGTATGCCAACGGCAAGCTTAACGATGGGGATCTTCTGGGTTGATGATGCCCAGGGCGATGGCCTTGACCAGCGCCTGTTGCCGCGTGCTGACGTTGAACTTTTGCCGGATATTCGAGATGTGAAAGTTCACCGTCGCCTCGGCGCACTCGGTAATACGTGAAATCTCCCAGGACGACTTGCCGGCCATTACCCAGTTCAGCACTTCCAGCTCGCGCCGGGTCAGGTGGGGCGCATGCTCCGCGACCGAGCGCGCGCGCATGAAGGGCAGCGAGGATTCAAAGGCGTAGTCGCGCAGCAGCGACAGGTCCGCCATGTAATGCGTCAATTGATCGTCGAAGGCCGGGCCTGGCTTCATGTCGCTGGCAAAACTGATCAGGCCGGCCTCTCCATTGCAGCCATGCATGGGAAAGGTGATCCCGGAGCGGATCCCATGGCCACTTGCTTCCTCGTACAAGGCGGCCTGGCCGGAGCCGGAAAAGGCACCGGGCCGCCACACCAGGGGCAGCACGCTGGTCATGCAATGCTGCACAGTCGGGTCGACATAGTGCAGCTTGTCCGCCACGTAACGCAGGCGCCAGTCCTTGGAATAATTGCTTTGTAAAAATGAGTGCTCCAGGTTGGCGTGCTTGGAGGGCAAGGCCGCGTACATCACGGAAGAAAAGCCGAGCGATTCCGCCACCTCGAACAACGCGCCGCTCCATTCATTCTCGGAGCGGCTGTCGATCAGTTTCATAAGCTGGCTTAGTTGAACCATTGTTTCTCCCCCGCTTTGATAAGCGTCAACGCCTTGCATCAACTATCACAAAGCCTATGGGAAGATTAACTAAAAATCAAACTGAAATAGTATTTTTTATGCATGTTAATTTAACCGTAAGTTACAATAAAACATGCCTTTTTGCCCATGAAGGCGCCGTTTGTATGGACATGGTCAGCTGGCACCGCATGTACGACAAAATTTGCGAATGTTAGCCGATGGAAATATTGCGCGATCGGGCAAAAAATATTCAGAAGAAATTTTTATTACTTTTATACAGTGTGGCTTTTCAGGCCACGTTTGTAGTGTTTTTGTATCCAAAGCTGGCAGATTTATCATCTCGCCATGGCAGGACGCTCGGCCAGCCGGTCGCGCCAGGCTTGAAGGTGCGGCAGGCCCTCGGCGCCGGGCCTGAATTTCATCAGGCCCCGGGCGAATTCCAGCGCGCACCAGGCGGTGATGTCGGCAATCGTGAAGCGCGCGCCGGCCACAAACGGCTGGCGGGCCAGTTCAGCATCCAGCCAGCGCGCCGACTCACGCATTTTTTCGCCTTGCGAGGCGCCGAAGTCGGCGAACTGGGGTTGCTCCAGGTTGGCCAGGCCGGGGTGGGTGTGGCGCACGCAGTTGGCGATGCCGGCAAACAGATACAGTTCGACCCGGCGGTCGGCCATCTCGATAAAGGCGCGCTCCTCGAAGCCCTCGCCCATCAGGTTCGGCTGCGGGTGCGTCCCTTCCAGCCAGGTGCAGATGGCGCGCGTTTCCGACAGCACGCGGCCATCGTCCAGTTCCAGCGCCGGCACCCGCCCGAAGGGATTTTTTTCAAGGTAGGCGGCGCTGCGGTTTTCCGTCGACGCCAGGTCGATCAGGACCGGCTCGATGCCGCTGATGCCCTTCTCCGCCATGAAGATGGTGACGCGGCGGGGATTGGGCGCGAAGGTGCTGGTGTAGAGCTTCATCTGGTCTCCTCTTTGGTTCTATATAGGTGCGTGTGACGGTTCAGGCGTCCCTGGACTGGCCCGTCTCGACCATGCCGCGCACCGCCGCGGCATACTTTGCCGCCGTCTCGGCGCTCTGGTTGATGTCGCGCTCGGACGGCGGCTGCAGCAGGCCGGCGGCAACCGCCGGGCGCGCATGAATCGCGTCGACCCAGCGCTTCAAGTGGGGCAGATCGTCGATCGCCACGCCCGACCAGTTATGGGTGCGCACCCAGGCCCAGTTGGCGATGTCGGCGATCGAATAGTCGCCGGCCAGGTAGGCGTGATCGGCCAGGTGCTTGTCGAGCACGCGGAACAGGCGCCGGCTCTCGCCCTGGTAGCGGTCGATGGCCGGCTGGATTTTCTCGGGAAAGTAACGGAAGAAGACGTTCGCCTGCCCCATCATGGGCCCGATGCCGCCCATCTGGAACATCAGCCACTGCACCACCTGCGAGCGCGCTTTCGCCCCCTGCGGCATCAGCAGGCCGGTTTTTTCAGCCAGGTAGAGCAGGATGGCGCCGGACTCGAACACGGCGAAATTGTCCTCCGCGCGGTCGACGATGGCGGGGATGCGCCCGTTCGGATTGATGGCCAGGAACCAGTCCTCCTTCTGCTCGTTCTGCTGCAGCTTCAGTGTGTGCAGGGTGTAGGGCAAGGCCATCTCCTCGAGGGCGATGGACACCTTGTGGCCGTTCGGCGTGGCGGCGGAATACAGATCGATCATGGCTATCCTCGGCGGTCAGTGGAGCGCACGATGATAGCCCCTTTGACGCCCGGCGGGGAACCCGGCGCGTGCTGCGTTGACAGTGCGTTTGATTCGATTTAGATTGGCCGGGTTTGGCGGCGCGAAACCGGGTCCTGCGCGTATTTACCGCTATGTATGTACCCCTGTGTATGTACCCCTGCATATGCCGACCCTGTTTTGCAGCGCGCCACCGCATCCACCTCACCAAGGAAGTCAATGCAACGCAGCCTCATCTCCGCCGCCGTCCTTTCCCTGACCCTGGCCGGTCCCCTGGTGCAGCAGGCCGCCGCCGCGCCGCGCATCAACCTGGCCTCCGCTGACGCCGGCCAGACCACCCAGCTGCCGCGCGGCGTGCGGCCCACCCATTATGATGTGGCGCTGGCGCCCGATGCGGCCAGGTCCAGCTTCTCGGCCAGCGTGACGATTTCCATCGAGGTGCAGGCCGCCACCGATACCATCACCCTCAATGCCACCGACCTGGCCTTCAGCCGCGCCAGTCTCACCAGCGTAACTGCCACCAGCGGCGCCGCCCTGGCCGGCACGGTCAGCGTCGACGCCGCCGCGCAGACGGCCAGCATCAAGTTCGCCCGGCCGATTGCCGCCGGCAGCCACAAGCTCACCCTCGATTACACGGGCGTGATCGGCAAGCAGGCGGTGGGCCTGTTCTCGCTCGACTACGACAGCGCCGGCGGCAAGCAGCGCGCCCTCTACACCCAGTTTGAAAACTCCGACGCGCGCCGCATGATCCCGTCCTGGGACGAACCCTTCTACAAGGCCAGCTTCAGCCTGCAGGCCACCATCCCGGCCGGGCAGATGGCCGTCAGTAATATGCCGGCCGCGTCCACCACCACCCTGGCCGATGGCCGCCAGCTGGTGAAGTTCGCCACCACCCCGAAGATGTCGACCTATTTGCTGTTCTTCGGCCTCGGCCAGTTCGAGCGCGCCACCGCCATGGCGGGCAAGACCGAAGTGGGCGTCGTCACCACCCGCGGCGGCAAGGACAAGGCAGCCTTCGTGCTCGACTCGTCGCGCGCCATCCTCAACGAATACAACCAGTACTTCGGCGTGCCCTACCCGCTGCCCAAACTGGACAACGTGGCGGCACCGGGACGCAGCCAGTTTTTTGGGGCGATGGAAAACTGGGGCGCCATTTTCACCTTTGAATACGCCATGCTGCTCGACCCGGCCATCTCGACCCAGGCCGACCGCCAGAGCGTGTTTGCCACGGCCGCCCACGAGATGGCGCACCAGTGGTTCGGAGACCTCGTCACCATGCGCTGGTGGGACGACCTGTGGCTCAACGAAGGCTTCGCGTCGTGGATGGAAAGCCGCATGACGGCCCAATTGCACCCGGAGTGGCACACCTCGCTGGGCGCGGTCGGCATCCGCGAATCGGCCATGGCGCGCGATTCGATTGCCTCCACCCACCCGGTGGTGCAGCACGTCGACACGGTCGAACAGGCCAGCCAGGCCTTTGACGAAATCACCTACCAGAAGGGCGAGTCGGTCATTCGCATGCTGGAAAACCACGTCGGCGCCGAAGCCTGGCGCAACGGCGTGCGCCTCTACATGCGCAAGCACGCCTACGGCAACACGGTGTCGGACGACCTGTGGAATGCGATGGAAAAGGCCTCCGGCAAGCCTGTGCGCAGCATTGCGCACGACTTCACGCTGCAGCCGGGCGTGCCCTTGATTACCGTGAACGCCGCGGCCTGCAAGGGTGCCAGCACCCGGGTCGAACTGACCCAGGGCCAGTTCTCGCGCGATGAACCGAACAAGACGGCGCTGCGCTGGCGCGTGCCCGTCACCCTGCAAACCGTGGGCACCAGCCGCAGCGTGCACACCGTCGTCGAGGGCGGCAAGGCCAGCGTCGACGTGCCCGGCTGCGGCCCGATCCTCGTCAACGCGGGCCAGAACGGCTACTACCGCACCCTGTACGCCCAGGAGCAGTTCACCCCCCTGGCCGCGGGATTTGCCAAGCTCGCGCCGATCGACCAGATCGGCCTGATGTCGGACAGTTGGGCGCTCGGTGTGGCAGGACTGCAGCCGGCCTCGAACTTCCTCGACCTGGCCAACGCCGTCGCGCCTGACGCCGACCCCCAGGTATGGGAAACTGTCGCGCGCGTCTTCAACACCATCCATGGCTACTACGCCGGCGACACCCAGCGCCAGCAGCGGTTTGACAGCTACGCAGTAGCGCGACTGGCGCCGGTGCTGCGCCGCATCGGCTGGAGTGCGGCGCCCAAGGAAAACGGCACGGTGGCCAACCTGCGCGACAAGCTGGTGGTGACTCTGGCGAACCTGAACGACGCCGCCACCATCGCCGAAGCGCGCCGCCGCTACGCCGCCGGCACCAGGGCGGGCGTCTCCGAGGCCGATGCCGCCGCTGCCATGCCGGGCCCCTTGCGCAAGGCGATTTCCGCCGTCGTGGCCCAGCATGCCGACGCCGCCACCTGGGACGCCATGCACAGCGCCGCCCAGGCGGAAAAGTCGCCCATGATCAAGGACCGCATGTACGCCCTGCTGGCCGCCCCGGCCGACCCCAAGCTGGCGCGCCGCGCGCTCGATCTGGCATTGACGAATGAACCTGGCGAAACCAATAGCGCCGCCATGGTGGCCGAGGTGGCGCAGGACCATCCGGAGATGGCGTTCGATTTTGCACTGGCCAATATCGACAAGGTCAACGAGCGCATCGACGCCACATCGCGCAGCCGCTACTTCCCGCGCCTGGCGGCGGCGTCCTCCGACCCTGCCACCATCGGCAAGCTCAATGCCTACGCCGAGGCCAACCTGGCCGCCGGTTCGCGCCGCGACGCCGAGACGGCGGCGGCGGGCATCCGTTACCGCATCAAGGTGAAGAATGAGCGCCTGCCCGCGGTTGATGCCTGGCTGGCCAGCCACGTCCAATGAGGATGCGGGCGGCGCGGGCGCTTGCGTTAGCCGCCGCGCTGCTGCTGGCCAGCTGCGCGCCGGCGCCGGTCAGCCCGCCGGCGCCATCATCAAGCGCCGGCTATGCACTGCCGGCCGCCACCGCCGCGTGGTACCGCGACGCCGCCAGCAAAGCAGCGGTGCTGCGCATCGATCCTGTGCGCTCCACCATCGTCGTCACCGTACGCCGCGGCGGCGCGCTGGCGCGGCTGGGACATGACCATGTCGTCGCCAGCCACGCCATCGCCGGCCTGGTGGCGCCAAACGCGGGACGGGCCGATTTCGGCTTCCGGCTCGATCAACTGGTGGTCGATGAAGCGCCCCTGCGCGCACAAGCGCGGCTCGACACCCAGCCTTCGCCGGAGGCCATCGCCGGCACCCGCACCAATATGCTCGCCCGGGTGCTGGAGGCTGAACGCTATCCTGAAGTGACGCTGGCGGTGCAAGGCGCCCCGGTGCCCGAAGCAGGGGGCAGCGCCACTGTTGCGAGGACCACCCTTACGCTGGCCATTACGCTGCACGGCGTCACCCGCAGCGTGCCGGCCGAAGCGCAGATCAGCCGCACGGCAGGGGAACTTACGGCCAGCGGCGCCCTGCTGCTGCGCCAGAGCGACTTCGGCATCACCCCGATGTCCATCATGAACGGCGCCATGACGGTGCAGGACCAGATGGAACTGCGCTACACCATCGTCGCCACGCCCTCCAGTTTTTAAGCGGGCTGCAGGCGCTGCGCGGGTGCGCGCGGCGCGCGCGCGGCCAGCCAGGCGTCGACCAGCGCTGCGCTGCCGGGCGGCGCATGCAATCCCAGCTTGGTGCGCCGCCACAGGATATCCGCACCGCTGGCGGCCCATTCGTGGCGCACCAGATAGTCCGCTTCGGCGGCGTACAGGCCAGGCACGATCTGTGGCCCGAGATCGGCCAGCACGCGGCAGCCATCGAGCAGCACATGGATGCGGGTGCCGTAGGCGCGCGCGTAGCGGCGCACCAGCGCGGGCGAGAGAAAAGCGTAGCGGGCCAGCACAGCCGCGGCCCAGCTCTCGTAATCAAGCACGGCGCGCTTGCCAGGGACGGGGCCGAACAGGTCGCCGCCCGGCAGGCAGGCCGCGTGCGTCCAGGCGCCATGCCGGTTGCCCAGCGACCGGGCAAGCATGTCGACGGCCTGCTGGGCCAGGATGCGGAAGGTGGTGATCTTGCCGCCCAGGACAGTGAGGATGGGCGCGCCCGTGCCGCCGCCGGCATCCCAGTCGAGCTGAAAATCGCGGCTGGCCGCGCTGGCGGAATCTGCCCCCGCCGCCGCCAGCGGGCGCACCCCGGCAAATGACCAGACCACGTCCTGCGGCGTGATCTGCGCCTTGAAATAATGGTTCGCCAGCGCACACAGATAATCGGTTTCTTCCGCGCTGATGGCCACCTCGTCGAGCGCGCCTGCAAATTCCACGTCGGTAGTGCCGATCAGGGTGAAGGCGTCTTCGTAGGGCAGCGCGAACACGATGCGCCCGTCCGGGTGCTGGAAGATGTAGCCGTCGGGATGGTCGAACAGGCGCGGCACGACGATGTGGCTGCCCTTGACGAGGCGCGGCGCATGCGCGTGCCCGTTAGGCGAAGCGCCCGCTGCCACCCGGCCGGCCCAGGGCCCGCTGGCGTCGACCAGGCAGCGCGCGTTCACCTGCAGGCGCCGCCCGTCCTTCGACACCAGTTGGGCGCTCCAGTGCATCGGGTGGCGCTGCACCCCGACGCAGGCGGTGCGGGTCAGGATGGCTGCGCCCCGCTCGTGGGCGTCGAGCGCCGCCAGCGCCACCAGGCGGGCGTCATCGACCCAGCCGTCGGCGTATTCAAAACCCCGCACGAAGTCTGCTTTCAAGGCGGCGCCGGCGCGATGGCGGCGCAGGTCGATGGCGCGCGACGGAGGCGAAATGCCGGCGCCGAGGCCGGGTACGAAGGCACGCGAGGCCAGAGCGTCGTACAGCAGCAGACCGGCGCGGATCAGCCAGGCGGGCCGCTGGCCGGCGTCGTGCGGCATCACGAAGCGCAGGGGACGGGCAATGTGGGGCGCCGACTGCAGCACCCGCTCGCGCTCGGCCAGGGCCTTGCGCACCAGCGAAAATTCATACTGCTCCAGGTAGCGCAGGCCGCCGTGCACCAGTTTGCTGGAGCTCGAGGACGTGTGCGCGGCCAGGTCGTCCTTCTCGCACAGCAGCACCGACAGGCCGCGCCCGGCCGCGTCGCGCGCGATGCCGGCGCCATTGACGCCGCCGCCGATGACGAGCAGGTCGCAGGCGCGCGTCTCGTCCTGCGCATGCGCTTCAGCCATCCCTGCCACCCCTGCCGCCGCCCCATCTCCTGCCTGACCTGCACCACCCATCGCCGCTCCCGTCCTGTTTGAAATCGCTGGCAAACGCGCCATCGTGCGCAGATTTTGCCGCGCTGTGGCGGCGCCAACGCGAAGTATCGCAAAGGCCCGACAGCAAGGCATCAATTGTGGCTTAAAATACACGCTAGCGGGCGCCGGCGTGGAATGGGTCCAGCCGCCCGCGCGAGACTTAGGATCTCATGCGCATATTGATGCTGCTGGCGCTGGCCATGCACTTACTGCTTGCAAGCGGCGCCGCCGCCGCGACCGGGGTTCCGGTCATCCCGCTGGGCCAGGCCGGCAGCTTTGACCTGCTGCCCCACGCCGTGCTGCTGCGCGACGAGGGCGGCGATTTTCCCGCCTCTGCCGCCGATCTCGATGGCTGGCTGCGCGCACGCCACGCGGTCGGCGCCGTCGCCTCCAGCGGTGGCAGCTACTGGCTGGTGACCCGGGTGCGCAACGACAGCGCGCTGGCCGACTGGGTAATCTACCCGAACAACACCCTGATCGACCGGGTTGAGACGCGCCTGTACGGCGACGCCACGACCGGCGGCGGCCCGCTGCTGGCCGCTCCCCGCTTCACCGGCTACCTGCCCAGCCACGACTACATGCTCCACTACGGCAGCGACCTGCGCCTCGAAAGCGGCCGTGCCTACCTGCTGGTGGTGCGCTTCACCAGTCCCTATTTTGTGCGCGATCCGATCGTCAGCCTGCGCCCGCAGGCGGCGTTTCGCACCCTGGTGGCACGCGAGAATGTGCTGATCCTCGGCTGCCTCGGGGCCCTGGCGGCGCTGGCCCTCTACAATTTTTTCATCTTCCTGACGGCGCGCCGCCGCGCCTACCTGCACTACTCCCTGTTCGTGCTGTGCACCGCACTGGCCTGGGCCATGCCCTTCAATGTCTTCGCCGACCTGCTGGGCTGGCGCCTGGCCAAACTGCATTACGTGCCCTTCTTCCTGATGCCGGTGTTTTCCACCCTGTTCTACCTGCGCTTCCTGGAACTGAAGACGCGCGCGCCGCGCCTTGCGGCCCTCAGCCGCATCAACATCGTGCTGCCCCTGTTGCTGCTGCCGACCAGTTTCCTGGCCATCGGCGTGGCCCACAAGCTGGCGACGCTGGCCATCTCTTTCTACATGGTGCTGGCCCTGCTCAGCGGGATCGTCGCGTGGCGGCGCGGTTTCAAGCCGGCGCGCTATTTTGTGCTGGCGTATATCGCGGTGCTGGCGCCGGCCCTGCTGGTGCTGCCGGCAAACCTGGGCCTGCTGCCGCCGGTGGACTTCAATGTGCCGCTGCTGGTGCTGGTGGGCGGCACGGTCGACGCGGTGCTGCTGGCGTTTGCGCTGGCCGACCAGATCCGCCTGCTGGGCGACAGCATGGAAGCGCAGGTGGCGGCGCGCACCAACGACCTGCTGCGCGCCAACGCGGCCCTGACGGCGGCCAAGGAACACGCCGAAGTGGTCAGCCGCCACCGCATCGATTTTCTCTCGGCGATGAGCCACGATATCCGCACGCCCATGGCCGGCATTATCGGCATGCTCAAACTAGGCCTGCGCGACCCGGCCGTGCAGGGACGCACCGAGGAATACCTGCGCATTGGCCTGCGCAGCGGCGAGTCGCTGCTGGTGATCCTCAACGACATCCTCGACTACTCGAAAATCGACGCCGGCAAACTGACCCTGGAGACCACCAGTTTCGATCTGGGCCGCCTGATCGCCGACGCCATCGCCATCCTGCGCGGCCAGGCCGAAGCGAAGGGCCTGATGCTGCGGGCGGCGTTTGAAGACGCGCTGCCGCGCTACGTGGTGGGCGACCCGACCCGGATCCGCCAGATCCTGGTCAACCTGCTGGGCAACGCCATCAAGTTCACCGACAGCGGCGAAGTGCTGCTGTCGGTGCGCATGACGGCAGGCGGCGCCGGTAGTGAGGGCAGCGGCGGCCAGCAGCAGCTTAGCTTCATGTTCAGCGTCCACGACACGGGACCTGGCATCGCGGCCGACGTGCAGGGACGCCTGTTCCAGAAATTCGAGCAGGGCGATTATTCGACCACACGGCGCTATGGCGGCACCGGCCTCGGTCTGGCGATCTGCAAGGAGCTGGCGGGCCTGATGGGTGGCAGCATCAGCGTGGCCAGCACGCCCGGCGTCGGCTCGCGCTTCGATGTCACGGTGCCGCTCACTGTGCCTGATACTGTGCCTGATACTGTGCCTCTCAGCGCGCCGGACAGCGCCGCTGGCGCGCTCGCCCACAGCCGCCGCCTCACGATCCTCTGCGCCGAAGACGTGGGCACCAACCAGATCATCATCAGGGCCCTGCTCGAGGCGATGGGCCACCAGGTGGTGATCGTCGAAAACGGCGCCGACGCGCTGCAGTCGCTGGCCGATCCCGCGCGCGAGTTCGACCTGGTGCTGATGGACGGGCGCATGCCGCTGATGGACGGCTCGCAGGCAACGCGCCTGATCCGCGCCGGGCGCAGCGACACGGGGCTGGTGCTGCGCAATCCCCGCATCCCCATCATCGCGCTCACCGCCAACGCGAGCCAGATCGATTGCGAACGCTATCTGGCGGCCGGCATGGACGGCTTTCTCTCCAAGCCGGTGGACGAAGCGGCCCTGCACGCGGTGATCGAGCGCACCATCGCCGCGCTCGACCAAGGCCGGTCGCCCGATGCCGCCCCGGCGCGACGCATCCCGGACGGCGCCGGCGCGCCTGCCGCGGCCGCGATCGAGGAGGCCGAGGAAGTCCGGCTGGCGCCCGTGCGGGGCCTGTCGGCCATCCAGATGGGACGCATCGCCAGCGCCTTCCTGGCCGAGGGGCCGCGCCGCCTGGCGGACGCGCGCGAGGCGCTGGCGGCCGGCCGGCACGGCGCGGCGGCCGACGCCCTGCATGCCTTGAAGGGCAGCGCCGGCTATCTCACCTCGCCCCGCCTGCAGCAGATCGCGGCGCGCCTGGAAGCGCGCGCCCTTGCCGGGGCGCTCAGCGTGGCCGACCCGGAACTGGCGGCGCTGGAGGCGGCCCTGAACGCGGCGCTGGCAGGCGTGCGCGCCGCCGCCACTGCCGACAGCCTGCTGTAAAATCAGCAGCGGCAACCACCCCAGCTTTTTTGCTCACCATGCAGCTTGACCTACTCAATAAACCGGACGGACGCACCGCCATCCTGCTGCCATCGGGCTTCGTGCTCGATCTGCTCTCGCCCGACGCCAGCGGCCTGCCGATCACGGACATCGCCCTGTGCCTGGCGTCGCAGCCGCGCTGGGGCGGCGCGGCCCGGCCCTGGTACTCGGTGGCCGAACACTCGGTCATGGTCTCGCGCCTGGTGCCGCCCGAACTGGCCTACGGCGCCCTGCTGCACGACTGCGAAGAGTTCCTCGGCGACTGGCCCTCGCCCGTGAAGGTCATGCTGGGCCGCGACTACGTCAAAAGCCGCACCGCCCCCGTCAAGGACGCCCTGCGCGCGCGCTTCGGCTTCCAGGACGATCTGCCGGCCATCAAGCAGGCCGACCTGGTGTGCATGGCGACCGAACTGCGCGACCTGCTGCCGTCGAGCTGGATCGAATGGGGCCACCTGCCGCCGCCCCACCCCACCCCCATCGTGCCGGTCGGCCCCGACCGCGCCTACAGCCTGTTTCTGGAGCGCTTTGAAGAGCTCAAGCATCTGGCCATCGTCCCCAGCCCGTCCCGCCGCCGCCAAAAATCCCGCCCCTAGCCGCCCGCGATGGCCGTCGCCTCTCGAGGGTTTGCTTGATATTCGACAATACACACTAGCTCATCGGTGCTAAGTACCGGATTTCATGGAGCTTTTTGTGATATCCACATCTTCTGTGGATAACATTGTGGACAAGCCCCTCTTGACAAGCCAAAACGCCCGTATCTGCGGCGTTTTGCTTAAACTGCCCGTTCCGGAGGCAAAAAAATTGTTCAATTAAATCAATCGCTTACCAGCCTATGGCAAAGTCGCCACATCTGTCTATGAGGCAAATTCCTACAAGCTGAGCCTGCGGGGGATAAGTCTGTGCCGGGGGCTTGTATCAAGCGTGTCGGCAAACCTGATTTGCTTTGACAAAGCGCCTTGCCTGTCTTAGTGTTGGGTCATGCGCCCAGCTCCGGAAAGCGAAGACGAACCCGGCCTGTTTCTCGACGACGAGGACGCGCCAGCCCAGTCGGGCGCCGCAGGCTCCGGCGCCGGCGCAGCCGCGCCCGACCTGCTGCCGCCGTGGCGCATCCTGATCGTCGACGACGATGTCGATGTGCACGTGGTGACCAAATTTGCCCTCAGCACGGCCCAGTTCCAGGGCCGCCGCCTGTCCTTTCTGCATGCCTACTCGGGCGCCGAAGCTTTTGCCAGGCTGCGCGACACCCCCGGCATCGCCCTGGTGCTGCTCGATGTCATGATGGAGACGGCCGACGCCGGCTTGCTGCTGGCGCGCCAGGTGCGCGAGCAACTCGGCAACGACCTGGTGCGCATCGTGCTGCGCACGGGCCAGCCCGGCCAGGCCGTCGAGCACAGCATCATTGTCGACTACGACATCAACGATTTCTGGAGCAAGGCTGATCTCACCACGCGCAAGCTGTTCACCACCGTGATTGCCGCCCTGCGCGCCTACGAGACCCTGGCGCGGGCGGCGGCGCTGCGCGAGGCGGCGCTGGCGCGGGTGGCCCGGCTGGAAGCGAAGCTGGCGCGCTCTGGCGTGGCGCCGGCCCGGCCGCGCCGGCACCGACACGCCCGCCAGCGCCGCTAAAGGCTGCCTGAAAGCCCATTACTTCCAGCTGTTGCGCGCGCGTTCCCGCACCAGCATCCGCACGCTCTCGGGCATGGGGCTGCGGCTGTGGCGGGTATTGGCGTCGACCCAGACGCATTCTTCAAAATGCTTGAGCATGGCCGGCGCCAGGAAACGGCTGCGGGCGGCGTAGACGTGGCGGTCGCCCATCTGCGCCTGCTGCTTGATGAAGAAGCGGTTGGGCACGATCAGCTGGAGGTGCTCTTTCGCCCGCGTCATGGCCACATATAAAAGGCGGCGCTCTTCCTCAATGTCCGCGGTCGAACCAGTCGCCATGTCGGACGGGATGCAGCCGTCGACCACATTCAATACATGCACCGACTTCCACTCCTGGCCCTTGGCCGAGTGGATGGTCGAGAGGATCAGGTAGTCGTCATCGAGCAGGGGCGGACCGGCGCGGTCGCTGGTGGCCTCGGGCGGATCAAGCGTGATCTCGGCGAGGAATTCTTCGCGGCTGCCGTAGCCGCCCGCCAGCTGGGTCAGTTGCTCGATGTCGGCGGCGCGCACCTCGCTATCGTCATGCAGGCGTTCCAGGTGGGGCAGATACCATTGCTTGGCCAGTTCCAGGTCGGCCGGCCAGCGCAGGCCAGGCGTACGCAGCCTGCGGTAGAGGGCGACAAAAGGCTGCCAGTCACCTTGACAGCGGGCCGGCACGGGAAACTGTTCAATGGCGGCCATGGCTTCGGCCGCTTCGCCGACAGCGTCGAGCAGCTTGCCGGCAATTGCCGGACCGATGCCGGGAATCAGTTGGGCAACGCGAAAGCCGGCCATGCGCCCCGCCGGGTTCTGGGCAAAGCGCAGCACGGCCAGCACGTCCTTGATATGCGAGGCTTCAAGGAATTTGAGGCCGCCGAATTTCACGAAGGGGATATTGCGGCGCATCAGTTCGAGTTCCAGCGCGGCGCTGTGGCTGGCGGCCCGGAACAGCACGGCCTGGTCGATCAGGGCCGTACCTGCTTCGCGGTGTTCAAGAATACGGTTGCAGACCCACCTGGCCTGCTCGGCTTCGTCGGGGATCAGCACCAGCTGGGGCAGGATGGTCGAGACCTTGTCGGTCCACAAGGTCTTGGCATGCCGCTCGAGCGCCTGGGCGATCACGGCGTTGGAGGCGTCAAGAATGGGCTGGGTGGAGCGGTAATTGCGCTCCAGCGTGATCATGGCCGCGTCCTGCGAAAACTGGCGGGGAAAGTCGAGGATGTTGCGCACCGTGGCGCCGCGGAAGGAATAAATCGACTGGGCATCGTCGCCCACCACCATCACGCCCTGCCCGCTCGGCTTCATGCCGGTGAGAATCGACGCCTGCAGGCGGTTGGTGTCCTGGTATTCGTCCACCAGCACATGGTCGAACAAAGCGCCCAGCGCGGGGCCCAGTTCCGGGTCGCTGGCCATGTCGGACCAGAACAGCAGCAGGTCATCGTAGTCAAGCACGTTCTGCTCCTGCTTGGCGTCGACGTAGGCGCCGAACAGGCGTTTCAGTTCGGGCTCCCACTCCTTGCACCACGGGAAAGTCGTTTGCAGCACCTCGGCCAGAGGATCACCGCTGTTGACCACCCGCGAATAAATCGACAGGCAGGTGCCTTTCAAGGGGAAACGCTTGGCGGTGCCGGTCAGGCCGATATCGTGGCGAACCAGGCCCATCAGGTCTTCCGAATCGCCGCGGTCGTGGATGGTGAACGATTCGTCCAGGCCCACGCTGGCGGCGTACTGGCGCAGCAGGCGCGCGCCGATGGCGTGGAAGGTGCCGGCCCAGGGCAAGGTAGTGGGGGCGGCACTGGCGCGCAGTTGCATGACCCTGGCCAGCACGGCGCCGGCGCGCTGCGTCATATCGCTGGCGGCGCGGCGTGAAAAGGTCAGCAAGAGGATGCGCTGGGGATCGGCGCCGCCCTGGATCAGCCTGGCCACCCGGTGCGCCAGGGTGTTGGTCTTGCCGGAACCGGCACCGGCGATGACGAGCAGGGGCGCGCCGATGCCGCCGGCGTTTTCCAGGCCAAAACCATGTTCGACGGCGGCGCGCTGCTCGGTATTGAGGCGCGCGTAGGGATCGTCGGCGGTGGCGGGCAATGCAATTTCAACGGCGGTGGACATGAACGAAACTGGGCTGTAGAATTGCTATGACTGTACATTTATCCAGTGGTCAGGCGCAAGCACTATTCGCCATGTGCCTGCCCTGCTTCGTGCAAATGATGCATATTGCATCGCGCAATGGACAGTTTCAAATCCCGCACGACCGTGCTAAGTGGCCGTTTCTAAAGGCTATTTTTAGATATCCACAATCAATGTGGACAACTGTGTGGATAAGCCGCTATTGACACGGCGCAGGCCTTACCCGATAAGGCTTTCAACAAAATGCCCGTTCCGGAGGCAGGAATTCGCGCCTTTAAAATCAATGACTTACAAAGTCAACCCTGATCGTCGTCAAAATTATTTGAAAAAGATACGGGACGATCGCCAGGCGGCGTGCCTGTGGATGACCCGCGCCAGGCAGCAGGCCAATTGATGTGTTTTTAGCATTGAATTCGACGCGCGCAGCCGCTGCTGCCGCGTCAGTCAGCGGCCGGTTCAGGCGGCGATTGCGTTGCGGCGGCGGTGCGGTTCGAGCAGCACGCGCTCGATCACGTGGGACGCCACGTCATGGGATTTAAGGTATTCGACGGCCGACATGGTGTTGCTCGTTTCCTGCACCACGATGGCGTGATCGACGATGTCGCGCGAGCGCGCGTCGCGCCGCTCGTGATGGGCCGCGCCGGCGCGCGCGTCCGCTGCTGTTGCGGCTGCTACTGCTGCTGCTCGAGAAAACGTATTCATCGTGCGATTCCTTGCAAAAAGTGACTACGGCGAGGCGGCGCTGCCCTCGGAGTATCCATTAAAATCCGGCAAAGTCAATGTCAGGTTTCTATCAAAATCATGCGATCGCAGGCGAGATCATGCGTGGCACACTAACACGGCAGGCAACGCCGCACGGCAGCCCGCCCATGCCAGTTACATAATTCCTTGCAGCATGGACAGCCTGCGTGCCAGCGGCGATAATCCTTGGATGCCTCCTACCGTTTCCCCGCCGGACCAGCTTGAACGGCCCCGTCCGTCGTCCCTGACCGACCTGTTCGTGTCTTTCACCCTGCTCGCGCTGCAGGGCTTTGGAGGCGTGCTCGCCATCGTCCAGCGCGAACTGGTCGAGCGCAAGCGCTGGCTGAGCCAGGAAGAATTCATCGAGGACTGGGCGGTCGCCCAGATCATGCCGGGACCGAACGTGGTCAACCTGTCGCTGATGATCGGCGGGCGCTATTTCGGCCTGGCCGGCGCGATGGCGGCGCTGGCCGGCATGCTGGCCGTGCCGCTGGTGCTGATCCTGCTGCTGGCGGTGGTGCATGAACGCTTTGCCGACAACGTCCACGTCGCCGGCGCCCTGCGCGGCATGGCCGCCGTCTCCGCCGGCCTGATCGGCGCGGCCGGCCTGAAACTGTCGGTGGCCTTGAAACGCAGTCCGATCCCCCTGCCCCAGTGCATCGCCATCACCGTGGCCGGCCTGGTGCTGGTGGCGGGCTTCAAGGTGCGCCTGAGCCTGGTCCTACTGGGCCTGGGCGGACTCGGCTGCGTGCTGGCCTGGCGCAGGCTGGCGCCATGAGCAGCGCCCCGATTCACCTGGTGCTGGGCTGGTCCGACTGGCTCGACCTGTTCAGCCATTACCTGATGCTCTCGCTGATGTCGGTGGGCGGCGCCATCTCGACGACGGCGGAAATGCACCGCTATCTGGTCGAGCAGCACCACTGGCTCACGCAAGAACAGTTCAATGAATCGATCGCGCTGGCCCAGGCCGCGCCGGGACCGAATGTGCTGTTTGTTGCCTTGATGGGCTGGAACGTGGGCCTGAATGCAGGCAGCATGGCGGCGGCCCTGCTGGGCGTGGCCACCACCATGCTGGGCATCATGTTGCCCTCGACGGCGCTGACCTACGTGGCCGCCCAGTGGGGCCACCGCAACCGCCATCTGCGCAGCGTGCGTGCATTCAAGCAGGGCATGGCGCCTCTGGTAATTGCCCTGCTGCTCTCGACCAGCCTGATTCTGGGCGCCGCCGGCGGTGTGGCCCAGCGCGACTGGCCGCTGTGGCTACTGGCGCTGGTATCCGGCCTGGTGATCTGGCGCACCAGGATTCACCTCTTGTGGATGCTGGCGGCGGGCGCCTTGCTGGGCGCCTTGCAACTGCTCTGAGCATGGTCGGGTTGGCAAAGTTTCCCCGCACAGGGCATACTAGGAGGTTGATTCCCACCCGGACCCCTTATGCCAGAATTGATCAGCGAACATGCCTGTTTCGGCGGCGTACAACGTTTTTACCGGCACGACTCGAGCGCCATTGGCCTGCCGATGCAGTTCTCCGTGTTCATTCCCGCCGCGCCCGAAGGCAGCCGCCTGCCCGCGCTGTTTTACCTGGCGGGTCTGACCTGTAATGAAGAAACCTTTCCCACCAAGGCTGGCGCGCAGCGCAGCGCCGCCGAACTGGGCCTGATCCTGATCGCGCCCGACACCAGCCCGCGCGGCGCCGGTGTGCCGGGCGAGGCGGCGGACTGGGATTTCGGCGTCGGCGCCGGCTTTTATGTGGACGCCACCGTCGCCCCCTGGCGCGAGCATTACCGCATGCACAGTTATTTGCTGGAATTGCGCGCCCTGGTGACGGAGCTGTTGCCCGTCGATGGAGAACGGGTCGGCATTTTCGGCCACTCGATGGGCGGCCACGGCGCGCTGGTGATGGCCTTGCGCCACCCCGACCTGTTCCGCTCGGTCTCGGCGTTTGCCCCGATTGCCGCGCCCTCGCTGTGCCCCTGGGGCGAAAAAGCTTTCACGGGCTACCTGGGCTTTGATCACGCGGCCTGGCAACAGTACGATGCCAGCGAGTTGATGCGCACCCGGCACACGCCGTTCCCCAACGGGATCCTGATCGACCAGGGCCTGGCCGACAAATTCCTGCGCAGCCAGTTGCGGCCCGACGTGTTCGAGAACGCCTGCAGCCAGGCGGCCCAGCCCCTGCAAGTGCGGCGCCATGCCAACTACGACCACGGCTATTATTTTGTGTCGACCTTCATGGACGATCACCTGCGCTTTCACAAGGCCAACCTGGCCTAGCCGGCAAGCCTCACGCCGCCGAACGGGCCGGCAGATCCTCGCCGAACACGGCCACGCCGTCGCGGCCACGGCGCTTGGCCGCGTACAGGGCGTGGTCGGCATTGGCCAGCAGTTGCTCGTGGGTCTCGGCGCCGCCGCCGTACAGGGACACGCCCACGCTGGTCGTGACGTTCAATTGCATGCCGGCGACGTGGAAGGGAATCCTGACGGCGGCGGCAATCTTCTCGGCCAGGCTGCGGCAATCGCCGGCGTGCTTGAGTTCATCGATGATGATGACGAATTCATCGCCCGACAGGCGCGCCACGGTGTCGGTGGCGCGCACGCTGGCCTGCAAGCGGCGCGCAAATTCTTTCAATACCTCGTCGCCCACCGCGTGGCCATGGGTGTCGTTGATTTTCTTGAACAGGTCGATATCGAGGTAAGCCAGGGCCAGGCTGGCGCCGTAGCGGCGGCTGCGCTCGATGGCCTGGTGCAGCGATTCGACAAACATGCGGCGGTTGGCGATCCCCGTCAGGCTGTCCACCCGCGCCAGGCGGGTCAGCTTTTCTTCCGTTTCTTTCAGGCGCGTCATGTCATGCGTCAAGCCGTACACCCCGGCCACGCTGCCGTCGGCCTGCACGTCGGGCACATAGGTCGTCTCGAGGATGCGCAACTTGCCGCCGATGGCCATGCGGCTCTCGTAGGTGACGGCCCAGCCGCCAAACGCGTTTTCCAGGTGCAGCCGCGCCGTCGCATACACGTCATCACCCAGCACCTCGGCCACGCCGCGCCCGGCCAGGGTGGCGGGGTCGACCCCCAGCCAGCTCTGGAAGGTGGCGTTGCCGAACTTGAACTGGTGTTCGCGGTCGATATAGGAAATCAGCACGGGCAAATGGTCGGTGATCAGTTTCAGGCGGCGCTCGCTGGCTTCTTTCTGCAATTCGGCGGCGCGCCGCTCGGAAATATCGCGCGCCAGCACGTACACGCCGGCGGTGCGGCCATCCGGCCCCGCTTCGGGAATGTAGTCGATCATGTAGTGGCGGCCCGAGCCTTCGAACTGCTGGTCGAAATGCTGGCGCTCGCCATCCATCGCGGCGCGCATACGGGCGGCAATCCTGGCGTAATTTGTGCCGCCCAGTACTTCGCGCACGGTGCGCCCGATCATGCGCTTGTGGTCGAAACCCACCAGTTTCAGGTACTGGGCGTTGGCGAATTCGTAGCGTTCTTCGTGGTTGATGTAGCCGATCAGGGCCGGCATATTGTCGGCAATCACATAGGCGCGTTTTTCGCTGTCGCGCACCCGGGCCCGGTCGGCCTCGCGCGCGGCCATCAATTCATGGAAAGCATCGCCCAGTTCGCCGATCTCGTCGTCGCGCCCGCTGTGCAGGATGGCAATGTCGGCGCCGCGGCGGCGGATGGCCGACACGTTCAGGCGCAGCGTTTCCAGGGGCGCGAGCATGCGGTAGATCAGCAGCCAGGCGAGCACGCCGGCCACCAGCGCCACCAGCACGGTGGCGGCGAACGCCTGCTCGCGCATGGCGATCATGGGGGCGAAGGCTTCGGCCACGGGGTAGCGCGCGCCCAGGATCCAGTCGGCCGATTTGAGCCGCTTATACGTGTAGATGCAGGGCGCGCCCTCCTTGTTCTCTGCCTCCATGGTGCCTTCGAAGCCGGCCAGGGCGCGCTCGGTGGCCTTGTTCTGGCCGCTGCGCTCATTGATATGGTGCAGTTCGCGCACCTTGTCGGGATGGTCGATCAGGATGCCATCACCCGTCATGATGTACAGAAAACCAGTGGCGCCCGGCTTCAACTGGTCGATCTGGCGCAGGAAGGCGCTCTCGTGCAGGGCGACCCCGCCGGTGATGATCAGTTCCACATTGCCGGCCGCGTCCAGCAGGGGCGCCGTGATCAGCACCACCGGCAAACCCGTCAGATGGCTTTTGAACGGCGCCGACACGATGCCCTGCTTGGCGGCGACGGTGGCGTCGAAATACTGTTGCCCCTTCGCGTTGTAGGCATGCAGGGGCGCGAGCGTGGCTGCCAGTTCGCCATTGCCGGCAAACGCGGCAAGGCTGTAGAACTCGGAGCGCAGGCCGCCGTGGCTGGCCAGGTAGGCCTGGATTTTTGCGCGGTCGTGACGGTCGGCCACGGGCAAGTCATCGGCCAGCGAGCGCAACAGTTTTTTCTTGGCGTCGAGGCGATCGTCGATGAAGGCGGCGGCGGACGACAACACGGCCACCTGCTGCTCGCCCACCACGGTTTTCATGTCGCGCTCGGCGAGCACCATCGCGCTCAGGCTGACCAGAAGCGAGGCCAGCAGCACGAGTACCACCACCACGCAGGTCAGCCGGAATTTGAGGTTGGACGGCAGAAAAGATGCGCCGGGCTGTCGCATTAAATAGTTGCTCTGTGGAATGTAATGACCGAGTATGTCACAAGCGGCATTAACCTCCAATAAAAGCGGCTTGTAAAACCTGGTAGCAATTCGAAAAACAACGGCCCCGGCCGCTACGAGCTAGCTCGAAGGGATTGCTTACGCTACTTTTGCGCGCGACTTGCGTTTTTTCGGCGCCAGCATGGTCCCCGTACAGCGTGGCGCACCGCACAGGCAGGCAAAGGCGCGCTTGACGGCGGCGGTATGGCGCTCTTCAAACACGAGCGCATAGTTGTAGTTCAGTTCCTCGCCCGGCGCGATCTCGTGCAGGGCGTGGATGAAGACGCGGCCGTCTTCCTCGTAGGCTTCGCAATTCGGTTCGCAGGCATGGTTGATCCAGCGGGCGTCGTTGCCATGGTCGCCGCCATCGATCACATTGCCGTCGTCGAGGCTGAAATAAAAGGTGTGGTTGACGGGACCGTTGGCGGCGGCCGTGCGCCGCAGCGCTTCGGGCCAGTCGATGCGGCGGCCCGTGTATTCAATGATGCGCTCGCCGGGGTCGATGGTGCGGGTGGCGAACACGCCGTTGCCGTGGATGGGGGAGCGCCTCACTTCACAGGGCGCGCTGGATAAAGCTTTTTTGGGCATGGCAATTCTAAAAGGTTGGTGGTGCCGTTCAGGCGGCGTCGTCTTCGCGGTATTCGGTGGCGCCGGCGGTGCTGCTGCCGCCCTGCCCCTTCGCTTCTTCCTGCTTGCGCAATTCCACCCGGCGGATCTTGCCGGAGATGGTCTTGGGCAGTTCGCGGAACTCGATGCGGCGGATGCGTTTATAGGGCGCGAGCCGGGTGCGGATAAAGGCAAACAATTCCTGGGCGATGGCGTGACCTGGCTCCACCCCTGCGCGCAGGGTAATGAACGCTTTCGGCACCGACAGGCGCAGGGGATCGGGACTGGGTACGATGGCCGCCTCGAGCACGGCCTCGTGTTCGATCAGCGCGCTTTCCAGTTCAAATGGGCTGATGCGGTAGTCGGACGATTTGAACACATCGTCGTTGCGGCCCACATAAAAATAGTAGCCGTCGGCATCGCGCGTGGCCATGTCACCCGTGTGATAGTAGCCGTCGCGCATCACCTCGCCCGTCTTGCCCTGGTCGCCCTCGTAGCACAGCATCAGGCCGACCAGGTCAGGATCGAGCTCGACGGAAATCTCGCCTTCACCGGCCGGCTTGTCGTCCATGTCGAGCAGGGCAATGCGGTACCCTGGCAAGGGCCGGCCCATCGAGCCGGGCTTCAGAAGCTGGCCCGGGGTGTTGCCGATCTGGGCCGTCGTCTCGGACTGGCCGAAGCCGTCGCGGATGCGGATGCCCCAGGCTTTTTCCACCTGCTCGATCACTTCCGGGTTGAGCGGCTCCCCCGCGCCCACCAGTTCGCGCAAGGGCAACTTCCAGGCCGACAAATCTTCCTGGATCATCATGCGCCAGACGGTGGGCGGCGCGCAGAGCGAGGTCACGCCGCAGCGCTCGATGACCTCGAAGGCCTTGCGCGCATTGAAGCGCTCGTAATTGAAGACAAACACGGTGGCGCCCGCATTCCATGGTGCAAAGAAGCAGCTCCAGGCATGCTTGGCCCAGCCCGGTGAACTGATGTTCCAGTGCACGTCGCCCGGTTTGAGGCCGATCCAGTACATCGTCGACAGGTGGCCGACCGGATAGCTTTCATGGCTGTGCAGCACCAGCTTCGGCCTGGCCGTGGTGCCCGAGGTGAAATACAGCAGCAGGGGATCGTGCGCCATGGTCACCCCGATCGGCACGAAGTCCGTACCGGCGGCGGCGCTGTCGGCCAGGTTGCGCCAGCCGGCGACAGGGGCGCCCACCGCGATCCGGGTGGCGCTTTCATCCATACCGGCAAACTTGGCCGTCTCGCTGGACTGGGCGATGATATGGCGCAGTTGGCCGCGTGCGAAGCGGTCGTCCAGGTCGGACGGCATGGCCAGCATGCTGGTCGGCACCATCACCGCGCCCAGTTTGATCAGGGCCAGCATCAGTTCCCACAGTTCGAGGCGGTTGGGCAGCATCAGGAGCACCCGGTCACCGCGCTGTACGCCCAGTTCGCGCAGCCAGTTGGCGACCCGGTTCGAACGCAGCGCCATTTCGGCGTAGCTGATGGAGACGTCGCTGCCGTCTTCGCCGACCAGGCGCAGCGCTGGGGTGTCGTTACCGCGCGCAGCGACATCGAAATAATCGAGGGCCCAGTTAAATTCCGTCAGCGCCGGCGTGATGTAGCCGTGGTAAGCGTGCTCGTAATCGGTGCGGTGCTGCAGCAAAAAATCACGTGCTTCAATGAAGCGCTGATACGGGGACATCGGGCATTCTCCTGATCGGACAGACAGGCGCTTATTGTGACATGAAGGCCATCGATCGGGGTGTTTTGACAAGCGCGCGCACGCAGGCATGTACCATTGCGCCATGGATAATTTAACCCACACCATCGTCGGCCTGGCCGTCGGCGACGCCATTCACCGCAGCCTGGCGCCCGAGGCCGATCCCACGGCCCAGCGAACCCGGCGCCGCCTGGCCCTGACCGCCTGTGCCCTGGCCAGCAATTTTCCCGACCTCGACCTGCTGCTGACGAAGCGGCTGCCGGCGCCGCTGGGCTATTTGCTGGAGCACCGCGGCCACACCCACACCTTCCTGCTGGAGATCCCGCAGGCGCTGCTGCTGTGCGCATTGCTCTGGCTGTTGTGGCCGGCCGCGCGCCGCCTGCTGGGCGAAAGCGGACGCGCCCGCGCCGTGCTGGCGGCCAGCCTGGTGATTGGTTTCGTGCTGCACATCAGCATGGACTTTTTGAATTCCTACGGCGTCCATCCGCTCTACCCCTTCGATCAGCGCTGGCTGTTCGGCGACATGATTTTTATTATCGAGCCCATGTTCTGGGTGGGCGCGGGTGTGCCGCTGATCATGACGCTGCACCGGCGCGGCGCGCGCCTGGCCTGGCTGGGCGTGCTTGCCGCCGCGCTGCTCGCCTGCGTGCCGCTGGGCTTTTTACACTGGAGTTCATTGGTTCTGCTGGGTCTGGTTAGCGCGGCGGCGATGTTTGCCAGCGGGGCCGGCGGACGGCGCGGTTTCGCCGCCGGCCTGGCCCTGTGCGCCGCATTTATCGGCTTCCAGGCTGCGGGCACGCACAGCGCGCGCAGGCTGCTGGAAGATGCGGCGGCGCCAAGCCGGCTGCTCGACGCCGCCCTGACCGCCTATCCGGCCAATCCCCTGTGCTGGAATTTTGTCACCATCGAAGCGCGCCCCGGCGCGGATGCCTACCGGATGCGACGCGGCGTGCTCAGCCTGGCGCCTGGCCTGATGCCGGTGTCGGCCTGCCCGGCCGGGCTGACGGGCCCCGTCAGCGCGCCAGGCGGATCAGCCATTGCCGTGCTGGATGATAAGAGCGGCAGCCTGGCGGCCCTGCGCGCCCGGGCCGGCGCCGATTGCTATTTCAATGCCTGGCTGCGCTTCGCACGGGCGCCCCTGCTGGCCGGCAGCGTCGGCTCGGACCTGCGTTTCGGCACCACGCTGGCGCCGAATTTCTCCACCATCGAGCTGGACCATTTCAAGGGCCGCGCCTGCCCCTCGGCCGTGCCGCCCTGGGGTATGCCACGCGCCGACCTGCTGCGTCAGTAACTAGTAGCGCATGCCGGCCGCGTGCATCAGCAGGCGCAGCAGGCCCGCCGCCAGCGCCAGCGCGGCCACCCCGCCCAGCCACAGCAGGGCCATCCAGCCGAAGCGCTGCAGCCACTTCAATGGTAGCCCTCCCCCACCTTGATCTTGCCGCGAAAGACGTGGTAGGACCAGGCCGTGTAGCCGAGAATGCAGGGCAGCACGATCAGGGTGCCGATCAGGATGAACAGCTGGCTCTCGGGCGGCGCCGATGCGGTCCAGATCGAGACGGTCGGCGGCACGATGTTCGGCCAGATGCTGATCCCCATGCCCGTATAGCCGAGGAAAATCAGGCCCAGCGCGGCGAGGAAGACGTGGTACTGGGGCGGACAGGATCGAGGCGCGCGGCCCGGTTCAATGCCGATATCGGGGTAGGCGGCGCCGTCGCGGTGGCTGTCGGCCAGGCGCCCCAGGTCATGCAGCAGCCACCACAGGCAGGCTGCCACCAGGATCGGCACGGGCGCCAGGTAAAAAATATTCGGCACATGGAACCAGCGCGCGGCCACTTCGGGCTGGGTCAGCGGGGTCCAGGAGCTGATCACGGCCAGCACCCCGCCCAGGCCAATGGCGCTGGCGCGCGCCACGCCCAGCATGCGCTCCTGCAAGGCCCCTTCGGTCTTCATGATCAGCCAGGCGCTGCCCAGCAAGGTATAGGCGATCATGACGCCGACGCCGCAAAACAGGGGAAACGGCGCCAGCCAGTCAAACGCGCCGCCCTGGTATTCGCTGTCCGTGACCTTCAGGCCCTGTAAAAATGCGCCCATCGCGGCGCCCTGGAAAAACGCCGCCGTGACCGAGCCGCCGATGAAAGCGGCGTCCCACACGGGCCGCTCCCAGCCCACCGCCTTGAAGCGAAATTCAAAGGCGACACCGCGAAATATCAGTCCCAGCAGCATCAGGATGAGGGGCACGAACAGGGCCGTGAGGATCAGGGCGTAGGCCAGCGGAAATGCGGCCAGCAGGCCGGCGCCGCCCAGCACCAGCCAGGTTTCGTTGCCATCCCACACAGGCGCCACCGTGTTCATCATGACGTCCCTTTCCTCGCGTTCGGGAAAGAAGGGAAACAGCATGCCGATGCCCAGGTCAAAGCCATCCATGACGACGTACATGAAGACGCCGAAGAAAATGATGCAGGCCCAGATGACGGGCAGACTGGCGTGAAGGTTAGTCTCCATGATCAAGGCTCGCTGACGGGCAGGCGGTCGGGCGTGGCGGACAGGGGGCGCGCCGGGCGTCCCAGCAGATCGTCGTGGGCGCTGGGGTGCGCTCCCGCCGGACCGAGCGCGCACGGGCGCGGCCCGACCCGGATCAGGCGCAGCACGTAGGCCACGCCCACGCCAAACACAAAGAAATAGGTCACGATAAACAGGCCGAGGGCGGCGCCCACCACGCCGGCCGCATGGGGCGAGACGGCGTCGACAGTGCGCATCATGCCCTGCACCACCCAGGGTTGGCGGCCCACCTCGGTGGTGACCCAGCCGGCCAGCACGGCCACCAGTCCCGCCGGCCCCATCAGCAGCGCCGCGCGCAGGAACAGGCGCTGGCGATACAGGGCGCCGCCGCGCCGCAGCCACAGGCTCCACCAGCCCAGGCCGATCATCGCTAAGCCGAGACCGACCATGATGCGGAAGGACCAGAACACAATATAGGAGGGCGGACGGTCCTGCGGGGCAAATTGCTTGAGGCCCTTGAACTGGCCGTTCCAGCTGTGGGTCAGGAGCACGCTGCCCAGGTGGGGAATTTCGACGGCGTAGCGGGTTTTTTCGGCCTGCATGTCGGGCAGGCCAACCAGGATCAGGGGGATGCCCTCCTCGCCCGGCGACTCGCCTGGCGGCACGCCCCAGTGGCCCTCGAGGGCGGCCAGCTTGGCTGGCTGGTGCTCGCGCGTATTGAGGCCGTGGGCGTCGCCGATGAAGGCCTGGATGGGCGCGACGATGGCCAGCATCCACATCGCCATCGACAGCATGGTGCGCACGGCCGGGGTGTTGTGGCCGCGCAGCAAATGCCAGGCGCCGGCCGCACCGACGATCAGGGCCGTGCTGAGAAAAGCGGCCACGCTCATATGCGCCAGCCGGAACGGAAACGAAGGATTGAAAATGATGGCGAACCAGTCCTGCGGCACCACCCGGCCGTCGATCACGGCGACGCCCTGGGGCGTCTGCATCCAGCTGTTCGAGGCCAGGATCCAGGTGGCGGAAATCAGGGTGCCGGTGGCCACCATGCAGGTGGCAAAAAAATGCAGGCCGGGCCCGACCTTGCGCCAGCCGAACAGCATCACGCCCAGAAAACCCGCTTCGAGGAAAAACGCGGTGAGCACCTCATAGGCCAGCAGGGGCCCCGTGACGCTGCCGGCAAACTTGGAAAACATCGACCAGTTGGTGCCGAACTGGTAGGCCATCACCAGGCCCGACACCACCCCCATGCCGAAGAAGACGGCGAAAATGCCCAGCCAATAATGGTAGAGATCGAGATAGACCTGGCGCCGCGTGCGCAGCCAGCACAATTCAAGCACCGCGAGATAGCTGGCCAGGCCGATCGTGATGGCCGGGAACATGATGTGGAAAGCCATGGTGAAGGCGAACTGCATGCGTGCCAGTTCGACGGCGCTGAAGCCAAACATGGGATGCTTTCAAGGCCCCGCGGGGACAGGGCCGATGCGGTCAATGTACCACCGCCTCCCGCTTTGCGCTGGCGCCGGCATGGCCCTGCCGGCGCCTTTGCCAGCTGTTAATGCAAGCCGTCAACGCGCGAGTTTTTGAGCTTCAATCCCACTCGCTATTGCCGCCACCGCCGCTGTCACCGCCGCCGCTATCCCAGCTGCCGGGGTCGTCCACGCCGAAATCGCCGCCGCCCATGTCGTAACCGGACGGTGGCGTCTCATCGAGCGGCGCCGCCGGCGCAGGCGTGAAATTGTTGCCCAGGTGATTGCCGCCGCTGTCGCCCTCGCTGCGGTTGCCATCGGTGAAGCGATGCGCCAGCGCCTGCCCCGCCACCATGCCCGCGCCCAGCGCCGCACCGGTGGCAAGGCCGCCGACGATGCCGGAACCGAGGCCGCCGCCCAGGCCCCCGCCGAGGCCGCCGCCAACGCCAACGCCTCCAATCCCACCAGCGCCACCCGGGGCGCCATATTGCGGCGGCACGCCGGCCTGGTTGCCGAACTGGGTCCCGAGGCTGCCGGACGGATTTTGCGGGTAGCCGCCGCCGGATGGCCCGCCGTAGCCGGCTGCACCAGCGCCGGGATTGCCCGCCTTACGTTTGAAAAACATCGCCAGCAGCACGACCACGACACCGATGCCGAGGATCATGCCCCAGGGTATGCCCCGGCTTTCCTGCACGGGCGCCTGCGCCGCCATGCGCGGCGTATCGGCGGCCGCGGACGATGTCGCGGCCGGATTCAGTCGGGGCGCCCGGCTGAAATCAATTGAACCGTTACCGCCCGAGCTGGCAGCCTTGCCGGCGCCGGCCGCAATCACGGTGC
>JBJMVV010000026.1:0-9633 GCA_045810505.1 Massilia sp.
AGAAAGGAAAAGAACATTGCGCGCCGAACTGTTGTCATGGTTTTCAATCGGTGATCGGCAGTAGTGGATGCCGCTGCCGGTATGTAATGATGCTTTGCTTTAGAAAACGTTCTGCCGCTTTTGCGAATATTTTGCTACCCAGGCCGGAAATTTATCTGGCCACAGCGACACGTACCATAGGCTGGCGACCGTACCGATGCGGCGCCACAGGCGCAGTTGGCGCGCAAAACGGACCTTGGGTGCGCTGAATAGCTGATCGAGTGGAAGGTGCAGTGCGTCGGCCGCCAGCTCCCGGAAAACCCAGCGGGGCACGCGCAGCAGGCGGGCGCCTTCGATTGGCGCGTCGTTGTCGTGGACGATACCGGCCTTGAATGACCAGCGCCTGAAATAACGCTTGCTTAGCATGGCCGGATCGACCGGCGCCCACACCAGCAGGGTGGGTTCGTAGGCAACAGCGACGCCTGCGTGGATGCAGCGCTGGCCGAATTCAAAGTCCATGTGCCGAAAGTGCGCTTCCGAAAACATGCCGACACGGTCGAACACGTTGCGCCGCACTACCAGGTTGGCGCCGGCAGGCGCGTAGTTCGACGGCGCCGGCAGCAGGCGGGCGGGACCGAGGTCGACCCCGCCAAGGATGGCGGCCATGCTCTCGTCGTACCACGCGGGTATACCGCCTGGCCAGGTCAGCAGGGTGCGGCCGCCGGCGACTTCGATGGCGAGGTCGCTGAAGGCGGCGAGAATGCTGTCGGCCCAGTCGGGCGGAAACAGGATGTCGTCGTCCGTGAAGGCCAGCAGGGCGGCGGTGCTCGCACGGATGCCGCTATTGAGGGCGAACTGTTTGCCCTGGCGGCCCTCGAACACATAGCGCAGGCGGCCGGGAGGCAGACTGGCGCTGTAGTCAGCGACCACGCTTGCGGTGTCGTCGGCAGAGTTATTATCTACCACGATGATTTCGAGCGCCTCCGCGCCGCGCTGCGCGGCCAGCGAGTCGAGCGTGGCGCGCAGCGATCCGGCCCGGTTCCAGGTGCAAATAATAATGGTCAAGGCATTCATGCTTTGCCTTTGGCGGGCGCGCCTGCGATGCGCTGGAGTCCCGACCTTAACAGCAGCTTCCATGCCGCCATATTGGCCCCGGCCAGTCGCAACGACGCCATGCTGGCGCTGGCGGCGCCGGCGGCGTCGCCGGTGCGCAGGCGGTCGCTGGCGAAGTCGCTCCAGCTTTGTGCGAGCATGTGCTTGACGGCGCTGGCGTTGGCCGTGGCGCCGTCGGGCGAAGCCAGGCCCCATTGGGCGATGGCGCGGTTGATGACCAGAGCGCGGTAATTGGCCGTCGGCCGCGACTTGGTAATGCTGTCGGGGTGGATCCGGTACAGGGCGTAAGGACGCGGCACCTGCAGGATCGGCGTCACGCGCGAGGCGCGCAGCCACAGGTCGTAGTCTTCGCCCACGCGCAGGCTGCCGTCGAAATTGCCGATCTCGTCGAACAGGGAACGCTTGGCCATCGTGGTGGACGTCCACACGGCGCAGTCGAGCAGCAGTTGCGGATAGATCCAGCCGCTGGCGCTTTGCCAGCGCGCCGTATCGCTGGCGTTGCGCTCGACTTCCTGCAGGACGGCTGGCGTGGGCAGGGGTGCGTCGCTGGGCCACACATGCCAGGCCGTGTAGCACATGCGGCAGTCGGGATTTTTGGCCAGCAGGGCAAATTGGGCCGCCAGCTTACCAGGCAGCCAGATATCGTCGGCGTCGACAAAAGCGATCCATTCCCCGCGCGCGGCCTTGATGCCGTGATTGCGCGCCGCCGCCACGCCGGCATTGGCCTGCTCGATCAGGCGTACCTGAGGATAGCGCTGGTGGATCAGGGCCCTTGATCCGTCGCGCGAGCCGTCGTCGACGACGATGATTTCAAGGTCGTCGTCGCCCTGCGCCAGCACCGAGTCGAGCGTGGCGGCGATGTAGCGTTCGGCGTTGTAGCAGGGGATGACGACCGACAGCCGGGGGGCGCGGCCGGCATCAGTCACCGTGCATTTCCTTGCGCAGGAAGGCTTCGAACATCAGCAGCGACCAGATCGGGCCACTGTAATCGCGCCGGCCCGACTGGTGGGCTTCGACCAGTTCGGCCAGATACGCCTGGTTGAAAATGCCGGTGTCGAGCAAGGTTGCGCCCAGCAGCGACTCGCGCACGCGCTGTTTCAAGGGGCCGCGGAACCATGAGGCCAGCGGGACGGCAAAGCCCATCTTCTTGCGGTACAAAATATCTTCGCTGAGGTAGGGCTCCAGCGCTTTTTTGAAGACGTACTTGCCTTCGCTGCCGCGCAGCTTCATGTCGGACGGCAGGCCGGAGATCCACTCGACCAGCTTGTGGTCCAGCAGGGGCACCCGTACTTCCAGCGCGTGCGCCATCGAGGCGCGGTCCACCTTGGTCAAAATGTCGCCCGGCAGATAGGTCTTCATGTCGAGGTACTGGATCATCGACAGCGGATCGTCGGTCGGCGAATTGGCGGCATGGCCGCGCATGACTTCGATGGCGCCGTAGCCTTGCAGTTCGGCCTTGAACTTGGGCGAGAACAGCTGGCGGCGCATGGCGTCGCTCATCAATGTCACGCCGTGGAAGTAGCCTTCCACCAGGTCGCGCGAGAGCGATTCAAAGGTGGTCTTGGCGCGGAAGATGCGGGGCGCCCAGTCGGCCTTTGGATAGTATTTGCCCAGTGGGCCAAACACCAGTTTGCGCATGGCGTCGGGCACGCGCGAGCGCACCGCATCTTCGGCCATGGCGTAGCGGTAGCGGCGGTAGCCGGCCAGGTTTTCGTCGCCGCCGTCGCCCGACAAGGCCACCGTGACGCGCTTGCGCGCCAGCTGGCAGACCCGGTAGGTCGGGATGGCGGAGCTGTCCGCATACGGTTCGTCGTACAGGTTGGCGAGGGTGTCGAGCAGGGCGTAGTCGTCGGTGTCGACGGTGTTGGTGTAATGATCCGTCTTGTACTGGCGTGCCACCTGCTCGGCGTACTGCGATTCGTCATAGGCCTTGTCGTTGAAAGCGATCGAGCAGGTGTGGACCGGGTCTTTCATCAAGCCCGCCATCATTGCGACGATGGCGCTCGAATCGACACCGCCCGAGAGGAAGGCGCCCAGCGGCACTTCGGCTTTCAAGCGGATCTTGACGGCTTCGCGCAGGCGCACGATCAACTCGCCCTCGGCATCCTGCTCCGTCATTTTCTCGTGCAGCTTGAACGGCGCATCCCAGAACTGCTTGGGTTCGGGGATGGGCTGGCCGATCTTGATGGTGAGCGTGAAACCGGGCGAGAGTTTTTTGGCGCCCTTGTAGATGGTCTTGGGCTCGGGGATGTAACCGTAGGCGAAATAGTCTTCCACCGCCTGGGCGTCGATCGCGTGTGGCAGGCCGGGATGGGCGCGCAGCGATTTGAGTTCCGAGCCGAAGATGAACATGCCGTCCGGGAGGATGGCATAGTAAAACGGTTTGACGCCAAGGCGATCCCGCGCCATGAACATGGTCTGCTTCTGGCGGTCCCACACGCAGATGGCAAACATGCCGCGCAGTTTATGCACGCAGTCTTCGCCCCATGCTTCCCAGGCGTGCACGATGGTCTCGGTATCGCTCTTGGTGCGGAACACATAGCCCAGCTGCTGCAGTTCTTCCGTCAGCTCAGGGAAGTTATAGATCTCGCCGTTGAAGACGACGCCCACGTCGCCGGCCGCATTGAACATGGGCTGCTGGCCGCTGGCGATGTCGATCACGGACAGGCGGCGGTGGCCGAAGCCCACGCCCGGTTCCGTGTAAATGTCGCCTTCGTCGGGACCGCGGTGGTGCTGGGTCTCGTTCATCCGCTTGAGCAGAACGGGGTCGATCGGGCGCGCACCGCGCGTATCAAAGATTCCTACGATTCCACACATGGCTTGACGTGCTTTCTTAAATTCGTTTTACGGTCACACAGCGTGTCATACATCGACTGGTAGGCTGCAACCATGGCGGGCATATTGTACCGATTGAGGATACGTTCCCGCCCTGCCGCGCCGTGCAATCGTGCCAGCCCCGCGTCCTCGACATAATGCGCCAGGGCGGCCGCCATGGCTTGCGGATTCGCCGGCGGCACCAGCGCTCCGGTGACGCCTTCGTCGATCACTTCGGGAAGGCCGCCCACGCGGGTGCCTACCACCGGCAGGCCGCTCGCCATCGCTTCCAGGGCCGATCCGGGCGTGCCTTCGGCCAGCGACGACATGCAAAAAATATCGAGTGAGCGCAGGATGTCGGCGATGTCGGTGCGGGCGCCAGGCAGCCAGACCTGGTCGGCGATGCCGGCATCGAGCGCCTTCTGGCGCAGGGCTGGCAGCAGGGGGCCGTCGCCGACGATGGCCAGGCGCAGCGTGGCTGCATGCTGGGGCAGCATGGTGCGCAGGGCGATGAAGGTGTCCATCAGGCCCGAATGGTCCTTGACGTCCTGGATGCGCCCGACCGTGCCGATCACGGTGCAGCCGGGGCCGAACCCGGGCACGTCGCCTTTGTGCGCTCCCGCGGGATGGAATTTGTCGGAGTCGATGCCATTGCCCAGCAGGCGAGATTTATCGGCGGGCACGCCGATGAATTCGCGGTTCCATTTCACCAGGTCGGCGGAATTGCCGTACATGCAGTCATGGAAGGGGATCATCAGGCGGCGCAGCATGCGGTGCTTGGGATTGGTGCCGTCCGGGTCCGACGCATCGCGCCCGTGAGCGCCGTTGATGCGCACGGGGACCCCGGCCAGCAGTGCAACCGGCGCGTATTCGACGCCGGCCAGGTTGTAGCCGTGCAGGACCGTGGGGCGCAGGCGGCGCAGCAGTTTGTACAGGTCGAGATGGGTGCCGAGCGAGGCCCCCGGCTGCTTGTGCAGTTCGTGGACCTGGACATCCGGCCGGGTGATTTTTTTGGCGAAGTCGCTCGACTGCGTCAGCGCCACCACGGCATGGCGGTAGGCGCCGGGTGCGATGCGGTTGATGCGCTCGACCATCAGGTTTTCCAGGCCGCCGAAATCAAGCCGGTAGACCAGGTGGACGATGAGGGGAACGGCGTGTTCCATCAGCGGCTCCGCGTCTGCGCCAGCGCCGCTTCGATGGGGGCCAGGTTCGCCTGCAGGAAGGCGCGCAAGCTGGCGCGGGCCTGCTCGGGGTTCTCACCGAGTGGGCTCGACACCATGATGGCGGCGCCGTCGTCCGGCCGCATCGCCAGCTTCGCCTCGGTCTGCCACAGCTTGCCCTGGTAATCGTTGGCCGTGACCTTGTTGTCGATCCAGTTCCAGTGCCAAACGATGATCGGGCCGGCAGGATTGCGCAGGCGCGTCTCCCGAATCTGGAACGGCCTGCCGTTGATGGTTTCCAGGCGCAGACCGGTGTAGGTCGAGGCGTAGGGATTGTGTTCTTCGGCGATATGGTTGATGGAGCTGACGAGCGACTTGTTTTTCTGCTGGTTGCGGTAGTACAGCAGCGTCAGCGCGACCGGCGCGCCGTCGCCCTGGCGGTAGGCATTATTAAAACTGGCGTCCGGGGTCATGTAGTCCGGCACCCAGGTGGAAAAGCCGGGCGCGGTGGGCCAGCCGATAGCGGGCTGGGCCAACTGCACGGGACGGGTGTCGGCCAGGGTGTTGCGGTAGGCGGCAAAGGCGGGCCACAACGCGCCCAGCAAAATGGTGGCGGCGACCACGGGCGCCAGCGCGCGCGAGCCGCCGGTGGCCGCGGCGCCGGCCGGCAGTTCGATCCGCTCCGGGGCAGGGCTTTCGTCTTCGCGCCAGAAATTACCGATCCAGAACATCAGGAACATGACCAGGCCAAAGAACAGCCAGCCATAGATGATGTGATCGACGCCGACGGCCAATTTCATGCTGGACAAATGGCCGATCATCACGATCATGTAGGCGCGCAAGCCGTTGGCGACGACGGGGACGACGACCGAGAGCAGCACGAAGGCGGCGCGGCGCACGTTCGAGCGGTAGGTGAGGTAGGCGTACAGCAGGCCGATGGTGATCGAGGAAATCAGGTAGCGCACGCCGCTGCATGCTTCCACCACCGACCAGTTGCCGGAGGGAATTTCGAAATAGGTGCCGGTGCGCAGCACGGGAATGCCCGTCAGTTGCAGGGCCTTGACCGTGAAATCGGCCGTAAAATTAATGAGGGGATCGACAAAAATTTCGCCGAACGGCACGGCGGCCAGCACAAACAGCAGGGGGAAGGCGAGCGAGGCTGCCAGGCGGCGGCCGAACACGGCCCAGGCGGTGGCGGGCAGCATGGCGGCAAAAGCGTATTGCTGCACCACCTGCACGTCGCCCAGGCGGGCCAGCAGCCAGGCGGCGCCGCAGAGGGCCAGCGGGATCAGCGCGGGCCAGCAGGGCGCCGGCTGCACCAGGCTGAAGTTGACGCGGCGGCGCCAGATCAGCCACAGGCAGATCGGCAGGATGACGTAGCCGTGGGCGAAGGTTTCGGAGCTGTTCCAGATCTCGACGAACGATTTGGCGGTGCTGAAATACAGGGCGAAAGGCGCCAGCATGGCCAGCACCAGCAGCACGATGACGCCGGCCGGCGGCGGCGCAATTTCGGCGCGCAGGGTAGGGGGCGGGGTCAGTTGCATTCGAGTCTCGCGTCGATGCGGGCCAGGTTGCTGGGCCAGCTATAAAGTTGTTCGACCTTGGCGCGTGCGACCGGGCCCAGGTGTGGGTTGGGTGTCTGCAGCAGGCCGGCGACGCTTTCCGTAAAGGCGCCGGCGCCGTCAGCGAGCAACAGGTCGGCATCGGGCAGGGCGTCGATGCCTTCCAGCGCCTGGGGCGACACCACCACCGGGCAGGCCATCGCCATGGCCTCGAGCACCTTGTTCTGGATGCCGCGGGCAATGCGCAAGGGCGCCACCGACACGGCGGCGTAGGCGAGATAGGGCCGCACATCGGGCACGGTGCCGGTGACGATCACGCCGGGCAATTGCGCCAGCGCCTGGACGGCGGCGTTGGGACGGGCGCCGACAATATAAAAGCGGACGTCGGCGAAACGCGCGCGCAGTTGCGGAAAGATGTCGGCGGCAAACCACTGCACGGCGTCGACATTCGGCCAGTAATCCATCGCGCCCGTGAAGACCATCGCGCGCTCGTTTGATGCAAACGGGTTGGCGTAGGCGCGCGCCGGTGAAAAATACTCGGTGTCGACGCCGTTATTGAAGAAGCCGATCTTGGCGTCGCTTTCGGGCGCCAGGCCGCGGAACAGGTCTGCCTCGGGGGCGGAGACGAACAGGGCGGCATCGGTGTCGCGCGCGACTTTTCTCTCGTAGGCCAGCAGCTGTCTGGCTTCGTGGCTGTAGAGCGCGCTCATGGGCCAGGATTTCTGCTCGGCGTACTGGCGCCATTTGTCGGAATCGACATCGCAGAAGTCGACCACGCGGCGGGCGTCGCCGTACGGTTCGGCGTACTGCGCCATGGCCGACGAAAACACGACAATGCGCTTGATGTCGTGGCGGGCGACCGCGTCGGCCGTCCAGCGCGTCACGGCGCTGTCGCGGTAATAGTCGAGCGAGAGCGAACGGTTGCTCAGCAGCGCGCCCAGGCTCTTGATGCGCGCCAGTTTGGGGTTCAGGGGCGCGAAATGGCTGCTGGCGCACAGGGCCTGGACCGTTGGCACGTGTTGCCAGTCGTCGGCGTCGTCCACAAAGGTGGCCAGGTGAACGCGGTACTGCGCGGCCAGGTGCTTGAGCAGATGCCAGGAACGGATCTTGTCGCCCTTGTTGGGCGGGTAGGGGATCCGGTGGATCAGCAGCAGCAGGTCCTGCACAGGCGCGGCTTCCACGATCAGCCCAGGTTGCGCACGATGTGGGGGCCGATGATATTGGCCAGCGGCAGCGGCAGCTTTTTCCACATCTTGATGAACAAGGCGTATTTTGGATTGAGCGGGTTGTTGTCGGGCAGTTCGGTCGAATTGATCAGCTTGTATTCGTAAGGCAGGTGCTGGGCCGTGAAACCCCAGTTCTTTTTGAAGTCGTAAGCGCCCGTGCCCAGTTTGCTGCGGCCGAAATCGAACAGGCGGGCGCCGCGCGCGGCCGCTGCCTGCATCAGGTTCCAGTACATGAAATCGTTGCCGGCCACGTCGCGCGCCAGCGGCATGCCGCCGCCGTAATAGGGCACCACTTCGTCGCGCCAATAAAAACTCAGCACGGCTGCGACCAGGGCGCCGTTTTGCGTGATCACGCGCACTTCGCACTCGTCGCCGAATTCCTTCTGCAGGGCCGCGAAATATTTTTTCGGGAACACGGGCGTGCCGAGGCGGTGCACGCTGGAGGCGTAGGCTTCGAACATGCGGTCGACGTTGTCGTCCACTTCGCCGATCAGGCCCAGCTTGATACCCTTGCGGACCATGGCGCGCTGCTTGCGGGGAATGGCGTTGAGGTTTTCTTCGTCGTCGCCTGAAATGGCTTTGCGGAAGGTGACGTAGAGTTCCTTGGTGTGCCAGGAGGCATCGTCCGGGTGGGCCGCGACCATGTTGCGGTATTCCAGGTGGCCGACGCCCAGTTCGCGCGCGAGTTTCAAGGCCGCCTCGTCCAGCAAGGGCCGCGCCGCGTCATCGGTGGCAGCGACGCCGCCGTAAACGCAGAACTGCATTGCGCCCAGCGCATGGCCGAACAGGCGGCTCTTGATTTCCGCCAGCGGCAGCACGCCCACGATCTGGCCGGCCTGCTCCACATAATAAAACCAGGTTTTCAGATTGAACGATTGCTCGATCACCGTCTGCCAGCCGGACAGGTGGAAAAACGTCGCTTCGGGGCAGGCGCGCACAAAGGCATCCCAGCGGGCGCGGTCGCCCGGGGTCATCAGTTTGACGGTCAGGGTGCTGTCCTTGACCGCTTGTTCAACAACAGCGTTCATCGTGCGCCCAGAAAAATACGGTCCATGCGGTCCCACTGGAAATCTTCGGTCAGGCGGGCAATGCGTCCTTCCATCCGTTCCAGGTTGACGTAGTGGCGGAAGCGGCTCTTGGCGCCCACGCCTTCAGGACGGGGCTGGCCCGGATCGACTTCCCAGGGGTGGAAATAAAAGATGGCGGGCTGGCCGTCGTCGCGGTTGACCTTGTTCATCATCCAGCGCGACACCAGGTAGGGCAAGAGGCGGAAATAGCCGCCGCCGCCGGCCGGCAGGTTTTTCTGCATCAGGCGCACGGTGGTGATGGGAATTTCCAGCAGGCCGTCGGGACCGTTCGGATAAAACGCGAAACGGGGCGCGTCGGGCATGCCGTAGTGATCGTGCGCGATCGGGTAGATCGAGGAGCTGTACTGGTAGCCCGCTTCCTTCAGGGCGTCGAGCGCCCACAGGTTGGCGGTGCCGATGGAAAAGCTGGGCGCGCGGTAGCCCTTGACTTGCTGGCCACCGATGTCTTCCAGCAGCTTTTTGCTGCGGATGATGTCGTCATCGAATTCGGCGCGGCTCTGGTCGGAGGCGCGCAGGTGGCCGTAGCCGTGGCTGGCCAGTTCGTGGCCGCCGGCGACGATGCGGCGCACCATCTCGGGGTAGCGCTCGGCAATCCAGCCCAGGGTAAAAAAGGTGGCCTGCACGCCGCCCTTGTCCAGCACGGCCAGGATGCGCTCGATGTTTGCTTCCACCCGGCATTCACGATCGGGCC
>JBJMVV010000027.1:0-4916 GCA_045810505.1 Massilia sp.
CAAGGCAACCTGCCGCCCCCGCCGCACGCACAAAATAGTAGTGCCGTGAAATTGTTCCATGTTCTGCCTCTTAGGTTCTAACCTCAAGGAAACTGGGGACGATCATCAAAAAAGCAAGCCTATCCTGCCGCAGGCCCAACGCCTCTCAGCGTAGTTTTTTCCCGTAAAAATCATCTGGCTCCGCCAGTGATTTTTACCTAAAACCAAACGAAAGTAGGGGTGTACTTTCGTTTGCGCACCCCATAGTAGGGTTGTACTTTCGTTTGATCAATACCGATGCGGATACAGCTTCGCAACATCACCATAGCCCATCAGCTTGAACAGCGCGGCCACGAGATGGTTGATATCCCGAAACTCGACGGTTTTTTCCTGGCCGGTGAGGGCGCGCAGGCGGACGTGCAGGGCGGTGGCGGCAGCGTAATCGATGCGGCCCAGGCGCGAGCCGTCCAGCACGACCTGCTTGGTGTGGGCGGCGTAGGCATCGATGGCATCGAACAGGGAGGTGGGCGAGCCTTCAATCAGGGCCGGCAGCATGAATCGGTCCGAGCGCGACGGCGCGCGCGCGGCGGCCGCGTTGGCGACGTTGGCGGGGGCGACAAATTGGGGCGGCGACAGTTCATAGGTAACGCAGTAATCCATCGCCGCTTCCTCGAAATCTTTTTCGCGGTTCATCAACTGCAGCAGTTCCAGCAGCAGCAGCCACGGTGCTTCCGGGGCCTCGCGCTCGCCGATGACGAGGTTGCCGCGGACGATTTCGGCAAGCTCGGCCGCGCCAGCGACGATCAGTTCGCGTCCGCCGCCGCGCAACACCGTCAGCGCACGCAGCATGAGGGCGCAACCCTCGGGCGTGACAGCCTTGATGCGGCCAAATTCCAGCCGGCTGGCGGTGCTGCCAGGGGCCAGTTCCATCAGTCGTTGCAGCTTGGGATCGATGCTGTCGTCGAGCACGGGGCCGAACGATTCGGTCGGGGTGACGCCGGCGTGAGCCTTGCTGCCGGGGGCGGCGCTGGTAACCAGGGGCGACCAGGGAGGGGGCGAGGTTTCAAAGCGGCTGGCGTAGTCGATGGACAGGTCCTCGAAGGCTTCCTGGCGCGCGCTGACCTGGTAGAGGTCGAACAGCATCCACCACACGGTGCGGTCGGTGCTGCCCACATCGGCCAGGCTGTCCTGCAACATGTGCTGGGCGATATCGATTTCGTTGTTCGCGTACATGATGGCGATTTCGTCCACCACGGGAGCGCTGTCGGGCTGGGTAGCGTTGTGCGGCGCGGGGCTGCCGGCATCGGCCAGCAGTTCCGTCGTCGCCAGTTCCATCATCGGCAAAGTGTCGCCGTTGCCTGCAGCGGCCGCCGCGGCATCGGCGGCGATCTGGGCGCTGGTGCGGGCCGGACGGCGCACGCCGGCGCCCCAGGTTGGCTCGGGCTCATTGAAGATGTCGTTGGCCATGGCCGACTCGATGGCGTCGATCTTGGCCTTGGTGGCCTTGGCGAGTTCGCGCTGCCTGGCCCGCTCCGCTTCCGTATTCGGACCCAGGCGAGATGGTTCCCCCGTACGCAAGCGCGTGGCGGGACCGGCACTGTCGCGCCCATCATCTTTTTTCTTGAGAAAGTCGAACAGTCCCATTCTCTTCCTGTAAGCGGTTCATGCCCAAGACATGACGTTATCACGGTGACGCCGGCGCCGGAGCGCGCACGCATGCGCGGCGTCAAAGCGTGGGCGTGGTCGCACAGTGTAGCTCAAGGGCAAGCTTTTGCCCAAGCGTGCAACGCGGTGGATGCGCCGAATACCACCTTTGAATAAAAAAAAGCATGCGCGAACGCATGCTTCTTTCACAAGCTTGCCAAAACGGTCAATTCAGTCGCCGTACAGCTTTTGCTTCAGTTCGCGGCGCTGCTGGGCTTCCAGCGACAGGGTGGCGGTCGGACGCGCGATCAGGCGGGGAATGCCGATCGGCTCGCCCGTCTCTTCGCACCAGCCGTAGTCGCCGGCGTCGATGGCGGCGATCGACTGCTGCACCTTCTTGAGCAGCTTGCGCTCGCGGTCGCGCGTGCGCAATTCCAGCGCATGCTCTTCCTCGATGGTGGCGCGGTCGGCCGGGTCAGGCACCAGTACCGTCTCGCGCAGGTGCTCGGTCGTCTCGCCCGCATTCTTGAGCAAGTCCTTCTCGAGCTGCTGCAGCTTGGCCTTGAAAAAGGCCATCTGCGCCGCGTTCATGTAGTCCTTCTCGCTCATTGCCCGAATTTGCTCTTCGGTCAGCAGCGGTGCTTCTGCAGTCGCAGCGGTGTTGGATTTCGTTGTTTTAGTCATGACTTCGCTTACCTTCGATACGACAGAGGTTTCATTTATCAGCTAACTCGGCCGCACCATCCGATGATCGGGAAGGCGCCGAGGCAGCCGCAGTGGCCGTGCTGGCCATGCTGGCCAGTTCGACATACGCGTTGCTGGTCGCGCCGCGTCGTAAAGCCGGGATAGTTTATACCAAACATTGCTCCAAACCGCGGATAAACACGTCTTTTGGTAAATCTTTGCCAATAAAAACCATTTTGCTGCCACGTTCCTCATCTTCTGCCCATGGTGCGCCCAGGTCGCTGCCCATGATTTGGTGTACGCCCTGGAACACGACCTTGCGATCGGCCCCGTCCATGAAGAGCACGCCCTTGTAGCGCAGCATGCGCGGACCGAACACATTGACCAGCCCGCCGAGGAAATTGTCGAGCCGCTCGGAATTGAAAGCACGTGAACTTTTGAACACGAACGCCGCGATGTCGTCGCTGTGATGGCCGTGGTGGTGGTCCTTGTGATCGTGGTGATCGTGATCATGGCGGCAGTCCGGTCCGTGCACGTGCCCATCCTCGTCTGCGGTGGACAGGAATTCGGGATCGATCTCCAGCTTGTCGTTCAAATTAAAGCCGTGCAGGTCGAACACCTCGGCCAGGGGCGCCTTGCCGAAATCGGACACGCTGATGGGCGCGCGCGGATTGATGCGTTTCAGGCGCGCCGTCAGGGTCGCCAGTTGCTCGGCGTCCACCAGATCGGTCTTGGAAATTAAAATCTTGTCGGCGAAACCGACCTGGCGCTGGGCTTCCTCGTGCTGGTCCAGCTGGTCCATCGCGTGGCGCGCATCGACCACGGTGACGACGGCGTCCAGTAAATAGTGCACGCCGACTTCCTCGTCGACAAAAAACGTCTGGGCCACGGGGCCGGGGTTGGCCAGGCCGGTCGTTTCAATCACGATGCGGTCAAACGTGATCTCGCCGGCGTCGCGTTTGCGCGCCAGGTTCGACAGCGCCTCGATCAGGTCGCCGCGCACCGTGCAGCAGATGCAGCCATTGTTCATCTCGACGATGTGCTCGGTGCTGCGCTCGACCAGGATCTCGTTGTCGATGTTTTCTTCGCCAAACTCGTTCTCGATGACGGCAATCTTCATGCCGTGCTGCTCCTGCAAGATGCGCTTGAGCAGCGTGGTCTTGCCGGCGCCAAGAAAGCCGGTGAGGATGGTGCTGGGAATCATTGCCATGTTGTGTACGTTAGTCCGCTGCAAATCGAGCGATTATGCCGGATTTCTTAAAGTGCATCTGGATAGGCCGGACCGGCTTGATCCGTATCAAGCTTATTTGGGCTTTGCCCTGGGATGCGCCTGATCGTACACAGCCGCAAGATGCTGGAAATTCAGCGCCGTGTACACCTGGGTGGAGGTGATGCTGGCGTGTCCCAGCATTTCCTGCACGGCACGCAGGTCGCCCGAGGATTGCAGCACATGCGAGGCAAACGAGTGGCGCAGCATGTGGGGATGGACTTTGACAGCAGCGCCGCTGGCGGCGCCGTGGCGCGCCAGTCGCTGCTGCACCAGGCGGGGCGTGACCCGGCTGCCGCGGCTGGAGAGAAACAGGGCGTTGCCGCCATCGCGGGCCGGCGGGCGCACGGCCAGCCAGGCATCGATCGCCGCCATGGCGTGGCTGCCGACCGGCACGCGGCGCATCTTGTTGCCCTTGCCCGTGACGACCACTTCGCCGGCCGCGCGGTCCAGCCATCCCAGCGGCGCGGTGTCGCCGGCGGCGCGCTGGTAGCTGGCGTCCAGGCTGGTCAATTCCGACACCCGCAGGCCGCTGGAATACAACAGTTCGAACATGGCGCGGCTGCACAGTTCATCGGGCTCGGCGGCGCGCTGGGGGGCCACGCTGTCGACCAGGTGCACGGCCGCTTCCACCGACAGGGCCTTGGGTAAAGTTTTCGGGGCGCGGGGCGCGCGCACGCCATCGACCGGATTGACGGCGACCTGCCCCTGGCCGGCCAGCCAGGCAAACAGGCCCCGCCAGCTCGACAGCTTGCGGGCAATCGAGCGCGGTCCCAGGCCCTGGCCGTGCAGTTTGGCGGCGAGGCGGCGGATGTCGTGGTGGCCGAGCTTGTCCCAGGCGCTGGCGCCCGACAGCCGGGCCAGTTCGCCCAGATCGCGCGCGTAGGCGGCCACCGTCAGGGGAGAAAGCTGGCGCTGGGCGGCCAGTTGTTGCAGATAGGCGTCAAGCGGAGCGCGCAGCTCCGCCGGCAGTTCCGGCGCCTCTGAGGTCTGCGCCGGCGCTTTCATCTCAGGCGCGCAGGGCGGCCAGGGCGGCGCTGGCCGTCTCGCCAATGTGGATGAGGAAATCGGTGGCCATCTCGGCGCGGAAACGCTGGGGATCGGGCGAGCCGAGTATCAACAGGCCAAACGCGGTGCCGCCGCTGCGCAGGGGGAGGATCACGGTCGAGGCGACGCTGGCGGCATCATCGAGCCAGCGCACTGCTTCGAAATCATGGTTGCTGCCGCAATACGGCGCCAGCAGGCTGTTGGCGAAGATGCGGGCATCGTCCGACACGCCCTGGGCGTACCACTGGGTGGTGTGGCCGGCGGCCAGGTCCCACAGGCGCAAGGTCGCTTGCGG
>JBJMVV010000028.1:0-15329 GCA_045810505.1 Massilia sp.
GCACGCAGTTGCCGTCGACATCCTTGTAGTACATGCCGTCGGCGGAAACGAGCAGCCGGGGGTGGGCCTTGAAGTCGCGGTTGTTGGTGAACGGCATCCAGAAAGCGGACATCGAGGCGGGGCGTTCCAGGTTCATGCGCACTCCATTCTTGGGTCTTGCGAAAATTTTTGACAGCGAAAAAAATTATTTACCAGTTGGCAAAATGATGATGCAATAATAGTCAGCAGCAGGTCGGCGGCACAGGTACACGGACCGCAAAAAGCGCCAACCGTACAGGTCGTTTAGCCGATACACTTTGGCGCAGCGCAACAAAGTTAGCATTGATGGAGACATGATGGCGAAATCGCTGGCGATCACACAGGATGCCGGGGCGGCCCTGCCCCCGGCCTGGCCCGTGCTCGACATCGACCGCACCCGCCGCGGCAGCCTGGTCGATCAGATCGTGGCAGCGATTGCCCGCATGGTCAAGCTGAAGGAATTGAGGGTAGGCACGAAGATGCCTTCGGTGCGGCAGTTTGCGAAGTCAAACGGCGTCAGCACTTTTACCGTGGTGGAATCCTACGACCGCCTGGTGAACGTTGGACTGCTCTCCTCGCGCCGCGGTTCCGGATTTTTTGTGGCGCGCAGCGAGATGATCGCGGCGCTGCCGGAATCGGCGACCATGATCGGTGCGGGCGCCGGGCCGGCTGCGGCGGCCGTCGATGCCCTCACCCCCGAACTGTATTCCGGCGTCTCGGAGGCGCTCCCGGTGGGCGCGGGCTGGCTGCCGCCCGAATGGTATGGCGAGACCACCATCCTCGACGCCGTGCGCCACGCCATGAAGATCCCCGCCAACCGCCTGCGCGGCTACGGCCATCCGCTCGGCTTTCCCACCTTGCGCGCCCACCTGGCGGCGCAGTTGTCGGACGAACTGTTTGCCGTCGAGGCGGAGCAGGTGCTGCTCACCCACGGCGCCACCCATGCCTTCGACCTGATCCTGCGCACCCTCACCCGCCCCGGCGACTGCGTGCTGGTGGAAGATCCCGGCTACAGCAACCTCACTTCCCTGATCCGCCATCACGGCTGCATCCCGGTGGGCGTGCCGCGCCGCGAGGCGGGGCTCGATGTCGACGCCCTGCTGGCGGCCGCCGCGGCGCACCAGCCCAAGCTCATGTTCGTCAATACGGTGCTGCAAAACCCGTTGGGCACCTCGCTCTCGCAGGCGCAGGCGCACCGCCTGCTGGGGGTGGCCGAGCAGTTCGATTTCTGGCTGGTGGAAGACGATATCTATCGCGAACTGGCGGCGCGCGGCGAAGCGTCGCTGGCGGCCATGGATGGCTTGCGGCGGGTGATCCGGGTCGGCAGCTTTTCCAAGACGCTTTCGCCGGTGCTGCGGGTCGGCTCCATTTGCGCCTCGAGCTCCCTGATCCCCGAACTGCTGCGCGTAAAAATGCTGGCGGGGCTGACGACCTCCGAAATCAACGAGCGCACCGTCTACCACGCCATTTCAGCGCGGCCCTACCGCAAGATGGTCGAGCGGATCGGCACGGAGCTGAGCAGCCATCGCGAACGCAGCATCGAGCGCCTGCTTGATGCCGGCATGACGCCGATTGCGCGTCCGCGCGGCGGCATGTTCGTCAGCGCCGGCTGGGATGCGCCGCCCACGCCGCTATGGAATGGCAGGACCATCGCCGATCTGGCGCAGAAAGCCGGCATCCTGCTCGCGCCCAACGAGTTTTTCATGCTGGGCCCATCAGAGGCCGTCTGGTTCCGCTTCAATGTGGCCTACGCGGCCGAGGCCCCCGCCCTGTCGGCTTTTTTGCAATCGGTGCGGCCATGACGACGACGCTTGCCAAGCCGCCTGTCATCAAGCGCCGCCTGCTTGACCGCGACAAGCTGGAGGCCGACATCGTCGCCATCGCCGTGCGCGTGTTCGCCGAAAACGGTTACGAAGGCGCCTCGATCGCCAGCATCGCCCAACTGGCGGGGCTGTCGAAACAGAACCTGATGTACTACTTCCCGACCAAGCAGGCTTTGTACCAGCGGGTGCTCGACGATGTGCTCGACGACTGGCTGGCGCGCATGGACCTGCTGGCCGATCCGGCGGGTGAGCCGGCCGACATGCTGCGCGCCTACATCCAGGCCAAGCTGCGTTTTTCACGCGAACAGCCCTGGAGCTCGCGCGTGTATGCGCTGGAAGTGATCAACGGCGCGCCCCTGTACGGCGAGCAGATACGCCAGCGCGTGGTGCCACTGGTGCGCAAGGACATTGAGGTGTTCGAGCGCTGGATTGCCGAGGGCCGCATTGCTGCCGTCAACGCGACCCACCTGCTGTTCGCCATCTGGGCCATGACCCAGTCCTATGCCGACTTCGCGGCGCAAATGGGGCTGGTCCTGAACCGCAAACAACTGACCCGCCGCGATTTCGACGACGCCGAACAGACCATCGTCGAGATGGTGGTGCGCGCCGTTTCCCTGCCACCCTCCACGGAAAAACCATGAGCGCCATCAGCCCCCTCGACGTTGTCCTCGACACGTCCCGCCTGATCCTGCGGCCCCTCCGTCCCGACGACGCCCCTGCCATCTTCGCCATGTATTCGGAAGTTCAGGTGATGCGCTACTGGACCGGCGCGCCGTGGACCGATCCGGCCAGGGCGGAGGAGTACGTCGCGACAAGCGCGCAGGACATCGCCGCCGGCACCGCCATGCGCCTGGGCGTGGAAGTCAAGGCCAGCGGCCAGTGCGTCGGCCAGGTGACCCTGTTTCACTTCGACGTGCAGAACCGCCGTTGTGATCTTGGCTACGCCCTGAACCGGGACCACTGGGGCCAGGGCTATGTGGGAGAGGCCCTGCACGCCCTGCTGGACTTCGGTTTCGGCGCCCTCGGCCTGCACCGGGTGGAAGCGGACATCGATCCGCGCAATACCGCCTCGCTGCGCACCGCGGAGCGGCTGGGTTTTGTGCGCGAAGGCCTGCTGCGCGAGCGCTGGCTGGTGGCGGGGGAAATCTGCGATACGGCCATCTACGGCCTGCTGGCGCGCGAATGGGAGCAACAGAAAGAGCACCGCTAATCGTCCGCTGGCGCCGCTAATGCCCCGTTTCGTGCCGTCTGTCGGATGTCCGTGGCGTCCTGCAGAGCGCCCCGCTACAGTGCCACCATCAACCAACACTTTTGGGGCCACACCATGAAACAGACGACTTTAGAATCCATCAACACCCTGCTCGACGATATTTTCCGCGCCACCGTGCAGGCGGCCCGTTCCCTCGCACGCGCCATCGGCGCCATGGCCTGGCCCCAACTGTTCGCCAGTGCGGTCGTGCTGGCCCTGTTGATCACCATCCTGCCGCTGGCATTGACCCTGTTCGTCACTTTCATGCTGGTCAAGCTGGTGGTGGCGGCCATCGTCATCCAGTCGCGCCGCCACCGTGCGGACCACGCCCGTAGCGAGGGATAAATCATGAAGGCGTCGAACGTCGACCAGGGCAAGGATCTGCTGCGCGAGCTTTTCGCCACCGCCCGCGAAAACTGGTGGCTGTTTGTCGACTGGCTTGCCGTCGTCGAATGGCGCCGGCTCATCATCATCTGGCTGCTGGTGCTGATGGGCTTCGGCATGCTGCATACACCGGAACCTGCCGTCTGGTTCATCCTGATCTCGCTGGGCGTCAAAGTGATTGGCGGCGGCAAGCGCAAGGCGGAGCTGGAAGCGGCGGCGGCCGACCGCAAGGCCGATGTCGCCAACCTGGAACGGCAGTTGACGCAGGCGCAGATGGCGACCCTGCAGGCCCAGGTCGAGCCCCATTTTCTGTTCAACACGCTGGCCCTGATCGGCCAGTTGATCGAGACCGATCCGCCCGAAGCGGCGCGGGTGCACGCCCACCTGATCGATTATTTGCGTGCTTCGCTGCCGCAGATGCGCGCCGCCGGCAGCGCGACTCTGGGCAAGCAGGTGGAGCTGTCGAAGGCCTATCTCGCCATCATGCAGGCGAGGATGAAGGAAAGGCTGCAAGTGCAGTTCCGGGTGCCCGATTTCCTCGGCAGCGCGCCCTTCCCGCCCATGATGCTGCAAACCCTGATCGAGAACGCCATCAAGCACGGGCTGGAGCCCAAGATCAGCGGCGGGCGCATCGACGTCAGCGCGCGGGTGGAAGAAGCGACCTTGATTGTCGATGTGTGCGACGATGGCCTGGGCTTCAATCCCACGTCGGGCGACGGCCTTGGCCTGGCCAACATCCACGAGCGATTGCAGCTGCTGTTTGGCGACAAGGCTGAATTGATCATCGAAGCGCCACCCACCGGCGGCACCCGCGCCTCGATCCGCTTGCCCTATCAGATGATGGAAGGTTTGTAAGATGACTGCGACACTGCGCGCCCTGATCGCCGACGACGAAGCGCCCATGCGCGCACAACTGCGCACGCGCCTGGCGGAGGTCTGGCCTGAACTGCAGATCGTGGCCGAGGCGGCCAATGGGGTGGAGGCGGTGGAACAGGCCCGGGCCCTCTCGCCCGACATCGTGTTCCTCGACATTCGCATGCCGGGATTGAGCGGCATCGAGGCGGCCCGCCAGCTTTATCAGCGCTGCCACATCGTGTTCGTCACCGCCTACGACCAGTACGCCCTCGACGCCTTCGAGCAGGGCGCGATCGATTATCTGCTGAAACCAGTGACCGCGGCGCGACTGGAAACCTGCTGCGCGCGCCTGCGCCTGCGCATGCAGTCGAGCGGCGCGCCGGACGACATCAGTGCCCAGTTGAGCCGCCTGACGACGGCCTTGGCGCAAGGCACGGCGGCAGCCCCGCCCCGTCTGCGCTGGATCCAGGCCCAGGTGGGCGCCAGCCTGCGCATGATCCCCACCCGCGACGTGCTGTTTTTCCGCTCGGACGAAAAGTACACGCGGGTGCAGACGGCCACCGCGGAACTGCTGATCCGAAAAACGCTCAAGGAACTGGCCGACGAACTCGATCCCGATGAATTCTGGCGCATCCACCGCTCCACCCTGGTACGGGTCGACGCCATCGAATCGGTCTCGCGCGACATCCGCGGCCGCCAGATGCTCAAGTTGCGCGGCCACCGCGAAGAGCTGGAAGTGAGCCGCAATCACAGCCACCTGTTCCAGCAAATGTAGGCGTTTTTGCCATTTGGCTTATCATGGGCGCTCCCTTTTGGAGGAGACGCGCCATGCCCAGCACCACCGCCTCGACCCTGATCCCCTGCCTCAGCTACCGCGACGCCCCGGGCGCCATCACCTGGCTCGTCAACGTGTTCGGTTTTACCCCCCAGCTCGTCGTCGACGGCCCCGGCGACACCATCCTGCACGCCCAGCTGACCTTCGGCGGCGGCATGATCATGCTCGGCTCGATCGCCAAGGAAGGCGACTACAGCAAACTGATGGTCCAGCCCGATGAAATCGGCGGGCGCCAGACCCAGACCACCTGCCTGATCGTGGAGGACGTCGACGCTGTCTACGATCGCGCGCGCGACGCCGGCGCCGCCATGGTGCTCGACATCGCCGACATGGAATACGGCGGTCGCGCCTTCACCTGCCGCGACCCGGAAGGCCATGTGTGGAGCATCGGCAGCTACAATCCCTGGCAGGAGGCGTCACATGGATGATGAAAAACAGATCCGAGAACTGATCGACACATGGCTGCGCGAAACCAGGGCCGGTAATGTCGACGCCGTGCTCGAACTGATGGCGCCCGACGTCGTCTTTCTCGTCGCCGGCCAGCCGCCCATGGTGGGCCGCGACGCCTTCGAGGCCAGCCTGCGCGCCGTGCTGCGCGAACACGCCATCGAATCGACCAGCAGCGTGGAAGAAGTGAGCGTGTCGGGCGACATGGCCTACTGCCGCACGCGCCTGGAAGTCACCATCATCTCCAGGCATGGCAAGACACCGATGCGGCGCAGCGGGCATACACTGTCGGTGTTTCGGAAGATGGATGGGCGGTGGCTGTTGACGCGTGACGCCAATATGCTTGGCTAATCCAGCACCGGGGTCTGGCACTTGTTGCCTGACCCCGCCTTTTCAAGCGCAGCAATCAAGCCGGCATCCACCACCTGCCGCGGCGCGATCCCGATCACGCCGCTGTACAAGGGCGGCATCCGCGCGCACAGTGCGGCCAGTTCGACCTCCCCCATTCTTGGCACCACATACTGAAACTGCCCGGGATTCTCAAGCGGCAGCGGCCCTTCCATCGTCGAGCCCCACGCCCCCAGGTTCATGAAACTGGCCGCATCATTCGATGGCCCCAGCGCCAGCACAAAGGTGCCGTTGCGAGGATGCGCAAGATAGGGCAGCAACTCCGCGCGCGCCGCCTCATCGAGCCCCTGCAGCAGCATGTAGCGCAGCTGGGCATACTGGCGGGTGCATTCCATGAAGGGCGTCAAAATGGCCGACTGGTCGCGCCGTCCAGGCGTCACCAGCAGCAGGTTGCCAAATGCGTCCAGCAAAGCGGCGGCGTCGCCCTCGCCTCCCTGGCGGCGATCCTGCTCCATCGCCTCAAGTAAAAACGGTGAGAGGCCCGCCCCCGGCGCATGGGGGTTGCCGCGCCAGGACAGTGCCTGCGGATACAGGCTTTGCAGCTTGCGCACGATTGGGTGATCGGCCGGCAAGGTGGCAATATCGCGCAGGGCTTCACGCGGCAAATCGTTTTGCAGCAGCTGCTGGACCTTGTCGCTGGTCGCTTCCAGCGCCAGCGAGCACAGGGCCTGGCAGGCTTCCGCGATCGTTTTGCCGATGAAGAAAGGCGGCGGCGCAGCACCGCGTGCTTCGCGCGCATAGCTGGACGTGCCGCGCACACCGGGATAGCAGAACAAGGCGCGTGCCCGTTCGCGCAAAGGCGGCGGCAACGCGCCGAAGCTGGCGCTGGCGTCGTGGTCAACGCCGGCTCTGGGGTCTTCGGCGGCCACCACCACGCTGAACCCGGCCGCTAAAATCGCGCCGGCGCACATGGCGCAGGGGTCGAGCGTGGTGACGAGGGTCAGTTCATGGGGCACCGGCAGCGCCGTGCCGCGGGCGCGCTCGGCGAAATACCAGTCGATCAACTGGCGCTCGCCATGGGCGGTAGGATCGAACACGAGGCCACCCTTGACGACGTTGTTGTGCAGGGACTTGAGCACCCGTCCCTGCTGGTCGAGCAGCACGCCGCCCACGCCGAAGGTGCCGGCCGTCTTGGCGGCGACGGCCTCGCTGGCGGCCAGCGAAACGGCCGCCTGTACATCGATGATTTTCACTGTCAGGTCTTCAGATCCCAGCTGCCGAAAGCATGCGGCAACAGGCCTGCAGCCGTGGTGTCGAGGCGCACGCCGTTCAGGTTCGTCAGGATCACGGGCAGATCGTTGCCGCCCAACTCCAGCGTCACCTGGCGGCAGGCGCCGCAGGGAGAAATCGGACCGTCGGTTTCGCCGATCACGGCCAGCGCCGTGAAGTCGCCCGGCTTGTAGCCGCTGGCGATGGCGCTGAAAAATGCCGTGCGCTCGGCGCAGTTGCACAGGCCATAGGAGGCGTTTTCCACATTACAGCCGCGAAATACCCGGCCATCCTTGCACAGCAGGGCCGCGCCCACCTTGAATTTCGAGTACGGGGTGTAAGCCAGTTCGCGCGCGGCGCGGGCTTCTTCGATGAGGTTTTCGTGGCTCATGTTCAATTGGGGCGAATAATTTGATAGGTGATCGGATTGGCTGGCGCTTTCTCAAGACCGAGCACATAGGCCGCCTGCACTTCGCGTACGGCCTGCTCGGCTGCCTGCGCGGTGCGGGCATGCACAAAGGCGAGCGGCTCGCCGGCGGCGAATTGCTGGCCAAGTTCGGCCAGACCGGTCAATCCCACGGCGAAATCGATCGGGTCTTCCGGACGGCGGCGGCCGCCACCGAGGCTGACCACGGCCAGGCCCAGCGCGCGGCAATCGGTGGCGGTGGCGTAGCCTGCCTGCGGGGCCGGCACCGGCACCACGATCGGCGCTTTTTCCAGGTAGGCGTCGGGGTTTTCAACCAGATCGGCCGGGCCGCCCAGGCTGGCGACCATGCGCGAAAAGCGGCTGGCCGCTTCGCCCGAATCGAGCGCCGCCTGCAGTTTGGCGCGCGCCTGGATTGCGTTGTCGGCCAGTTTGCCCAGCACCAGCATCTCGGCGCACAGCGCCATCGTGACCTCGTGCAGGCGCGCGGGACGCGCCACGCCCGTCAGGTAATCCATCGCCTGGCGCACCTCCAGCGCATTGCCGGCGACAGGGCACAGGGATTCGTTCATGTCGGTGAGGATGGCGGAGGTGCGGGTGCCGGCGCCGTTACCGACGTGGACGATGGACTCGGCCAGCTCGACCGATTTTTCCATGGTCGGCATGAAGGCGCCGCTGCCGGCCTTGACGTCCATGACCAGCGCGTCCAGCCCTGCCGAGAGTTTTTTCGAAAGGATGGAACCGGTGATCATGGCGACCGATTCGACCGTGGCGGTGGTATCGCGGATGCTGTAAAAACGCTTGTCCGCAGGCGCCAGTTCGGCCGTCTGGCCAATGATGGCCACGCCGACATCTTTTACCACCTTGCGGAACAGCTCGGGCGTGGGCACGGTGCTGTAGCCGGGGATGGAGTCGAACTTGTCGAGCGTGCCGCCGGTGTGACCGAGTCCCCGGCCTGAGATCATGGGGACGAAACCGCCGCATGCGGCGATCATGGGTCCCAGCATCAGCGAGACGACGTCGCCCACGCCGCCGGTGGAGTGCTTGTCGACGACGGGACCGGGCAGGTTCAGCGAGCGCCATTCCATGACCTGGCCGGAGTCGCGCATGGCCAGCGTAAAGGCGACCCGTTCGTCCATGCCCATGTCATTGAAGTAGACGGCCATGGCGAGGGCGGCGATCTGGCCTTCGGTGGTGGCGCCGGTGGTGATGCCGCCGACGAAGAAGCGGATTTCTTCGGCTGTCAAAGCGTGGCCGTTGCGTTTTTTGCGGATGATTTCCTGGTTGAGGAACATTTTGGGGACTTTCAATGACAAAACCGGGGGGTTAGCCCGGCTTTAGCGGTATTTGAAAATGGGGACAGGCCCGCAGGGCCAGTCCCCGGTGCTGTCAGACGCCGTAGGGGATCCAGATGTTTTTGACCTGGGAGGCGTGGGCTAGGACGGCGCGGCCACAGGACTGCTTGGCGTCGTACCAGTCGCGGCCCTTTGCGCCGCTGACCCAGGTGCGTTTGATCGTGTCGGCCGAGAGGCGCTCGACTTCGGCGCAACCTTCGGCCGAGCCGTCATGGCGCCAGATGGCGTCGACGTCACCGTGGGTGGCCAGGGTGCGGGCAAGTTCGTCGGCGCTGCCGCTGACGATATTGAGCACGCCGCCCGGCAGGTCGGAGGTATCGAGCACCTGGTAAAGGTCCAGCGCGGCCAGCGGGTGCGCTTCCGACGGTACGGCGATGACGCGGTTGCCCAGCGCAATCGCAGGCGCCACCAGCGAGATGAAGCCCAGCAGGGGCGCTTCATTCGGGCAGATGATGCCGATCACGCCGATCGGCTCGTTCAGCGCGACGGTGATGCCGTGCATTGGCGGCTGGTGGGCCAGGCCATCGTACTTGTCGGCCCAGGCGGCATAGTAGAACAGGCGCTCGATCGAGGCCTGCACTTCCTTGTGCGGGTCGGCGGCGCCTGTCATGGCGGCGATGCGGGCGGCGAATTCGTCGGCGCGGGCAGCCAGGTTTTCGGCGATGTAGTACAGCACCTGGGCGCGGTTGTGGGCCGTTGCCTTGGTCCAGCCAGAAGCCTTGTGGGCCGCTTCGACGGCGTTGCGGATATCCTTGCGGTTGCCTTCGCCGATATCGGCCAGGAAGGCGCCGTCGGCGCCGGCAATGGCGCGGCTGTAGGCGCCGTCAGGGCGGGTCTGCTTGCCGCCGATGTAAAGCTTGGCGGTACGATCGATTGCGAAGGGGCTGCTGGCGGGCGAGCTTACTGCGCTGGCTTTACCGGCGACGGCTTTGACGGGAGCCGCCGGACGGGCGTCTTCCGCCAGCGCCGTCATGTATTCGTACATGCCCTCTTTACCGCCTTCGCGGCCGAAGCCGGACTCGCGGTAGCCGCCGAAGCCGCAGGCTGCGTCGAACTGGTTGGCGGTGTTGATCCACACGACGCCTGCCTTGATCTGGGGCGCCACGTCGAGCGCGAGGCTGATCGACTCGGACCAGACGCAGGCAGCGAGGCCATAGACCGTGTTGTTGGCCAGCTGGACCGCTTCGGCCGGGGTGCGGAAGCTCATCGCCACCAGCACGGGGCCGAAGATTTCAGCCTGGGCCACGGCAGCCGAAGTCGATGCACCCGTGATCAGGGTGGGCAGGTACCACGAGCCGTCAGCGGGCATGTCGCAAGTGGGCTGGTAGATCGTGCAGCCTTCGGCGCGGGCCGACTCCACCAGGCCATGAATGCGCTGGCGCTGGACCGGATCAACCAGCGCGCCCACGTCCATCGACTTGTCCAGGGGCGAACCGACCCGCAGATTGTCCATGCGGGCGCGGACCTTGGCCAGAAAACGCTCTTCCACCGACTCCTGGATCAGCAAACGTGACCCTGCGCAGCAGACCTGGCCCTGGTTGAACCAGATCGAATCGACCAGGCCTTCGACGGCGGCGTCGAGGTCCGCGTCTTCAAACACGATGAAGGGCGATTTGCCGCCCAGTTCCAGCGAGAGCTTTTTGCCCGTGCCGGCGGTGGCCTTGCGGATGATGCGACCGACTTCGGTCGAACCGGTAAATGCCAGCTTGTCGATGCCGGGATGGTTGACGATGGCTTCGCCGACGCGGCCGTCGCCGGTGACGATGTTGACGACGCCGGCCGGCACGCCAGCCTGCACGCAGATTTCAGCGAACAGCAAGGCGGTCAGCGAGGTGAATTCGGCTGGTTTGAAGACGATGGTGTTGCCGGCGGCGAGCGCAGGGGCGATTTTCCACGACAGCATCAGCAGCGGGAAATTCCAGGGCACGATCTGGCCGACTACGCCGACGGCGCGGTAGTCGGCGAATTCTTCCGATTGCAGCTGGGCCCAGCCGGCGTGATGGTAGAAGTGACGTGCCGCCAGCGGCAGGTCGGCGTCGCGCGTTTCGCGGATGGTCTTGCCGTTGTCCAGCGTTTCAATCACGGCGAACAGGCGGGCGTGCTTTTGCAGCAGGCGTGCCAGTGCGTACAGCACGCGCGCGCGGCCATGGCCGCCCAGCGCGACCCAGCCCGGCTGGGCGCGGCGGGCAGCAGCCACGGCGCGGTCGATGTCGTCAGTCGTTGCCTGGGTCAGCTGGGCCAGTTCCTTGCCGTCGGCCGGATTGGTCGAGGCGAAGGTGTCTGCAGCCTCGGTCCAGGCATTGTCGATGAAAAGGCCAAACTGGCGGCCATGCTGCTCCAGCCACGCCTGCGCTTCTTTGGTGCTTTCGGGGGCGGGGCCGTAGTCCATGGTGGTGAGAATCTCGTTAATAGTGGGCATGACGTGTCCGTGTTCTTATGGTTGCGCGTGGCGATGGTTGGCCGAGTAGGCGCCGGTGACGTAGTGCTCGAGCTGGCGCTCGATGTCGGTCAACAAACTGGAGGCGCCGATGCGGAACAGGTGCGGCTCGAGCCACTCGCGGCCCAGTTCTTCCTTCATCAACGCCAGGTACTGCAGGGCCGCCTTGGCCGAGCTGACGCCGCCGGCGGGCTTGAAGCCCACCTGGAAACCCGTCTGCTCGTGGTATTCGCGGATGGTGCGCACCATCGTCAGGGCGACCGGAATGGTGGCGTTGACGCCTTCCTTGCCGGTGGAGGTCTTGATGAAGTCCGAGCCCGCCATCATGCAGACCCACGAGGCCTTGGCCACGTTGTCCAGCGTGGTCAGGTCGCCGGTGGCGAGAATGGCCTTGACGTGGGCGTCGCCGCAGGCGACACGGTAGGCAGCCATCTCGTCGTACAGCGCTTGCCAGTTGCCGTTCAAGACGTGCTGGCGGGTGATGACGATGTCGATTTCCCTGGCGCCGGCGGCGACTGACAGTTCGATCTCGCGCACCTTGGTTTCAAAACTGGCCAGACCGGCCGGGAAGGCGGTCGACACGGCCGCCACGGGCAGACGGTCCTGCAGGATCTTGACGGCCGGCTGGATCATCTCGTGATAGACGCAGACGGCGCCGGTCGTGAGACTGCTCAAGCCCAGCGCTTCCATCAGGTCGGAGCGCAGCGGACGCATGGCCTTCATGCACAGGCGCTCGACGCGGCCCGGGGTATCATCGCCACCGAGCGTGGTCAAATCGATGCACTTGATGGCCTGGACCAGCCAGGCGGCCTGGTACTCTTTTTTCACCGTGCGGCGGTTCGCCAGGCTGGCGGCGCGGCGGTCGGTGGCGTTGCGGTTGACGCGGATCTGGTTGACCCAGCCGAGATCGAGGCCGACTGCCTCGTTGCGTTTGAAATCGGGTGCTTGGGTCATAACAGTGCGGTTCCGTTCGAGAGGGGCTTGACGCCCAGGTGCTTGGCAATGGTGGCGCCGATGTCGGAGAAGCTCGGCGAAATCGGCAGCGCGCGCGGGGCGACGCCGGGGCCGAAGAAGATCATCGGGATGTGTTCGCGGGTGTGGTCCGACCCCGGCCAGCTGGGATCGCAGCCGTGATCGGCGGTGATGACGACCAGGTCGCCCTCGCGCAGTTTGCTGGTGAATTCGGGCAGGCGCGCGTCGAATTCATGCAGCGCCTTCGAGTAGCCTGCCACGTCGCGGCGGTGACCGAAGTGCTGGTCGAAGTCGACGAAGTTGACGAAGGTGAGCGAGCCATCGCCCGCCTCGTCTTCCGCTTTCAGCAAGGCGTCGAACAGGGCCATGTTGTCGGCGCCCTTGACGACGCGCGAGATGCCTTGGGCCGCGAAGATGTCGCTGATTTTGCCGAGGCCGATGACTTCGCCGCCGGCGTCCTTGACGTGGTCCAGCAGTGTCGGGCTTGGGGGCGGCACGGCGTAGTCGTGGCGGTTGCTGGTGCGCTTGTAGTTGCCGTTCTCGCCCACGAAAGGGCGGGCGATCACGCGGCCGATGTTGTAAGGCTTGACCAGTTCATAGGCGGCCTCGCACATGGCGTACAGGCGCTCGAGGCCGAAGTGCTCTTCGTGCGCGGCGATCTGCATGACGGAGTCGCCCGAGGTGTAGATGATCGGTTTGCCGCTGGCGACGTGTTCATCACCGTGCTTGTTGATGATCTCCGTGCCGGAGGCGTGGCAGTCGCCCAGAAAGCCGGGCACGCCCGTCAGTTCCTGCAGCTTGGCCGTCAGTTCGCCCGGGAAGGACGGCACCGTGCGAGGAAAATATCCCCAGTCGAAGTTGACCGGCACGCCGGCGATTTCCCAGTGACCGCTTTGGGTATCTTTGCCGGTGGAGCGCTCGGCGGCAGCGCCGTAAGCGCCCGTAAAACCTTCGCGCTGCTCGAAGCCCTCGGCCCAGGCGCCGCTGGCACTGTGGGCGCCGGCGGCCAGGCCGAGCTTTTCGAGATGGGGCAGATCCATCGGCGTGCCCTGCTCCTGGGCCCACTTGGCGATATGGCCGAAGGTGTTGGCGCCTAGGTCGCCGAACTTGTCGGCGTCGGGCGCGGCGCCCAGGCCGAAGGAATCGAGTAACAGTATGAATGCGCGTGACATGGCAAGCTCCTAATTAGTCTGCAGCGCGCGGCGTCTTCGCCACGTTTTCCAGGAAGGCGAGAATCAGGGTGACCAGGTCCTTGGCGCCGATCGCGGCGTACTTCAGGGTCTGCTCGTGTGACAGGGGGAATGGCGACATGCCCTCGGCCAGGTTGGTGATGACGGAGACGCCCGTCACTTTCAGGCCGCAATGGCGGGCGGACACCACTTCCGGCACCACCGACATGCCGACCGTGTCCGCGCCCAGGCGGGACATCATGCGGATCTCGGCGGCGGTCTCGAAGTTCGGTCCCGGATAGGCGACGAACACGCCTTCGTGCAGGGTGATGCCTTTGTCGCTGGCGGTCTGCTTGACCAGATTGCGCAGGTCGGCATCGTAGGCGTTGGACATGCTGAAGAAACGGGGACCGAAGCGGTCGTCGTTGGGGCCGACCATCGGGGTGCCAGGCAGCAGGTTGATATGGTCGGTAATCGCCACCAGGCTGCCGGCATCGGCTTCGGCGCGCAGGGAGCCTGCCGCATTGGTCACGAACAGCATCTCGCAGCCCAGCAGCTTCAGGGTGCGCACGGCCGCCGTCATCACGCCCATGCCGTAGCCCTCGTAGAAGTGGCCGCGGCCTTTCATGCAGACGACGTCGACGCCGGCCAGGGTGCCGAGAATGAGTTCACCGGCGTGGCCGTGCACGGTGCTGATGGGGAAGCCAGGCAGTTCGTCGAAAGCGATGGTGACAGCGTCCTGCATTTGCTCGGCCAGCACGCCCAGTCCCGACCCCAGGATCAACGCGACGCGGGGCGTGAATCCAGGCTTGCGCGCACGGATGAGGTCGGCGGCTTCAAATGGGGTGTTGTTGGACATGCTGTTTCCTTGAATGAGAGTCGGTGAGTGGCGGGGAGCGGATCAGCCCGCCCAGTATTATAACTATGCGGGAATGTTGATATGTATGGCAAATACTGTTTTTCTTGCCGATTTATACGATATTTATATAAAAGCGTGGCGGTGCGGCCCGTTGTACGCTGCCAGCGCTTGGAAAAAACCACAATAAAATCAAGGAGTCGTTGACGCGGCAATAACATATGTCTATCCTGAAAAACAAATGTTCAATGGTGCGCGATGACTGAGATTTCCAAAAAAGAGCAGTTGTACGAGATGATACGGGCCAACCCTTTCATCTCCCAGCAGGATCTCGCTGTGCAGTTGCGCCTGTCGCGCTCGGCCGTGGCAGGCCATATCGCCGGACTGATCCGCGAGCGCCGCCTGCTGGGCCGCGCCTACGTGCTGCCCGGCCACCGTCCCATCGCCTGCATCGGCGCGGCCAACCTCGATCGCAAGCTGCGCTCGATCGCCACCCTCACCATGGGCACTTCCAATCCCGCCCGCCAGGACGAGGCTTTTGGGGGCGTGGCGCGCAATATCGCCGAGAACCTGGCCCGCCTGGGCGCGCCCGTTTCGCTGGCCACCGCCGTCGGCGACGACGCGGCCGGCCGCGCCCTGCTGGCGCACGCGCAGGACGCCGGCATCGACACGGGCGCCACCCTGGTGCTGCCCAAAACCTGCAGCGGCACTTACACGGCGGTGCTGGACGAGCATGGCGAAATGCTGGTGGCGCTGGCCGACATGGCCCTGTACGACCAGATTTCGCCTGCCTGCCTGGCCGGGCAGGATGCGCACCGCCCCCTGCCGGCGCTGACGGTGGCCGACCTCAATCTGCCGCTCGATACCGTCACTTATCTGCTTGAGGAA
>JBJMVV010000029.1:0-32406 GCA_045810505.1 Massilia sp.
CAGCTTCGGGGTCGAGACGGCGGCGCGCCGCTTCGAACTCGATTTCATCCCCATCATCCGGGAACAGTATTTTCTCGCCTGCGACAAGGCGGCCCTGGACACGCCCCTGCTGCAGGCGGCGCAGGACGCCATGGCAAGCGAGGCCTTCAAGACAGCGCTGGCCGCACTGCCGGGTTACGACGGCGCCGCCTGCGGCACACGGCTCGACATGCACACCCTGTTTTGACAGCGGCGCGCTATAGTAGCGGCGACGTCCACTTCACCCAGAACGCGCATGGCATCCTCTTCCGACCTCACTGACGACAGCAGCAACGACCCGGACCTCGACGCCGAACTGGCGCAGCTGAACGCCCAGCTGGTCAAGGCCGAGGGCAGGGTGTTCATTCGTTTTACGGGGCTGGTGCGCTTCGAAGATTTACGCGTGCCCTGGCAGCTGGTGCCACCCCAGGGCGTGCTGGCCAAGCCCAGCAAGTGGCGGAAACTCGACCCCGAGGCGCAGCGTTCTCTCGTGCTCGAGCGCGCCACCTCCGGCGCCTTCGACGACCTCCAAAAGCACGTCGAAGGCTTCGTGAGGGAAATCGCCGAACTGGCCGACGATTGCGATTTCGATGCCATGACCTTTCTCGGCACCCTGGCCGAACTGGAGACGTCGGAACCGGCCGAGTATGTGTTCGACCGCATCCGCCAGCGCATCATCCACGCCGTCGAGCGCGAGCAGGAAGAGCGCCATGCGGCCCGCACCAAGCAGAGCATCAACCTGGCCGAGTATCCCCAGTCGTTTGAAGTCGCCAGCCGCATGCCCCGTAAATTCATCGCGCTGCTGGGCCCGACCAATTCGGGTAAAACCCACCGCGCCATGGAGGCGCTGGTCAAGGCGCCAAGTGGCGTCTACCTGGCCCCCTTGCGCTTGCTGGCTCTGGAAAACTACGAGCGCATGCAAGCCGTCAGCGTGCACGGCAAACCTTTAAAGGTGAGCCTGGTGACGGGCGAAGAGCGGCGCCTCGCCGCCGGCGCCACGCATGTGGCCAGCACCGTCGAAATGCTCGATTCGCGCACCCGCGTCGATGTCGCCGTGATCGATGAAATCCAGATGCTGTCCGACCGTGACCGCGGCGCCGCCTGGACGGCCGCCGTGTGCGGGGCGCCTGCCGCCACGGTCTACCTGGTCGGAGCGCCCGAAGCGAGGAAGGCCATCGAGGCGCTGGCCGAACGGCTCGAGTGCCCGCTCGAAGTGCACGTATTAAAACGCATGGCGCCGCTGGCGATGGAGAGCGCGCCCGTCAAAAAGCTGCGCAATCTGCGCCGGGGCGACGCCGTCATCGCGTTCTCGCGCCGTGAAGTGCTCAAGTGGCGCGACATGATCACCGACACGGGCCTGTCGGTGGCCACTGTCTACGGCAATCTGTCGCCCGAAGTGCGGCGCGCCCAGGCCGAGCGTTTTCGCGATGGCACGGCCGATATCGTGGTCGGCACCGATGCCCTTGCAATGGGCCTGAACATGCCGATTGCCCGCATTGTCATGACCACCACCGTCAAGTACAACGGCTACGATGAAGAAGAAATTCCCGCCGCGCTGGCGCGCCAGATCGCCGGCCGGGCAGGGCGCTACGGCGTGCACGAGGAAGGTTTTGTGGCCGGCTACGACGACGACACCCATGAAGTGATGCGTGCCCTGTTGCGCGAAAAACTGGCTGCCATTCCCGCCACCGGCTTTGCGGTGGCGCCCTCCATCGAGCAGCTGCACCGCATCTCGGCTGTGACAGGGGAGCGTTCTCTGGTAAAACTGTTAAAACGGTTTATACACAATATCGACGTTCCGGACGGCTTCTTTTATCCGAAGATCACCGAGGACCAGTCCGAGCGCGCCATCTGGCTCGACACGCTGGAAAACCTGACTGTTGCGCAGAAGTTCATGCTATCGCTGGTGCCGATTTCGAGCAAGGTGCCGTCGCTGCAGTCGGCGTGGGAGTATTGGTGCCACTGCCTGTCGAAGCAGAAGGTCTGCAAGCTGGAGGCGGAAGGGGCCTCGCTGCGCTGGCTCAATTTACAGGAAGTGGAAGACGCCTGCCGGCGCTATTCTGCGTATGCCTGGGTGGCCTACCGGGAACCGGAGATTTTCCCCAGCGTGGAGTTGGCGCAGGAGCTCTCGCGCACTGCTTCCGAACGGGTCGACAGCATCCTGCAGCAGCAGAATGCCGCCGCCCGCAAGCGTGGCGGCAGCAGCAACGCCAGCAGCGCCGGCAAGCGACGCTAGGCCAGGCTGATCATCAGGATCAGCAGCAGGTACAGGGTCAGCACCAGCACCGCCGCGAACATCAGCACGCCCGTGCGCCACAGGGCGCTGAACACGCGCAGCCGGTAGGCGCCGCGCAGCTGCACGAACATGTGGATGGGCGGCGCAAACACCAGCAGGGTGCCGGCCACGCCATCGAATCCGGCCTTGCCCAGCGAGGCGGCGACCACCACCAGCAGCGCCATGAAGGACAGGCCATACAGGGTGAAGACGGCATGGTCGAACATGGTCACGCCCCGCTTCCAGAAAAACACCAGCCACAGGAAGGGCAGCGAGATCGGCACCAACATGAAGGAGTATTGCGAGGCTGCGCTTTTGAGCTTGTAGAGCGTGAACTGTGGGTTGGCGAGAGCGAAGCGCGCCGCCGCATCGACGCGGGGCATGCCCGTGTTGATCTTCGCGCTTTTCTCGTTGGCCTTTTTTACCACCTTGTCCATACCCGTGCCGATGCCATCGCCGCCGCTGGCCACCATCGCCAGCGCCGTCTCGGCGTCGTCCAGGCTGTCGCGCGCCGCCTCGACCGCCTGCTCGGCCGCCTCCACCCCCTTGCCCGTCGCGCGCGCCCCGGCCAGGGTGCCTTCGGCCGCGGCGAGCTTGCCGCGGGCGATCGACACATCCTGGCGGATCGTTCCCTGTTCCGCCGTCGCGCCCTTGCCGTCACCATGGCCGCCCACGTGGGTCAGGCTCGAGACGACAAAGAACATCAGGAACACCATGAACAGGAACAATGCCAGCGGCGAGACATAGCGGGTGCGCTTGCCGTCGATGTAGTTGCGGGTCAGGCGGCCTGGCTGGATCACCAGCAGGGGCAAGGTGCGCCAGGCTTTCGCATCGAAGTGCAGCAGGCCATGCAGCAGTTCCTCGCCCAGGTGCAGCAGCGAGCGGTGCACGTGCGCGCGCTGGCCGCACTGGTGGCAGAAGTGGCCGGACAGGGCGGCGCCGCAGTTGGCGCACTGCTGGTCGTGCGCGTGCGCGTCCTTCTGCTCGCCCGGTGCGTCGATGACGTGCGCAGCCAGGGTGGCGGAGGCGAGTGCGCCGCCGGAGTCGAGATCGATGTTCATGTGTCGAGAGTAGCCCGGGTTTTAGTTATTAAAAAGGATAGCATCATTTATCAGGCGGGCCGCGGCTATGGCAGGAACTCCACCGCGATGTCGCGGCTGTCGGCGCGGCCCTGCTGGTCCACCACCCGCAGTTGCACCTTGCCCGGCGTCTGCGGCAGCCAGGCCAGCGACTCGCCGGGATGGCCTTTGCCGATCAGGCCCCCGTTGGCGAACCAGTACAGGGTGTCGTGGGCCGCGAGCGCATTGGCGCGCAGGGCGATCGGCACCGGTTTGGACAGGCGTACCGTGTAGATCGTCGACAGATTGGGCGCGACGATGGCCGGGCCGTCGCCGGCATTCGGCTGCGCTTGGGGTCCGCAATCGGGCAGCACGGGCGGCTGGCGGCGCGGCATGCCCGCTTCGCGGAACAGGCGCTGCATGTCGGTGGGCCAGAATTCAAACACCTCCGTGCGCGTACCCGGCCCGCGCGCGCAGGTGGCCGCGCCGCTGGCGTCGAACGTCACGGCGCGGTGCAGATCACTGACGCGGATCGGCGATTTGCCGGGGATGAACCAGGTCGTCACGCGCTCCGGACACAAGGCATTGGGCAGCTCGCCACTGGCGGCGCAGACCGCGATGCGGGTGACGCCGGCGGGCGGCGCGGGATCCGGGTCGGTCGGCGCCAGCCCTTGCGCGCGCAGGCTGTCGACGATGCGCAGGAACAGGGGGGCGGCGGCCTGGATGCCGACAAAGGCGGGATTACCGCTGCCATCAAAATTGCCGATCCAGACCACCAGCACCTGCTTGCCGAATACGCCCGCCGTCCACGCATCCCTGAAGCCCCAGGAGGTGCCCGTCTTCCACGCCACCGGCGGCGCCGCCATTTCGCCCGTGTCGGGGCGCTGGTTGGTGCGCAGCATCTGCATGGTGATGAACGCCGCTTCTTCCGACAGCAGGCGGGGCGCCGCCTGGTGGGCCCGTTCGTCGGCCCCGGCCTGGCGGTGCCGCAGCGGGATCATCACGCCCCGGTTGGCCAGCATCAGGTACATGCGCGCCAGTTCTTCCATCGTCACTTCGCCGCCGCCGAGCGCCAGAGAAAGGCCGTAATGGCGTTCGCTGGCGAGCCGCGTCACGCCGGCGTTTTTCAGAAAGTCGTACAGGTTCGGATTGGCCAGTCTGGCGGCAAGCGCCACCGCCGGCACGTTGCGGCTGCGTACCAGCGCCTCCTGCGCGCTGATGGGGCCGACGAAGCGGCCATCGAAATTCTCCGGACTGAAGGGACCAAACGCCGTCGGCGCATCTTTCAGAATAGTCGCCGGATGCAGCAGGCCCTGGTCCAGCGCCATCCCGTAAATGAACGGTTTTAGTGTCGACCCGGGCGAGCGCTTGGCCTCGGTGCCATTGACCTGGCCGGCGATGCCCGTATCGAAGTAATCGCTCGAACCGACCAGTGCGCGCACTTCGCCGCTGTCGCGGTCGAGCAGCATGGCGCTGGCGTTGTTGATGCCTTGGCCGCGGTGCACCTCGATGAACTGGCCGATGATGCGCTCGAGCGTGGCCTGAGCGCGCAGGTCGACCCCCGACCAGATTTCTCCCGCATGCTGTTCGCGCAGCAGGCGGTCGGTCAGATGGGGCGCCAGGAAGGGCAGGGTCTTGACGCTGGCCAGCGCCGGCGCCGCGGCCACGGGCTCGATGGCGGCGCCTTCGCGCGCGGCCCACAGTGCCGCCAGGCGCGCGCGTGCCGCCTGCAGTTCGGGCGCTGCGGCGCCGCCCCGCTTGCGGGGGTTTTGCGGGATCACGGCCAGGCTCAGGGTCTCGGCAAGCGTTAGTTCGTGCGCCCGCTTGTGAAAATAAATCAGGGAAGCCGCGCCCACCCCTTCGATATTGCCGCCGTAGGGCGCCAGGTTCAGGTAGGCCTCCAGCAGCTCCCGCTTGCCGTAGCGCGCTTCCAGCCATAGGGCGGCGGCGATCTGCCTGAATTTGCCGGACGGGCTCTGGCTCTGGATGCCGTACAGGCGGCGCGCCAGTTGCATGCTGATGGTGGAGGCCCCGCGGCGGGTGCCACCGCGCCAGGTGTCGAGCGCCGCGCGCGCCAGCGCCGCCGGATTGACGCCGGGATGCCACCAGTACCAGCGGTCCTCGTACAGCAGCACCGCGCGCGGCAGGCGCGGATCGATGTCGGCCAGCGGCACCCACAGGCGGTATTGTTCGTCGGGCGCCAGCGCCAGGCGCAGCAACTGGCCGTCGCGCGCGTACACGGCGGTCGACACGGCCTGCGCGGCGCGCAGGGGCGGGCGGGGCCACAGCCGCAGCCCCGTCATGCACAACATCAGCGCCAGCAGCGCCCAGATCCAGCGGCGTCTCACGGCTTACCAGGCGCCTCCACCGTCAGATAGGCGCCCCCCGCCGAGCGGGCGCGCAGGTTGCGGTCGTACAGCGATTCGGCGTAGGCGGGCGGCACCAGGAAGCGGCCGCTGTTGGTGGCCTTGATCTTGTACGACACCTCCTGCGCGTCGCTGCTGACGGTCCCGTAAAACACCACGCGGTCTTCCCGCACATCGGCTGAAGTAATCTCCCAGTTCGATTTGCTGCCGGCCAGGCCCGGTAGACCCCGGCTTGCCGGCGCGGCCTGGTCGCTGGAAGCCGCATCATCCGGCGCCGGTGGTGCAGCCGTCTCCAGCACCGGTTCAAAACCGCCCGGCATCAGGTCGACCAGGGCCACGTTGCTGACACTGCGGCCCACGGCGCGAAATTTCAATCGCACCGTCACTTCGTCGCCCACGGTGACCTTGGTGACCGGCTTGCCCGCCGCATCGACGAACTCGCGCACCACTTCCATCCCTTCTCGCAGTTCGGTGGTCGGCGGCTGGCGATCAAAGCCCGTCTCCGTGACGCTGTAGTACGCCGCCAGGCCGCTGTCGTTGGAGAAGACCAGCTTGCTGCTGCCCGCCGTGAAGGGCACGCGCGGCATCAAATTCTGCGGCAGCGCCAGCGCCTTCTTGTTGCCCTTGGCGTCGACTTCGGCGATGGACAGCTTGCCCGCGGCCTGTTCGCCCACGGCGCCCGCGTAGGCGTCAAAGGCGAGGGTCAGCCAGGCCGCCGAGAGGGTGTTGTAGTGATTCTCGCCCAGCGCCTTCACCATCGATGTCATCGCTTCCGGCGGCAGCGCCTTGGCGCGGGCCGGGAAGTGGCGGGCCAGGATGTACAGGGTCTGCCCGTCTTCGGCCAGTGGATCGACGAAATACAGTTCACTGTCCTGGGCGTCGCGCTTGGGCCGTTTCACCAGGCGTGCTACCTGGCGGTCAATCAGGTCGCTGGCCAGCTTGTCCTGTTTCTGCAGCTGGTAAGACGCCGCCAGGAAGGCCGCGGCCGGATCGTCCTGCCAGGTTTTATTAAAACGCTTGTCGAGGCTTTCGCGGATCGAGGACAGCATCGGCGTGGTCACGTTCATCTGGCGCGTCAGCAGATAGGCCGCGTAGGCCCGCACGCGCAGGCCCGGCAGGGTGGCGTCGGGGCTGGCGGCAATCACGCGCACATAGGCCATGGCCTGCTGCAGCATGTCGGCGGGGACGGCTTCGCCCCGCTCGCGCGCTTCGAGCAGCAGGTGCGCCGCGTAGACGGAGGCGAATTCATCGGCCTGCGCCTCGGCGCTCCACATGCCGAATCCCCCTTCGGCATTCTGGCGGGTGCGCAGCACGGCGATCGACCTGGCAAAGGTGCGCGCCTGCGGCAGCCTGGCGGTGCTGGGGCTGGCGGCAAATTCAGGCCGCTTGGCCAGCACGATGCCGGGCACCGTCTGGCTTACCAGCTGCTCCGTGCACAGGTGCTCGAAGCTGGCCAGGTAGCTCGACAGGCCGCTGGCCAGGACCAGCGGCACGGTCGACACGGCGGTTTCGGTGACGCGGTATTCGCTGAACATGCTGCGCGTGAGCGGCACCGTCACCGAACCTTTGAAGGCGCCCATGGTGGTGCTGGTGGTGCGCGGCGAAGCAGGGCGCACCGATACGTCGGTCGACAGCCTGGCGCTTCTCAAGCTGGCGCCAGCGCCGGTAGAGGCGGTGAAGGTGAGGGTGGCCGATCCCAGCTGGGCGCGCGGGCCGTCAATGGCGCGCACCCGGAAGCTGGCGACGCTCTCGCGCATTTCGCCGATTTTCAGCTGTGCGCTGGCGGCGCCCACCACTTCCAGGTGGGCGGAGGTTTTAAGCACCACGGCCACCGGCGCTTCCTTGCCGGAGCCGGCGACGTTATTGGCCACGCCGACCGAAATGTCGAACTGGTCGCCCGGCGCCACCGCCAGCGGCAGATTCGGCGAGAGCACGAAGTCGCCCCGCACCGTGCTCTGGGACACCGCCGTGCCAATGGACCCTTCATTGACGGCGACAGCGAACACCCGCATCGAGCCATTGAAGGTCTCCGGTACGTCATAGGTAAATTCGCGGCTGTCCTTGACATCGACAATGCCGGACCAGTAAGCGGCCGGCACATCGTGCTTGCGTTTAAACGGGTTCAGATGGCGGCCCAGGGCGCCGTCACCGTCCCCACCGGGGGCGCTGGCCGCCAGCAGTTTTTTGAACTCGGGCAGGATCAGGTCGAGAATCTGCGAGGTGCGCACTTCCAGCATGCGCTTCTGGAAGAACAGGGACAGGGGATCGGGCGCCTGGTAGCGCGCCACCTGCAGGATGCCCTCGTCGACGGCGAACACCACCACCCGTGCGGGCTTCGACACCGCCAGCTTCATCGTCAGTTTCTGGCCCGGCTTGACCAGTTCCGGCACGGCCAGGGTCAGCTGGTTGCTGCGGGCGGCGAGGCTGGTGGCAAACGGCACGGCGCCATAGCTCATCGGGCTCATGAAGATTTCGTCGGAGGCCGGATCGCGAATGAACTGCACGCTCACATAGCCATTGCCCTCGAAGTCCTTGGGCAACTTGATTTTCTGGACGGACGCCAGGGTGTCGGTCTTGAACCACTGGTGCGTGAACACCTTATCGCGCTCGATGGTGATCAGGCCCGCGCCGGCGTACGGCGCCTTGATGCTGATCTCGATGTCTTCGCCTGGCACGTAGTCCTTCTTGTTGAGGGTCAGCTGCAGTTCGGCGTTGCGCTCAAGGCTGCGGGTGACGTTGCCGCGGCCTGCCACGGCGTACTCGATGCGATTGAGTTCCACCCCTTGCGCATCGCGCACGACGTAGGCGAAGTTGCCCGGCGTGGCCGTGTCCAGCGCCAGGTTCTGCCCTGCCGCCGCAATCGTCAGCGGCGACTCTTTCAAGGTCACCTCTTTTTTGCGCGACTCATATTTAAACGTGTTGTTGTACTGCTTGGTGAGGACGGAGACGAATTTGCGCTCGACCAGTTGCAGGGTCAATCCCGCCACCGCCATTTTCTGCGCCTTCGGATCGATCGCGATGAGAGAGACGCTGCGCTTGCCCGCGCGGCTGACAAATTCGAGCGCGCCGTCGGCTTTAAACCCCACCAGGTAGGGCAGTTCGGACACCAGCGCCGCCGTTTCAGCCGCCACGCCGCGGCCGCCCTCGGCCTCGAACACGCGGGTGACGACGCCGACCTTGTAGGTGGCGCGGGCGTAGCGGGCCAGTCCCAGGTCGAACGCGGCCTGGCCCTTGTCGTCCGTGGTCTGGTCGTTCAGCTTGGCCGTGTAGCCATCCTTGGCGCGCAGCGGATCGTAGAATTTGTAGTCGGGATAGCGTCGGAAGGCGGGGAAGGCCGGGCTCAGGGTGAGCTCGGCCGACACGCGCCGGTTCTGCGCCGGGGTGCCGAACAGGTTGCGCGCCTCCACCAGCGCCTTGAGTTCTTTTGGATTGACCCAGCCTTCGCTCGGCCCTTCCGACAGCCGCGCCGCCACTTTCAGGCGATCCGGCTGGAACTCCTGCACCTTGACGGTGGTGCTGCCGATCTGGGCGCCGGTCTGGCCGTCGCGCACCAGTGACAGGGTGACCGTGTAATTGCCGGTAGGGGCGCTGTCCTGGGTGCTGTAGGAGGTCTCCAGGAAGCCGTCGGCAGTGAGGGTCACCACCTCGTGTTTGACGCGCAGGCCGCGCGGATCAAGGACGTCCACATGCAGCGGCAGGCCGGTGATGGCGCCGCCCCAGTTGGCCGACTTGGCGATCATCCCTATGTGAAAAGTGTCGCCGGGGCGGTAGATGCCGCGGTCGCTGAACAGGTAGGCCGAGAGCTGGTCGGAGACGGCGGCGTTGCGCGCGCCGCCCACGTCGAAGCGCGACATGTCCAGGCCTCGGTCGGCCCGGTTCAGGGGCATGAAACTCAAGTCGCCCCCTTTGCGCACCAGGACCATCAAGGGCGCCTTTTCGCGCGTGAGCGCTTCGATGCGGTTGAAGCGCGCGTGACCGCTGGCGTCGGTGGTCTGGGTGAACAGCACCTGGCCGTTGACGCCGACGATGTCGATGCTGGCGCCGGCCACGGGCTGGCCCGTGTAGATGGACTGGATGAAGACGTCCTGCGAACCATCGAGCGACTTTTTGACGACGATGCCCAGGTCCGTCACCAGCACCAGGCGCTTGTCGACGCGCGCTTCGCCGGCGCTGTCCTGGGACGGCGCGCCATCGCCGCTGGCTTCCTCGCCGCTGTTTTCGTTGCTGGCGTCCGGTGCGACAGGGGCGGCTTCGCCGGGGCGGCGCTGGGCCGCCTGGGCGGCCTTGGCGGCGCGCTCCTCGGCCTTGGGATCGTAGCTCGACACGCTCAAGAGGAACACGCCGCGCCGTTCGGCGCCGTCGCCTTTCAGGTAATCGGCCAGGTCGACCGCTTCGTAATGGGCCTGGCCCGGTTTCAGGTCGGGCAGCGGCACCTTGCGCTCAAACCGTTCGGTGAGGTTGTCGGGGCCGAAGCTGCCGTCGAACTGGGGATGGGCAAAGCTGCCGTTCGCCTGCGACACCAGGTGCTGCAACTGGGCCGGCAGCACACGGCCCACTTCCACCTTCACACCCGGCAGATCGCGCACCAGCACGGCCACCTTCTTTTCGCCCGACAGTGGCAGCAATGCGCCATCGCTGAGGATTTTCAGTTCGGACGGGTAAGGCGGCACCTGCAGCACCCGGCCCACCGGTTTGCCCAGCACGTAGCCGCCAAAAGATTTGATACCGGCCGGGACCTGCACGTACAGGTAGCGCCCCACCGGCGCCTTGTATTTAAAGCTGTGCAGTTCCGTGAATTCGCGCTCCGCGGGCACCGCTTCCACCGGCAGGCGCTGGCCCCGTTTGAGGGAGACCTCATCGACCGTCACGCTGCTCCAGTCGAACGCTTCGTCGTCGGGCGGATTGGCCGATTTCTCCGGCCCTTTCAATGGCAGCAGCCAGACGGCGGCGGCCTTGGCCATCTCGCGCTCGTTGACGGCGCCCGATGTTTGGAGCACCAGCACCTGTTCCGGCTCGTTTTTTTCGTTGGTGACGACCTTCGGTTCGATCTCGGCGACAGTGAGGCTGTACAGGCCCGGAATGGCCACCTGGCTGGTCAGATCCTCCGTCGTGGCGGGCGAACCGCGCGCCGCCGTCAGGCCTTTTGACAGGGTAAAGTGCATCAGGCCGCCGTCTTTTGGAATGGGCAGATTGTCCGACACCACCGAGGCATTGAGCTTGAATTTGTCGTAGCTGACCGTAAAATGCGTGCCCTGTTTGCCGATGCCCATGACGCCTTCGGACTGCTCGTCCTCGCGCATGGCCAGGCGCTTTTCCAGTTCGGCCGGCGTCACCGGATAGCTGAAATGCAGATCGAACACGGCTTTCTTGGCGGCGGGGTTGAGCGGGTCCTGGTAAAACGCGGCGCGGGCGATTTTTGCGATAAAGGCGGCGGTGGCGAAGCGGGCTTCCTGCTCGGCCAGGCGGGTTTCTGGCTTCATGGCCGCCTTGGGAAAACGGACCGTGTAGTCGGCGCCGGCCGGCCAGTCTTCTTTTGGCGTGAAGGTGAGCACCTTGTCGTCGACCCAGTGCCAGGTCCCGGCCAGCGCGGGCGCCAGGGTAAAAGTGTTGACGTCCTTGCCCACTTGCGACAGGGGCGCGACGCCTTTGTCAAACTTGATGACGAGGGGATGGGGCTTGCGTTGTTCGGCTTCTTCCGCTTCGATACTGGTGCGCGCGGGCGCATCGACCTTGAAGCTCACTTCGATGGGTTTTGGACGCGCCAGCCACCAGCGGTAGCCATACCAGCCGCCGGCGCACAGGCAGGCAAGCAGGATCACCAGGCCGGCGGCCAGGGCAGGGCGGGCGCGCGCTGTTGCGCCGGCGCGACGGCCGCCGCGGGCAATGGCCTGGCCCCAGCGGGGCGCCTGCCAGTCGAGCCGGCCGAACAATTGCAGGCACAGCCAGGCCAGCGGTCGCCACACCAGTTTTTCCCAGAGAGCACGTAGTTGGCGAGGGAAAGAAGCGGGTTGCGAAGTGGCCATGCCGGGTCCTGTTCAAGGGCGGGAAAAACGCAAAATTGGGAAATTTGTTACCTGGAGATAATTACCTCAATCTCAACGTTTAGCAATCACTATCGCTGAGCGACTGCGAAGTTTTCGCAGGCTGTCGTAAATTCTTCTAAGATGCGCATTCGATTCGCATTTCACCTTCAGGAGCCGCATGAACGATCCCGTGATCACCATTGACCAACTCAACGCCATCGGTGTGGGCAAATTCCCCGGTTACCTGGGCATGGTCATCACCGGCGCCGACAATGGCGAAGTGGCCGCGCGCATGGAGATCAAGCCGCACCACCTGGCGCCCAACGGCTTTTTGCACGCAGGCAGCGTGGTGACCCTGGCCGACACTTGCTGCGGCTATGCATGCCGCCTGCAACTGCCCAAGGGCGCCGACAATTTCACCACCATCGAACTGAAATCCAACCACCTTGGCACGGCGCGCGAAGGCGCCCTGGTCTGCGTGGCCAAACCGGCCCACCTGGGCCGCACCACCCAGGTATGGGATGCCGTGGTCAGCAACGCCGAAACGGGCAAGACCATCGCCATCTTCCGTTGCACCCAGATGATTCTGTATCCGAAATGACATTCCTTAAATTGATCCGCGGCGCCGCCGTCGCCGCCACCCTGACCCTTTCCACCCTGGCGCCCGCCCATGCTGCCGATGATGCCCTGTTCCTTGGCCTGGGCGGCAAGGCCGGCATCCACCAGATCGTCAACACCTTCGTGCCGCTGGTGCTGGCCGATCCCCGCATCAAGGAGACGTTTTCCGATTCGGACATGAAGCATGTGGCGGCGCGCCTGGAAGAGCAGTTCTGCGCCCTGTCCGGCGGGCCCTGCGTCTACGGCGGGGAACCGATGAAGGAAACCCACAGCGGCCTGAAGATCACCAATGCGCAATTCAATGCGCTGGCGGAGAACCTGCAAATTGCGATGGAAAAAAACGGGGTGGCCGCGTCGATGCAGAACCGGCTGGTGGCGAAATTAGCGCCGATGCAGAGAGATATTGTGACCAAGTAAATCTCGCAGAAAAATAAAAAGGCCGGCATCGGATGCCGGCCTTTTTTTACGCTTGCAGCATTACAAGCGTACCCAGGCGCCCTTGTAGACCACCGGTCCCGTTGGTCCGTTCGGATCGGGCGAACCGCCGGGCGGCTCCAGCGAGACAGCCAGGGCGGCAACATCGTCGCCAATGGCCTGCGCCGGCAGCGGCAGCACGGTGCGGCCCGCCGTGACCAGGCCCAGCGAGCGCGGATGGCCCTGCTTCGGCACGGCCCACAGGTGCAGGCTGTGGCCTGGCTGGACGGCGATACCAGCGGCCACGCGGATTTCCATGTCGTGATGGCGCGGATCGGCCGTCACCAGCATGGCCGTTTGCGTCTTCTCGTCGGCCAGGGCCGCGACGTAAGTGGCGGCCGCGGCTGGCGCCGGCGCTTCGCCTGCGCCACGCAGCACGATCACCAGCAGCATGGCCGTCAGGGCCGTCGAGACCATGCCCAGGCTGCGCCAGAAGGCAAGGTTGTCGTTTTTCCAGAACTGCCAGCTGTGGGCATGCTGCTTCAGGCCCAGGCGGCGCTCGATGTCGCGCCAGATCTTTTTGGGCGGCGTGACGGCGCCGGCGAATTCGGCCATGGGCGCCAGCCGCTGTTGCCATTCGGCGGTGATGTTGCGCAGGTCGGCGTCCTGGTGCAGCCACAGCTCAAAACGGCGGCGCGCGCCCCCGCGCAGGGTGCCCAGCACATATTCTGCGGCCAGTTTCTGGCGCAGGATCGGATTATTGCGAATGTTCATGACTGCTCCGCGCGCGCCAGGCAGGTACGAAGTTTCTCCAGGCTGCGGCGGATCCAGGTTTTGACGGTGCCGATCGGCAGTTTCATCTGACTTGCCACTTCACTATGCGACAGGTCGTGATAATACGCCAGGGCCACCACCTGGCGATGGGCGCCTTCCAGCGCGGACATGCACCAGGCCAAGGCCTTGGCGTCGCCCGAGAGCTGCAGCGCCTCGATCGGCGTGCGTTGGGGATCCTGTAACGCGTTCATGACTTCGCCATCAAATTGTTCCGCATCGATCTCCACCGTGGTGTTGGTGCGCCGCAGGTGGTCGAACGCCTTGTTCCGGACAATCGTCGCCATCCAGGTCATCGGTGCGGCAAGATGGCTTTGGTAATTGGCGGCATTGTTCCAGATCGCTACGAAACTCTCTTGCAAGACCTCTTCGGCAAGTTCGCGCTTGTTTAATATACGCAAGGCGAAGCCAAACAGTTTCGCTGAAGTAGCATCGTAGAGCCGGCGGAAGGCGGCGGGGTCGCGCTTGCCGGACGCAAGCAGCCAGGATTTGAGTTGCTGCGGATCGAGAGGATGCACGTCTGTGGACACGAACTGGCCTTGTCGTTAGGGTCAGGTTGGCACGGCGACAATGCCGCGGGCATGCTGAGCTTACGCAATCACATGCGTGAATACAACAAATACCCGCCGTAAAAGCGGGTCATGCATGCGCGTGGCATCATATTTTGTTGATCTGCGGAAAATTCAACCGCGCAAGTGTGCATTTTCGATAGAATTCGCCAATGGTTACCGGAGTTTTCATGCAATTTAATACATTCTTGCGCGGTCGGCTCATTGCTGGTGTCAGCGCCGGGTTGCTGGTCGCGGCCAGCGCGCAGGCCCAACTGGTCGCGCCCGACATGGGCAAACTGACTGCAACGGGCGGCGTCAGCACCGTCGAAGGCGCCGGTGGCGGCGGCCTGGTGCCATGGGCCCTGATCAGCGGCTACGGCAGCCGCGACAGCTGGGGCGCGAATGCCCACGCCACCCGCCTGGTCACCCAGGATTATTCGCTTGACACCTACGGCGTGGCCGTGGGTATCGCCGACCGGGTCGAGCTGTCGCTGGCCCAGCAGAGCTTCAAGGGTAGCCTGGCGCCGCTCGATGCGCTGCGTTTGCAGCAGGATATTGTCGGGATAAAAGTCAAGGTGGTGGGTGACGCCGTCTACGACCAGGACCGCGTGCTGCCCCAGATCGCCGTCGGCGTCCTGGCAAAGCGCAGCAAAGGCGTCGGTGGCCTCGGTGCGCTGGGCGTGACGAACGTCAGGCAATTGGGCGCCAAGGATGACAACGGCGTGGATTATTATGTGGCGGCCACCAAGCTGCTGCTGGAAAACAGTCTGCTGTTGAACGGCACAGTGCGCGCCACCAGGGCCAATCAGATGGGTCTATTGGGCTTTGGCGGCGACCAGCGTGACCACTACCAGGCCAAGCTGGAAGTGTCGGCGGCTTATCTTATCAACCGCAAGATGGTGGCGGGCGTGGAATACCGCATGAAGCCGAGCAACCTGGGGGTGGACCATGAGAAGGCGTATTACGACGCTTTTATTGCCTGGTTCCCCACCAAGAACGTGTCGGTCACGGCGGCCTACGCCGTGCTGGGCGATATCACCGTGTTCAATCCGACCAGGCAGAAAGGCGCCTACCTGTCGATCCAGACCGGCTTTTGATCAGCTGGTTTTCAGCGCTTTCGCCAGCAGGGCGTGCAGTTCGCTGAACTGGGGCTCGCCCACATAGCGTTTTAGAATGGTGCCATCCTTGCCGATGACAAAGGTGGTGGGCGTCAGGGCCACGTTGCCAAACGATTTGGCGGCGGCGCCGTTCGTATCGAGCGCCACGGTGAAGGGCAGCTTGCGCGTTTCAGTGTAGTTGAGGACGTAGTTGGCCGGATCGTACTGCATGGCCACGGCCACAAACTCCAGGCCGCTGCCCTTGAACTTGTTATACGTCTCGACCATCTGCGGCATTTCCTTGACGCAGGTGGTGCAGGAAGTCGCCCAGAAATTGACCATCACGACTTTGCCGCGCAGGCTGGCCGTGCTGATTTGCTCACCCTTGATGCTGGTAAATGTGACGTCAGGCGCGGCCGGCCCGCTGCCCAGGGTGGCATAGCCGACCCCGGCTGCGGCCGCCACCAGAACGGCGATGGCGAGGGGTTTGATCCAGCTACGGGAAGCGGTGGGGGCAGTCATGGGGAATGGGAAAGAATCGTTGTGTGACGATTCTATCCCAATGTTCAAAGTGCCGTACCGGCAGGCTGCAAGGCGCGCATTTCGTCTTCGCTGATGTACTCGAAGATTTTCACGACTTTTTGCACACCCGAGACGCCGCGCGCGATATCGGCCGCCAACTGGCCTTCGCGCTGGGTCACGCGGCCCATCAGGTAAACCGTGCCCCGCTCGGTGACGACTTTGAATGACGTGGCCGAAATGGTCTTCATGTCGACCAGGCTGGCCTTGACCTTGGTGGTGATCAGGGCGTCGGAGGAACGCGAGGTGTAGCTGGCCGGGCCCGCCACTTCCAGTTCATTGATGACGTTCTGCACGCCTTCGATGCCGGCCACTTCGCGCTCGACGGCAGCTTTCGCGTTGGCATCGGTCACTTCGCCGGTCAGCAGCACCTTGCGGTTGAAGGAGGCGACGTTGACGTGGGCGTCCTGGCCGGCCACCTTGGGCACGCGCAACTCGGCCTTGACGGTGATGGACTTGTCTTCGGTCTGGGCGCCCAGGGTGCGGCGGTCGTTCGTGGCGACAGCGCCCATGACGGCGCCGCCCACGACCATTTCAACGCAGCCGGACAAACTGCCCAGCAGGGCGACGCAAAGGATGGTGCGGGACAGGTGTCGCATGGCTGGACGGCTATAGGTCATTGATTGATCTCCATTATTCTTCATCTCCTCCAAACAGGGCGACGTCAATACCGTCGCAAATACAGTGGATCGTCACCAGGTGCACTTCCTGGATGCGGGCCGTACGGGCATGGGGCACGCAGATATGCACGTCGGCATCGGTGAGCATCTTGCCCAGTTCGCCGCCATCGCGGCCGGTCATGGCCACCACCCGCATTTCGCGCTCGAGGGCCGCTTCCACGGCCGCGATCACATTGGCCGAATTGCCCGAGGTCGACAGGGCCAGCAGCACGTCGCCGGCCTGGCCGAAAGCTTGCACCTGCTTGGCGAAAATCTCGCGGTAGCTGTAGTCGTTGCCGACGGCGGTCAGGATCGAGGTGTCCGTCGTCAGCGCCAGGGCCGGCAGGGGAAAGCGCTCGCGCTCGAAGCGGCCGACCAGTTCGGCAGCGAAGTGCTGGCAATCCGCCGCTGAGCCGCCATTGCCGCAAGCAAGAATCTTGTTGCCATTCGACAGAGCGGCAAACATCAGGTCGATCGCTTCGGAAATGGGCTGGGAGAGCAGGGGCGCGGACTTGAGTTTCAGGTCGGCACTTTCCTGGAAATGGGCGAGGATGCGTTGAGTATTCATGGGTCGGATTATAGTGCAGACGCTGGCGGCGCAGAACAAGCCCTGTTAACTCTGCTTACATTCGTCCGGCATTCGGGTGTACTCAGGGCCACTCGATGGCGCCTTGCAGCCAGTCGATCCGTCCGCCGTCGATGGCGACAACGTCGATGCGGCAGGCCGGTTCTTCCTCGAAGCGCTGCAGATAGCTTTGCGCCGCGCGCAGGATTTTGCGCTGTTTGACCAGGCCCACGCTCGCCGCAGCGCCGCCGTAGTCGCCCGCAGCCCGTGCGCGCACTTCCACGAAGACCAGTGTGTCGCCCTCGCGCATGATCAGATCGATTTCGCCGGCCAGGCAGCTGAAGTTGGCCTGCACCAGCCGCAGGCCCTGGCGTTTGAGGTAAGCCAGCGCGGCCTGTTCGCCGGCGCGGCCCTGCTGCTGGGTGGGGCTGAGGTGAGGCGGGCGCTTGCCCCACATATTACTGCTGCCCGTTGATCAGCGAAAAACCGCCACCCTGGTAGACGGCGGCCGGCTGGACCCGTTCAAAACGCGCCGGGCCGCGGCCAAAGTCGATGCGCAATTTGCCCGTCACGCCGTCGAGATCAAAACTGCCGCCTTCGCGCAGGCTGATTTCACGGGCGACGCGGAAGGCGTCGATGCCCAATGCGTACAGGCGGTCCATGTCGAGCGCCTGGCCGTTGCCGCTCCAGCGCGGGTAGACCATGGCGGCAGGGTGCGAGGGCTGCACTTCCCACGGCAGGTCCAGCATGCGCATGCCGACCAGGTCGGGGATGGTGGTGGTGGGATCGGCGCCGGGATTGACGGAGGAGGTGCCGTAGAAGGGCAGGCCACTGCTGGCGGGATCGTTGGCGCCCAAGGCTGCGCGCACCTGGCCCGCCTGGCTCGGGTCGAGCGCCGTGAAGACCAGCGCCGGCGGGCTGGCGCCCAGCTGGCCGCGCAGTTGCGACAGGGCCGCTTCGCTCAGGTAGCCATTGCTGCCGGCCAGTTCGACCGTCTGCACCTCGTGGCCCAGTTGCTTGAAGCGGGCCGTAAAACTGCTGGCAATGCGGCGCTGCCAGGCCGAGGCGCCCGTCACCACCAGGGCAGGACCGGCCGGGTGTTCGTCAGCGGCCCATTCGGCCACCTGTTTTGCTTCATCCTCGATCGACAGGCCGATGATCAGCATTTGCGGCGGCAGCGGGCGGCCCCGTACTTCCGGGTGATTGAGGGCGATGGTGGGTTTTTTCACCAGCGGGCTGTTGGCCAGCGCGCCGACAGCAGAGCGGGACAGGGGGCCGATGATGATGTCGTTGTCGACCAGCGCGCGCTGGTAGGCGTCGAGCGTCTCCTGGGGGTTGTCGCCCGTCTCGATGATCTGCAGTTCGAAGCCGGATTTGTCGCGCTCAAAAGCGGCCATGAAGCCGGCGCGCAGGGCGTCGGCGGGGGCGGCCAGGCCGGCCGAACGCAGCGGCAGGATCAGGCCCAGGTGGGTGACGCGTCCGCCAGCGGGCGGTGGCGCCCGGTCCTGCGGGGCGGCGGGGCTGTCGGGGGCATCAGGGGCGTCAATTGGCACCGTGCGGATCGATTCAATCTCGGGCGGCGGTGGCGGGGGCGCATACTGTGGCTCGGGCGGCGCCGGCGGCGCACTTGTATTTGGGATGATCGGCGCGCACAATCGCACGTCGCACGGGGTGCTGCAGCCCGTGAGCGTGAGGGTGACAGCGCCGGCCAGGGCGGCCAGCAAGCACTTTAAAACAGGACCACACTTCGGCATCACATTCTCCATGACAGACATTCAGTCCAACTCCATCACAAACCTCCCCGTCATCGGCGAAGCGGCGCAGCAGTCCTATCCTACCGCAACCCTGTACATTGTTGCTACTCCCATTGGCAACGTTACCGACATCAGCCTGCGCGCGCTGCAGGTGCTGGCGCTGGCCGACGCCGTCGCCTGCGAGGACACCCGCAACACCGGCCACCTGCTGACCCGCTTCGGTTTGAACAAGCCCCTGATCGCGGCCCACCAGCACAACGAGCGCGAAGTGGCCGACAAGCTCATTGCCCGCCTGGCCCAGGGCGAGCGCATCGCCCTGGTGTCCGACGCCGGCACCCCCGCGGTGTCCGATCCAGGCGCGCGCATCGTCGACGCCGTGCGCGCCGCCGGCCTGCGCGTGCTGCCCATCCCCGGCGCCTCCGCCGCGATCACGGCCCTCTCGGCCAGTGGCCTGCTCAACGACCAGTTTTATTTTGTCGGCTTCTTGCCGGCCAAAGCCAAACAAAGGGAAAGCGCCCTGCAGGCAGTGCTGACGGTGCCCGCCACCCTGGTGTTTTACGAGGCGCCGCACCGCATCATCGACAGTGTCGACGCCCTGCTGGCAGCGTTCGGACCGACCCGCCAGATCGTCTTCGCGCGCGAGCTGACCAAATTATTCGAAGAGATCCACCGCTGCCCGCTGGGTGACGCCGCCGCCTGGCTGCGCGCCGATGCCCACCGCGAGAAGGGCGAATTCGTCGTGCTGGTCGAAGGCGCGGCCGAAGGGGGCGATGCAGCCGATGCGGAAGCGGAGCGGATTTTGCAGATTCTGTTGACGGAGTGCTCAGTCAAGCAGGCGGCGAATCTGGCCGCGCAGATTACGGGTCGCAAAAAGAACGCTTTGTATGATCGGGCGTTGGAAATCAAAGGGACCACATAAAATCGCAGCGGGCCTTGACCGCTGCTGCACGAACCGTTATAGTTCTGCTCCTCGGAGTGTGGCGCAGTCCGGTAGCGCACCTGGTTTGGGACCAGGGGGTCCAAGGTTCGAATCCTTGTACTCCGACCAAAAACAATCAAACAAAAGTGGAAACCTACTTTTGTTTGGGCTAGTCAGATAAAAATGCCCCGGGAAACCCGGGGCATTTTTTGTTTACGCAAACCCGATTCAGATCATGCTTCGCCTCGGAGGCCAGCAGCACCGGGGACTGGCCCTGCGGGCCTGTCCCCATTCAATCTTTACCTGCGCCGCTGGCGCCCGTTCAGCAGTAGTAGCTGACCGAAAATGGGGACAGGCCTGCAAGGCCAGTCCCCGGTGCTAATTATTTCGCTTGGCTGCCAGCGCATTGCCCGCGCGGCTGACGCCTTTGCGTCCCAGTTGCTCCGAAATGAACAAGCCCGCATCGACCACCAGGTCCAGATCCACGCCGGTGTGAATGCCGAGCCCATTGAGCATGTACAGCACATCCTCCGTCGCCACATTCCCCGTCGCTCCCTTCGCGTATGGGCAGCCGCCCAGTCCCGACACGGACGCGTGAAAAATCGATACCCCCAATTCCAGGCTGGCGTAGATATTGGCAAGCGCCTGCCCGTAAGTATCGTGAAAGTGCCCGGCGATGCCGTCCAGTTTGAACGTGTCGGCGGCCGTTTGCATCACGGCCTGGGTGTGGCGGGGCGTGGCAACGCCGATGGTGTCGGCGATGTCGATTTCGTCGCAGCCCAGGTCGCGCATGCGGCCCACCACGTCGGCCACGGCCGACAGGGGCACCTCGCCCTGGTAGGGGCAGCCGAAGGCGCAGCTGACGCTCGCGCGCAGGCGCAGGCCATGCGCCTTGGCCGCTTTTGCCACCGGCTCGAAGCGCGCGATCGATTCGGCGATCGAGCAGTTGATGTTCTTTTGCGAGAAGGCTTCCGAGGCCGAGCCGAAAATCACCACTTCGCCCGCCCTGGCGGCCAGCGCCGCATCAAAACCCTGCATGTTGGGCGTGAGCGCGGAATACAGGGTGCCGGGCCGGCGCTCGATCTTCGCCATCACCTCGGCGCTGGTGGCCATCTGCGGCACCCACTTGGGCGAGACAAACGAAGCCGCCTCGATGTTGACGAAACCGGCGCGTGAGAGACGGTCGACCAGTTCCACCTTGACGGCGGCGTCGACATACTGCTTTTCGTTTTGCAGGCCATCGCGCGGGCCCACTTCGACCAGTTTGACGTGCTGGGGAAGGGTGCTTGAAATGCTCATGTCAGTATCCTCGGCTGCGGTCGACGACGTGGACGAGCCCCTGGCCCGCCTCGTGCGCCATGATTTGTCGGGCGACCTGCCGCACGCTCTCTTCCCGCACCGTGAGGGCGGAAATGTGGGGCGTGATGCTGATCTTCGGTTCGCCCCAGAACGGGTGGGGCGCGGGTAAAGGCTCGTTCCGGAATACGTCCAGGGTCGCGCCGGCGATATGGCCGCTTTTGATCAGGGCCAGCAAATCCGGTTCCGCCACCAGGCTGCCCCGGGCCACATTGATCAGATAAGCGCCACGGGGCAGTTTTTCAAGCAGGGCGCGGTCGAGCAGGTTGTTGGTCTCGGCTGTCAGCGGCAGCATGCACACCAATACGCGGGTGCCTGCCAGGAAGGCGTCGAGCTGCGCCGGACCCGCAAAGCAGCGCACGCCGTCGATCGCCTTCGGGGTGCGGCTCCAGCCGCGCAGGGGAAAGTTCAAGGGCTCAAAAGCGCGCAGTACGGCGCTGCCCAGTTCACCGATGCCCATCACGCCGACCGTGAAATCCTGCCGGGATGGCAGAGAAAGGGGCGCCCACACGCCCTCGCGGGCCTGGCTGTCGTAATCGTCGAAGCGGCGGAAGTAACGCAGCACCGCGTGCAGCACATACTCGGCCATCTGTACGCCCATGCCAGCGTCGCCCAGGCGCACCAGAGGCACGTCCGGCAGCGTGTCGCCGAACTTGAGCAGCGCGTCGACGCCGGCGCCGGCGACAAAGATCGCCTTGACGCCGCCCAGTTGCGCGAGCAGTTCGGCAGGCGCGCCCCACACCAGCGCATAGTCGCAAGGGGGCACGGCCCCTTCGCGCCACTCGACGATGTCGCAGCCTGGCAGGGCCACCCTGAAATCGCTGGCCCACGGCGCCGTGTTGCCATCGAGCCGGTAAAGGAGCAGTCGCATGGGGCGGGCCTTTTAAGCGGCCGCAAACGCCAGCAGGGGCGCGCCGTCGGCCACCTGGTCGCCGACCTGGTAGAGCAGCTCTTCGACGACCCCGTCGGTGGGCGCGGCGATGGTGTGCTCCATTTTCATGGCCTCCATGATCACCAGCGCGTCGCCTTTTTTCACGCTCTGACCCTGCTTGGCCAGCACGGCGACTACCTTGCCCGGCATGGGCGCGGTCAGGCGTCCGCCGGCCGCTTCCGCTTCGCCCGCGTGGGCCAGCGGGTCGATATAGTGCAAGACAAAATGGCGCCCGCCGGTGAACACGTGGAACTGTTCGCCATCGCGGCGCACGGCGCCATGCACAGCGGTGTCGCCCAGGCTGATCGACAGTTCGGCGCCTTCAACCCGGTCGATTTTCATGGGCACCGCCATGCCGCCAAAGTCGATCTGATACGCGCTGCCCTGGTACGCGACTTTCAGCTGGTAGGCTTTCAGTTCGCTGGCTGCGCTGTAGTCATCGGAAAAGGCGACGGCGCGCTGCCACTGGCCGTTCACGCGCCAGCCGCTGGCCTGACCGAACGGATCGGCGCGGTAGCTCGATGCGGCGGATGCGGTCTGTTTTTCAGCGCCCAGCAGGGCCGCGGTGGCCAGCGCCAGCGCGGCGGCAGGGACGGCGCGGGAAGCAGGGAACAGGGTATCGCCATTGCGCTCGATCAGGCCCGTGTCCAGGTCCGCGCTGGAGAAGGCCTTGCCCTCCACCAGGCGCTTGAGGAAGGCGATGTTGGTGGCGAGACCGACGATGCGGAACTCCGCCAGCGCCTGCGACAGGCGCGCCAGGGCCTGGGTGCGGTCGGCGCCCCACACGATCAGCTTGGCGATCATGGGATCGTAAAACGGAGAGATTGCATCGCCTTCGCGCACGCCCGAGTCGATGCGCACGGGAGCCGGGTCGCCCTTGCCGTCGCCGCCCAGCATGAAGCTCACTGCTTCGGGCGTGTCCATGTGACGCAAGGTGCCGATCGAGGGCAGAAAACCCTTCTCGGGATTTTCGGCGTAGATGCGCGCTTCGATGGCATGACCGTGGATGGTCAGTTCATTCTGCTTTTTCGGCAGCACTTCGCCAAACGCGATGCGCAACTGCCATTCCACCAGGTCGGTCCCCGTGATCATTTCCGTCACCGGGTGTTCGACCTGCAGGCGCGTGTTCATCTCCATGAAATAAATCGAGCCGTCCTGGTTGGCGATGAATTCCACCGTGCCGGCGCCCACGTAGCCCACCGCGCGCGCCGCCGCCACGGCCGCTTCACCCATGGCGGCGCGACGCTCGGCCGGCATGCCAGGCGCTGGCGCTTCTTCCAGCACTTTCTGGTGACGCCGCTGCACCGAGCAATCGCGCTCGTGCAGGTAGACACAGTTACCGTGGGTATCGGCAAACACCTGGATCTCGATGTGGCGGGGCCGCGTCAGGTATTTTTCAGCGAGAACCTTGTCGTCCCCAAAAGAGCTGATCGCCTCGCGCTTGCACGAAGCCAGCGCCGCCTTGAAATCTTCCGAACGCTCGATCACGCGCATGCCCTTGCCACCGCCGCCCGCCGAGGCTTTTAACAGCACCGGATAGCCGATGCGGTCGCCCTGGCTCTGCAAAAAGTCGGGGTCCTGGTTCTCGCCGTGGTAGCCGGGCACCAGCGGCACATCCGCGTTTTCCATCAGGGTCTTGGCGGCGGACTTGGAACCCATCGCGCGCATCGAGGACGCCGGCGGGCCAATGAACACCAGGCCTGCTTCGGCGCAGGCGTCGGCAAAATCGGCGTTCTCGGACAGGAAGCCATAGCCGGGGTGGATCGCTTCGGCGCCCGTGGCCAGGGCCACCGCGATGATCTTGTCGCCGCACAGGTAGCTTTCCTTGGCGGCGGCAGGCCCGATCAGCACCGCTTCATCGCACACGGCCACGTGCCTGGCGCCGGCGTCGGCTTCCGAGTAGACGGCGACAGTCTTGATGCCCATGCGGCGGGCAGTGGCGGCGACGCGGCAGGCAATCTCTCCGCGGTTGGCGATCAGGATTTTCTTGAACATGCGTGGGTTCCGTGGCGATAAAAAGGTAGAAGGATCAGCAGCCGCAGCGCTCTTTGGGCGCCGAGTCGAGCGTGGAAGCGCGCGTTTTCAGGCCCAGTTTTTCCAGCAGGGCGCGGTCGTCATTGGCTTCCGGGTTGTCGGTGGTGAGCAGCTTGTCGCCATAAAAAATCGAGTTGGCGCCGGCCAGGAAGCACATCGCCTGCACCGCTTCGCCCATCTGGCGGCGGCCGGCCGACAGACGCACGCGCGCCTTCGGCATCGTGATGCGGGCGACTGCAATGGTGCGCACGAATTCCAGCGGGTCGAGCGGATCGAGGCCGTGCAAGGGCGTGCCTTCCACCTGCACCAGGTGGTTGACGGGCACCGACTCCGGGTAAGGATTCAGGTTCGCCAGTTGCGCAATCAGGCCGGCGCGCTGCAGGCGCGATTCGCCCATGCCGACGATGCCGCCGCAGCATACTTTGAGGCCCGCATTGCGCACCTTGCCGAGGGTGTCGAGGCGGTCCTGGTATTCGCGGGTCGAGATCACGTTGTTGTAGAACTCGGGCGCGGTGTCCAGATTATGGTTGTAGTAGTCCAGGCCCGCGTTTTTGAGGCGGTCGGCCTGTCCCTCTTCCAGCATGCCCAGCGTCGCGCAAGTTTCCATGCCGAGCGCTTTGACTTCACGCACCATCGCTTCGACTTTCTCCATGTCGCGCTCTTTCGGGCTGCGCCAGGCGGCGCCCATGCAAAAGCGGGTGGCGCCGTTGGCCTTGGCCTGGCGGGCGGCGTCGAGCACCGTGTCCAAGTCGAGAATTTTTTTCGCTTCGACGCCCGTGTCGTAGCGCGCCGCCTGCGGGCAGTAGCTGCAGTCTTCCTCGCAGCCGCCCGTCTTGATCGACAGCAGCGTTGCCAGTTCGACGTCGCCGTCGGGGAAGTTGGCGCGGTGCGCGGCCTGGGCCTGGAACATCAGGTCGTTGAAGGGCAGGTCGAACAGGGCCATCACGTCGGCGACGGGCCAGGTGGCATCCATCGCGGTGGTGATCGGTGCGGCCGGCTTGGTAAAAGCCAGTTCGGTGATGGTGGCGGTGGAAGTGCTCATGCTGTAATCCTTACAAATAAAATCAGGCGTTTAGCCACGCTGCGGCGGCCAGCCGGGCAGGGTCGCGAGGTTGATGTGGGTGGCCGCCTGCTTGAAATCGGGCGTGTCCATGAAGGGTACGCGGCCCAGCAGGGGCGCGGGAATGCGGGCGGCCAGCGCCTCGATGTTTTCATCGAGGTAGGCCATGTCGTGGTCGATCTGGTTGGCCACCCACCCTGCCAGCACCAGGTTGCGGGCAATGACGGCTTCCACCGTCAGCAGGGCGTGGCTGATGCAGCCCAGCCGGATGCCGACCACCAGCACGACGGGCAGGTTCAGTTGGGCGGCCAGGTCGGCCGTGTCGAATTCGTCGGTCAGTGGCACCCGAAAGCCGCCGACGCCTTCGACCACGACGGCGTCCGACGCGGCTGCGATTTCCGCGTAGGCGGCGATGATGGGGACCGGATCGAGCGCCACGCCATCGATGGCGGCGGCGATGTGGGGGGCAGCGGGGGTGCGCAGCATGAAGGGCGTGGTGAGGCTGGCCGGCAGATGAACATTGCCGGCCGCGCGCAGCTGGTCGGCGTCTTCGTTATGCAGTTCGCCGTCGATCATCTCGGCGCCGGCAGCAACCGGCTTCATGCCGCAGGCGCGCACGCCTGATTCGACCAGCTTGTGCAGGATGGCGGAAGACACCATGGTCTTGCCGATTTCCGTGTCGGTGCCCGTGATAAAACAGGAGAAGCGCCAGGGCAGCGAACCGACGGCCTGCAGCATGGGTGCCGGCGCCACATCGGGTTCGGCTTCGACCAGCACCGGTTCGGCTACCGGCACCAGCACGGGCGCATCGGGATCAACAGGATCGTTCAGGCTCATCTCAATTCCTTTCCAGGTCATTCAGCGCGGCCACCAGCTGCGCCACATCTTCGTCAGTATGCGCCGCCGACAGGGTCACGCGCAGGCGCGCCGTGCCGGCAGCCACGGTGGGCGGGCGGATGGCCGGCACCCACAGGCCTTGGCCCGACAGGGCCGCGCCCGCGCGCAGGGCGGCGTCATTCTCGCCGATGATGATGGGCTGGATGGCGCTTGCGGACTCGCCCAGCGTCCACGGCGCCGCATTCAGTTCAGCGCGAAAGCGCGCAATGAGCGTATTCAGATGGGCGCGGCGGCTGTTTCCTTCCGCGCCTTCGATGATGTCCATGCTGGCCAGCAGGGCATGCGCCAGCGCGGGCGGCGCGGCCGTCGTGTAGATGTAGGGCCGAGCGCGCTGGATCAGCCATTCGATCACGCTGGCGTGGGCGGCGACAAAGGCGCCCGCCACGCCGGCGGCCTTGCCCAGGGTGCCCATGTAGACCAGCTGGGGTGAGCACAGGTTCAAGTGCGCCAGGGCGCCGTGACCCTGCTCACCGAACACGCCGAAACCGTGGGCGTCGTCCACCATCAGCCAGGCGCCGTGGCGCTCGCACAGGGCCAGGATTGCCGCCAGCGGCGCCAGATCGCCATCCATGCTGAACACGCTGTCGGTGACGACGATCTTGGTGGCGGCCGTGCTGGCGGCGAGCAAGCCTTCCAGCGCGGCCACGTCCGCGTGCGGGTACACGCCCACTTGCGCGCGCGCGAGGCGGGCGCCGTCAATCAGGGAGGCGTGATTCAGTTCTTCGCAAAACATGGCCGCATCGGCGTCGACCCCCAGCGCCGTCAGCACAGCGAGATTGGCCATGTAGCCGGTGGCGAAGCTGAGGGCGCGCACCTCGGGAATGCTTGCGGCCTGGGTCGCCGCCAGCCGCTCTTCCAGCTGGACGTGGGCGCGGCTGTGGCCACTGATCAGGTGCGAGGCGCCGCTGCCGGCGCCGTACATCGAGGCGCCTTCGCGCAGCGCTTCCACCACGGCAGGGTGCGACGCCAGGCCCAGGTAATCGTTGCTGCAAAACGCCAGCAACGAGCGCCCTTCGATGGTCAAGCGGGGCGCGCAGGGCGTCTCCACCGTGCGGCGCCGGCGCGTCAGGCTCGCTTCGTCCAGCACGCGCAGGCGTGCGTCCAGCGCCGCGATCATGGCGTTCGCTGCCATCACGCGGCCATCACCTGGTCGAACACGGCGTGGGTGCGCGCGGCCAGCAGGGCGATTTCCTCGTCACTGAGGATATACGGCGGCATCAGGTAGACCGTGTTGCCGATCGGGCGCAGCAGCAGTTCGTGTTCCAGCGCCGCGCTGAAAAAACGCCGAGAAAAGGCCGCATCGGCGCCGATGGCGTCAAACGCCCACAGCATGCCTTTATTGCGGAAGTTCGCCACACGCGCATCGTCCCGCAGTGGCGCCAGCGCCGCCGTGATGCTGGCCGACTTGACGCGGTTGGCGGCAATCACATCGTCTTCTTCAAAGATATCGAGCGTGGCCAGCGCAGCGCGGCAGGCCAGGGGGTTGCCCGTGTACGAGTGCGAATGCAGAAAGCCGCGGCGGATGTCGGTGCTGTAAAAGGCCTGATACACCTCTTCGCGCGTGAGCACCAGCGACAAGGGCAGATAGCCGCCACTGATGCCTTTTGACAGACAGAGGAAATCGGGCCAGATGCCGGCCTGCTCGCAGGCGAAAAAGGTGCCCGTGCGGCCGCAGCCGACGGCGATTTCATCGGCGATCAGGTGGACCTCGTAGCGGTCGCACAGCTCGCGCAGCAAAGTCAGATACAGGGGATCGTGCATGGCCATGCCGGTGGCGCACTGCACCAGTGGCTCGACGATGATGGCGGCGATGCGGTCGGCCCGCTCGGCAAACAGGGCTTCCACGTCGGCGATGGCGCGGCGCGCCACGTCTTCGGCCGTCTCGCCATCGCGCGCGCCCCGTGCATCGGGCGATATGACCACGCGGGCGGCGCGCAGCAGCGGGCCGTAGGCGTCCTTGAACAGGGCGACGTCGGTGACGGCCAGCGCGCCGATGGTCTCGCCGTGATAGCTGCCGGCCAGGCAGACGAATTCCTGTTTATCCTCCTTGCCGTGGTTGCGCCACGCATGAAAGCTCATCTTGAGGGCGATTTCCACCGCCGAGGCGCCGTCGGAGGCATAAAAGGCGTGGCCCAGGGCGCCGCCTGTCATGCTGGATAAACGTTCGGACAGGCGCACCACCGGCTCGTGGGTAAAACCGGCCAGCATGGCGTGTTCCAGCTGGTCGAGTTGCTCGCGCAGGGCCGCGTTGATGCGCGGGTTGGCATGGCCGAACAGGTTGACCCACCACGAGCTGATGGCGTCCAGGTAGCGCTTGCCGTCGTGGTCCACCAGCCAGGGGCCGCGCCCGTGACTGACGGCGATCAGCGGCACCGTTTCGTGGTGCTGCATCTGGGTGCAGGGGTGCCACACGCTTTTGAGGCTGCGCGCGGTCCAGTCGGCGGCGATGCTCTTGCTCATGCCGTCAACCCAGCCACGAGGGCTTGCGCTTTTCCAGGAAGGAGGCGACGCCTTCGCGACCCTCTTCGCTGGCGCGGATGGCGGCGATGCGGCGCGCGCTGTCCGTCACCAGGTCCTGGTCGACGGGTTTGCCCGCCACGTCGCGCACCAGCAGCTTGGCTTCCCGCACCGCGTTCGGGCTGTTCGTCACCAGCGACTTGATGATGGACGCCACTTTGGCGTCGAGCGCTTCGGCACCCACCAGTTCGTGAAGAAAACCAATGCGCAGCGCTTCGGCGGCCGTAAAACGCTCAGCCGTCAAAAAGTAGCGGCGCGCGGCGTTCTCTCCCATCGCCTTGATGACGTAGGGAGAAATGGTGGCGGGGATCAGGCCCAGCTTGACTTCGCTGAGGCAGAAGTTGGCGCCTTCGACGGCCACGGCGATGTCGCAGGCCGCGACCAGTCCCATGCCGCCGGCGTAGCAGTCGCCCTGGATTTTAGCGACGGTCGGCTTCGGGCACAGGTAAATCGTGCGCAGCATGTCGGCCAGTTTCAGGGCGTCGTCGTAGTTCTCCGCGTCCGAATAGCCGGCCATGGCCTTCATCCAGTTCAGGTCTCCGCCAGCGCAGAAGGCGGGGCCATTGGCCGCCAGGACGATGGCGCGCACGTCTTCGTCGCGGCCCAGTTCATCAAAGGCCAGCGCCAGTTCGGCGATGGTGGCGTCGTTGAACGCATTGCGCACATCGGGACGGTCGAGGGTCACGGTGGCGACCCGCTCGTGCATGGTGATGTCGATCGATTGCCAGTTCATAGTCTGCTCCTTACCTTGCATTACATCCGGAACAGGCCGAACTTGGTCTCTTCGATCGGGGCGTTGAGCGCCGCCGACAGACCCAGGCCCAGCACCGTGCGGGTGTCGGCCGGATCGATCACGCCGTCGTCCCACAGGCGCGCGGTGGCGTAGTAGGGGTGGCCCTGGTGCTCGTACTGCTCCTTGATGGGCTTCTTGAAGGCGGCTTCTTCGTCGGCACTCCACTGGCCGCCCTTGCCTTCGATGCCATCGCGTTTTACTGTCGCCAGCACGCTCGCCGCCTGGTCGCCGCCCATGACGGAGATGCGCGCATTGGGCCACATCCACAGGAAGCGCGGCGAAAAGGCGCGGCCGCACATGCCGTAATTGCCGGCGCCGAAACTGCCGCCAATGATGACGGTGAATTTGGGGACGGCGGCGGTGGCGACGGCGGTGACCATCTTGGCGCCGTTACGGGCGATGCCCTCGTTTTCGTATTTGCGGCCCACCATGAAGCCGGTGATATTTTGCAGGAAGACGAGGGGGATCTTGCGCTGGCAGCACAACTCGATGAAGTGGGTGCCTTTGAGCGCGGACTCGGAGAACAGGATGCCGTTGTTGGCGATGATGCCCACCTTGATGCCGTGGATGTGCGCAAAGCCGCAAATGAGCGTGGTGCCGTATCGCGCCTTGAATTCGTCGAACTCGCTGCCATCGACCACGCGCGCGATCACCTCGCGCACGTCAAAAGGTTTGCGGGTGTCGACCGGGATCACGCCATACAGTTCGCTGGCCGGATATTTGGGTTCAACGACTTCCCGCACCACCTCGGGCGCCGCCTTTTTGCGGTTCAGGTTCGACACGATCGTGCGCGCCATCGACAGGGCGTGCATGTCGTTCTGGGCCAGGTGATCGACGACGCCCGATAAACGGGTGTGGACGTCGCCACCGCCGAGGTCCTCGGCGCTGACCACTTCACCGGTGGCCGCTTTGACCAGCGGCGGGCCGCCCAGGAAAATGGTGCCCTGTTCCTTGACGATGATCGACTCGTCGCTCATGGCCGGCACATAGGCGCCGCCCGCGGTGCAGGAGCCCATCACGACGGCGATCTGGGCGATGCCCTTGGCCGACAGGTTCGCCTGGTTATAAAAGATGCGGCCGAAGTGGTCGCGGTCCGGAAAAACGTCGTCCTGATTGGGCAGGTTGGCGCCGCCCGAGTCGACCAGATAAATGCAGGGCAGGTGGTTCTGGTCGGCGATCTCCTGCGCGCGCAGGTGTTTTTTGACCGTCATCGGGTAATAGGTGCCGCCCTTGACGGTGGCGTCGTTGCAGACGATGACGCACTCCTGGCCGGACACGCGGCCAATGCCCGTGATGATGCCGGCGCTGGGCGCGGCGTCCTCGTACATGCCGTAGGCGGCCATCTGCGACAGTTCCAGGAAAGGGGTGCCGGGATCGAGCAGCATCTGTACCCGCTCACGGGGCAGCAGTTTGCCGCGCGCGACGTGCTTGGCGGACGCCGCTGCGCCGCCGCCCTGGGCGATGGCGGCCACTTTGGCGTGCAGATCGTCGACGACGGCCTGCATGGCGGCTGCGTTGGCGTGAAAATCGTCGCTGCGGGGATTGAGCTTGCTGTCGAGTTGGGGCATTGCCGTCCTTCTGGGTGCGAGTCGCTGAGGGGTTAAAGCTTAAGCCGGGAAACTGCCGTCGAGGTAAAACCAGCGCGCCACCCCGTCCGTTCCCGTTTCGCGGACAAAGCGGCTCACTTCATGCAGGCGGTGCGCCCGCCCGCCAATCTTGTAGCGGGCGACAAATTCTACGGTATCGCGGTCGGGGTCGCCGGATGGCTGATCCGGCAATTCTGCTTTACGTTGACGTAAACGTAAAGCAGATTTTACCTCAAGTCCCAGCCACTTGGGGGCGTCCAGGGGATCAACGATGGGCCCGGCTGGCAGGGTGCTGGGGTGCCAGGTGGCGCGCAGATAGGCTTCCTTGCCCTGGGTGTAGGCCGTGTAGCGCGAGCGCATCAGCTGCTCGGCGGTTTGCGGGATGGCGGCGCCGCTAATAAAAGGGGCGCAGCAGGTGGCGTAGGCGGGCGAACCGCAGGGGCATTCGATGGTGGGCATGGCGGGATTATCCGCCAGTTTGCCGGCGGCATGGCAGCGGTTTGCCTACCGCAGGGTCAAACCATCCAGCGCAAACGGCGGCGCCTCGCCCCGCATGGCGCCCGCCAGCAGTTTTGCCGAGCCGCAGGCAAAGGTAAAACCCAGCGGGCCCTGGCCCAGGTTCAGCCACAGGTTGCGGTAGGGGGTGGCGCCGATGATGGGGGCGCTGTTGGGGGTGGCGGGGCGCAGGCCGGCCCAGGTGGTGATGCGGCTGTAGTCGGCGGCCAGCGGCATGGTTTGCTTGACCTGTCTGGTCAGATTGGCGATGCGCTTCGGATTCAGGCTGGTGTCGGCGCCGACCATGTCGACCATGGCGGCCACGCGCAGCACGTCGCCGATGCGGGCGTACAGCACTTTGCGTTCGAAATCGGTGACGGAGATTTCGGGCGCCGTGTCGGTGGAGCGGATAGGCGCTGTCAGGCTGTAGCCTTTTAATGGATAAAGGGGCAGATAGATCCCGGCGCTGGCGGCCAGGTCGCGGCTGTCGATGCCGGCGGCGAGCACGTAGTGGTCCGCTTTCATCAGGCCGGTGCTGGTATCGAGCCCGTTGATGGCGCCGGCGCCATTGACCATCAGCCTGCGCACCTGGGTCTGCACGGTGCCGCGGAAACGGGGATGGGCGGCCAGGCGGGCGGCGAGCAGTTCGCAAAAGGCGTAGCAGTCGGCCACCGCTTCGCCTTCGTTAAAAATGCCGCCGGCGAGCAACGACTCGGCCGAGGCCAAGGCGGGTTCCCTGGCCACGCATTCGGCGGGAGAGAGCACCTGGCGGGAGTTTTCCGCGTCCGGTTTGGCGACGGCGGCGGCAAAGGCGGCTTTCGAGCGGTAGACCACCATCTTGCCGGCATCGCGCCAGCCGAAGTCGTCGAGCGGCACGACGGCTTCCAGTTCGGCCATGGCGCGGCGCGACAGTTCACCCAGTTCAAGCAGTTTGGCGGTGGTGCGGGCGTTGTCGGCGCTATTGCAGTTGGCGAGGAAGGCGGCCAGCCAGCGCCACTGGCGCAGGTCGG
>JBJMVV010000030.1:0-5481 GCA_045810505.1 Massilia sp.
CACGGCAAGGTGGTGCTGGTGGACTTCTGGACCTATTCCTGCATCAATTGTATTCGCACCATTCCTTACGTGCGGGCCTGGGCCTCGAAATACCGCGACCAGGGCCTGGCGGTGGTCGGTGTGCACACGCCGGAATTCAAGTTCGAGCAGGACCTGACCAACGTCAACGCGGCGGTGGCGCGCTTCCACATTGATTTCCCTGTCGCGCTCGATGGCAAGCAGCAGATCTGGAATGCCTGGGGCAACCATTACTGGCCGGCCTATTACCTTGTCGACGGCAATGGCAAAGTGCGCTATCGCCAGTTCGGCGAAGGCGGCTACGACAAGATGGAGCGGGCCATCCAGTCCCTGCTGGCGGAAAACCGGGGCGCCCCGGTTGACACCAGCCTGGTCAATCCGCCCGCGGCGGCCGAGCTGATGGCGCCCGACCTGGCGCGTTTGCAATCGGACGAAACCTATATCGGCTACGACAAGGCGTCGAACTTCCGTTCCGGCCAGCGCATCCGCGAAGACCGTCCGCAGGTCTACACGGTCGACAAGCTGGGCGTGAACGACTGGGGCCTGGCGGGCCAGTGGGTAGTGGGCGGAGAAAGCGCCGTGCCGGACGTGGCGGGCGCGGCGCTGGCCTACCAGTTCAGCGCGCGCGACCTGCACCTGGTGGCCGGTCCCGGCAAGGCCGGCAAGGTGCGCGTCAAGGTGACCCTCGATGGCATGCCGCCCGGCGCCGATCATGGCGCCGATGTCGATGCGGACGGCAACGGCGTCATCGATTCGACCCGGCTGTACCAGCTGGTGCGCCAATCGGGCAAGGTGACGCAGCGGCGTTTCGAGGTCAAGTTCCTGGACCGGGGTGCGGAGGCGTTTGCGTTCACGTTTGGTTGAAGTGTGTGGCTTGCGCTCGGGTGATTGAGCGCGGTTGAATGCGCTCGGTTGATCGAGCTCGGTCGAATACGGTGATGCCGTGATGTTTGCAGGCCCGTTGCGATCATGCAGATCGTGACGGGCCTGTTTTCCTTGGCGCATGCACGGTTTATGGGCGCATTCACCGTTAGCTGGTGAAAACCCCCAGCGCCCCTCGCAGGAAGCGGTTAGCTGTGTCGATACGCCGCAAGTCGATTGCCCAACGCCAACCAAGATAATTCTCCAGGTAGCGGGTGGCGACGCCGTTGAAATGCGCCAGCCAGTCTTTAAAACGGCTGTGATACGCGTTGACGTTTTGAATGTGGACGGACCCGCGTTGCTGTCCGCGCTTGCGCAAATTGATGACTTCGTGGCGAATGTGCGCCTGCCTGGCAAAGGTTTTATAAGCCCCGTTCGCTTCGCTCATGAGGATGATATCGGGCGCCAGTTTCGGCAGCAAATGAGAATGAAGTGCTTTTGGTTGCAACGCGCCGCGGCCAGCGATGAAATCAATGGTCTTGCCGCCACGATCGCGCGCCACCACGATATTGACCATTTCATCGGACATGGCTCGCTTGCGGGCGCCACCGCCATGTCGGCGCGGCGCTCGTTGTAATTGCCGGCTGCCTTTTTCCGATTCGAGCAGGAAGGTCTCGTCCGCTTCCGCCACCCCTTCCAGGATGCCGGGCCGATCAAACTTTGTCCACGCCAGGAAGCGGTGGCGCCACCGGAAACTCGTGTTGGGATGCACCCCGGTTGTGAAAGCGGCGCTGTGCACGGTGCAGGCGGGATCGCGCAGGCAATCGAAATACGCCAGCCACCGATGTTTCAGGCGCAAATGCGCCAGCGGGGTGCCGGTCAAACCATTGAACGTCACACCGCATGAGCGGCAGCGGTAACGCTGCAGATCGTTGGCAAAGCCATGCCGATACAGCCGCTTTCCGGCGCAATTGGGGCAGGTGCCGCGCTCGCGGGCGAGCTGGTTGATGAGGGTCGCCACCGGCTCGCCATTGAGTAGTGCCGACACGAAGACGGCCACGGCCAGCCTGGCCGGGTTATTCAAATTAATCAGCTGGCGAAACAGGCGCCGGAATGGCTGTCGGATGTGCTGGAAATGGAGAGCTGGGTGCCCGGAATCAAGCTGGTGGAAATGCATCTGCCGGTCTGGCGCCATGCTGCTCTCCTGATGGGGGATGAGCAGGTTTGACCTCGGCAGTATTAAAAAGTTCGGCGCCCTTCCACAGGTAGCGGTGAAAGCGCCCTTTGTACTGGGGGTGTTTTCCGCCAGGCAGGGGCAGCGAGCGCTTTTATGTGCGCCGCTAGCCTGGCGCAGTGAAGCGGTGAGCACTTGAACGCCCGCACCGGACGCAAAGGACACACGTAAAGGACGCACGCAAACGACGCACCCAAACGAAGCGCGCAAGCTTGCACCCCCGACTACTACGGCTTCTGCCCATCCCGCCACACCTGCGTGCGTCCCAGCGCGCGCGTGCCCACAAAGCCGTCACGCGCCAGCGCGCCGCCGATGCCGAAACCGAGCACGCAGTTGTACGCTTCGCGGCCGGGATCGCGCCCCAGTTGGCGGTCCCAGGCGTCGCCGCCGGTGCTGGTGCTGGAGGCCTGCCTGCTGGACGACATCAGCGCCGATGCCGATGCCGGGGCCACCGCCGCCGCCCGCACCGCCTGGCCAATTGCCTGGCGCGCAGCGTCGTCGAGCAGCACAGCGCCCAGCCGTGCGGATGGCTGCGCCGCGCTCGTGCAGCCATCTATGGTGCAGGATTCACCGGCCCACGCCGACCCCGACCCCGACGCCAGCGCGCCCAGCAACATCGCCAAGCCCGCCAGGTGCACAGCGCGGCGGCTCATCTCGCACCCTTGCGCTGCAACCAGGCATCCAGCGACATCGCGCCGCCGCCGCGCGCCAGCAGCGGCAGCAGCAGGGCTGCCCAGCTCAGGTGGGTCGGCCAGGCTTCCGGATACACAAATATTTCAATCACGGCCGTCATGCCCAGCAGGCCGAAGGCGGCGCCGCGCGTCCACAGGCCCAGCACCAGCAGGATCGGCAGGATGTGCTCGGCGCCCGTCGCCAGCTGGGCGGCCAGGTCGGGCGGCAGCAGCGGCAGGGCGTATTCGGAGCTGAACAGTTCCAGCGTCGAGGGCTTGATCGACAGCAGCCCCGTCACCTTGGTGCGTCCCGACAGGAAAAAGATCGGGGCAATGCCGAGGCGGGCCAGCAGCAGCAGGGCGGAAGTGGGGATGGCGCGCAGGCGCTGGGTGATGATGCTTGAAATCATGGTGAGTCCTTCAAAGTAGGGTGGAACAGCTTCAGGTGCGCCAGGCGCCGCTGCGCACTAGCGCGGCGACGGCGGCGGCCACGGCGTCTTCAATGGCGGCGCTGGCGGCTAGCGTGACCAGCGGCACCTTGGCCGCTACGGTCGGGTTCAGGCCGGCGCCGGCAGGGCCGCCCGCCAGCAGCACGCCCTTGCAACGGCTGGGTCGCAGGGTGGCAAACGCCAGCGCCGCATCAGCCGCGGCGCCGCTTGCGACCAGCACGGCCTCGGGCACATGGATGGCGTCGATCAGGTCCAGCAGATCGTGCCCCAGTAAAGCGGGGTCGGCCGGGCCGGGCGCTTCGCCCTCGTGCGGGCGGGTGCCGCCGTGTCCGCGCAGACTGGGCGCAATCACCCGCAAGCCCGCAGTGGCAAGCACAGCAGCGAGACCTGCGAAGCCGGCGAAGGCGCCGCCGGGCGGATGGACCAGCAACACGGGACGCCCCGTCTCGGGACCGGCAATCGCGTATTCGATATCGAGATGATCGGTCGATACCTGCAGCAGCTGCCATGGCGCAACAGTGCCACCGCCAGCGCGAGCCGCCAGTGGCACCGACAGCAGCGGCGCCGCCAGCAAGCCCAGCGTGGTGGACATGAATTGTCGGCGCGTGGTGTTGCGGCTGCCGATGCCCGTACCAGCCAGCACCTGGCCATTTTTGAATTTGCTCATTGCTCTACCTCTTCATACGTTGTTAGTCCGGTCACCATCTCGCTGGCCAGCCAGGCCGCCAGCAGGGCGCCGGCGCGGGCAATGCCTGCTTCGGCGCCAAGGCGCTCGGCGAGGCTGGCGCACAGCAGCGAAAAGCCGCGCGGGCCGCTGGCGCTGGCGAAGGCGGCCAGTTCGTCCGGATCGATCACGCGCAGGCTGGTGCTGAAGCCGCGCCGCCACACCGCCACGCCGGCGCCTTGCTCCAGCATCGATGCTTCGGGCGCAGCCTCGCCCGACTGCAGCGCGTCCCAGATGGCGGCGGCATTGGTGTGCAGGGGCGCCAAGGCAAGCGAGGGCGTAAACACCAGTCCCGCGTTGTCCCAGTCGGCGCCGGCCAGGGCGCTGGCCGCAAGCGGGGCCGCGTCCCGCGCGATAAAGGCCATTTCCAGCGACCATTCGATCCACGCCAGTTCGTGCAGGTCAGGGTTGTCCGGGAACAGCTCGCGCAGGGTCAGGCCCAAATGCGCGCCGTAGGCATCGAGCGTCCAGGCCTGCGGTGGGCGGCGGCTAATGTGGCTGACGGCCGCATAATGAAACGCCTCGGCGCCCATGAAACTGCGCAGGTGGGGATAGGTCTGTTCCAGGCAGCCCACCAGTTGGGCGCGGTAATTGTTTTGATAGACGGTCAGGCCGGCGCGCTGCTCACTCACGCGCGCCGCGCTCGCCTCACTGCCGCTGGCAAGAAACGCCTGCATATCGCGTTGCAGTTGGGCCAGGGTCATGCTGTCGCTTTCGCGCCGATGCGGCGTGCGGTGTCCAGTTCGGCCAGCAGTTCTGGCAGGGGCGGGATCGCGGCATCGCGCTCGACCATCGTCGCGACATCACCGCAGCGGGCGCGGGCGGCCGCGTAAAGGGCCCACACGGCCGGGGCCACGGCGCTGTCGTGCGTGTCGATCAGCAGCTCGGCGCCTTGGCTGTGGCCGGCCAGGTGAATCTGGCGCACCCGGTCGGCGGGGATACCGGCCAGGTAGTCATGCGCGTCGAAGCCATGGTTGACGGCGCTGACATAAATATTGTTCACATCGAGCAGCAGGCCGCAGCCGGTGCGCGCGCACATGCGTTCGATGAATTCCCATTCGCTCATGGCCTGCTCGGGAAAATGCAGATAGCTCGAAGGATTTTCCAGCAGAATGGCGCGGCCCAGGGCTGCCTGCGCCATCTCGATGTTGGCGCAGACAATGTCGAGCGCCTCCGTGGTGTAGGGCAGGGGCAGCAGGTCGTGGGAGTTGAAATCGCCAATGCGCGACCAGCTCAGGTGGTCGGATACAAACAGGGGATCGATCTCGTCGACCAGCGCGCGCAGGCGCTGCAGGTAGTCGGGACGGGGACCGTCGGCCGAGCCGATCGACAGCGACACGCCATGCAGGGCCACGGGATGGCGCTGCCTGGCCTGGCGCAGGATGTGGCGGGGCTGGCCGCCATCGACCATGAAATTTTCTGAAATGACTTCAACGAAATCGACGGCGACGGGCCGCTCGGCGTCGAGGAAGTCCTGGTAGTGTTCGCGGCGCAGGCCAAGGCCGTAGCCGGAAAAAGTGGGGG
>JBJMVV010000031.1:0-11240 GCA_045810505.1 Massilia sp.
AATCCGCCCCCGAGGCGAGGCGGATCTGACTCGGGTTTGCGTCCCCCGAAGCAGGCCTGGCTCCGCCAGGTCTGCTTCCCACTTTCCCAGTCAAAAGTGGATTCTCACTTTTGACTGATCCCCTCCTTCGCTTCTCACTTCAGCGCCAGTCAAAAGTAGGTTTCCACTTTTGACTGATCGATTTAGACCATCTCGGCAAAACCGATCCGGTCGGTCGTGGCATTGCGCGCATCCTCCACGCTGATCTTGTGTGCCGACAGCAGCGCTTCGAGGGATGCGTTCATGGTGTGGCAGCCGAGGTCGCGGCCGCTGTTCATGCGGGCGCGGATGCCGGCGATGTCGCCTGCTTCGAGCAGGGCCATGTAGGCCGGGCCGGGGGTCAGGCATTCCGTGGCCAGATGGTAGCGGTTGCCTTCGGAAGATGGCAGCAGGGCCTGGCACAGCACGCCGCGCAGGGCGTGGGCCAGTGCTTGCGACTGGGCTTCGGAATTGCCGAGAAGGCGGATCATTTTCTGCAGGCCCAGTTCGGTCGAGCGGGCGTGCAGGGAGGCCAGCACCAGCGGGCCGGATTCGGCCAGGGCGAGCGCTTCCTGGGCCGTCTCGGCGTCGCGGATTTCGCCGATGACGATCACATCGGGCCGCTCGCGCAGGGCGTCGAGCGCGCCCAGGTAGTAGCTGCCCACGTCGCCCTCGACGCCCACTTCGCGCTGGGTGACGATGCATTTGCGCTGGGGGATCAGGGTCTCGACCGGGTCTTCAATAGTGATGATGTGGCCCGAGCGCTGCTTGTTGATGTCGTCAATCATCGAGGCAATCGTGGTCGACTTGCCCTGGCAGGTGTCGCCGATGATAAGCACGAGGCCGCTGGTGAGGCGGGCAAAGGCCTGCTCGTCGGGATGCAGGCCCAGACCGGCCAGCGCCAACGGTTCCTTGGGGAAGCGGCGGATCACGCAGCCGAGCCGCTTCTTGCCCTGGAAACTGAAGCAGTTGGCGCGGATGCGGGCCGTGTGCAGGTCGATCGAGCGGTCAAAGGCGCGCTGGTTGATTTTCTCGCGCCAGTCTGGCTCGATCACTTCAAAGAACTCTTCCAGTTCTTCCTTGGTGATGGGCGAATCCGTCACCGCCACCAGGCCCTTGGGCTGACGCAGCATCAGCGGACTGTTCTGGTGAATGATGATGTCGGAAAAAATCAGGCGGGAATTGAGCAGGTGGAGAATCTGTTCGACCAGGGTGCCGAACACCGGATGGTCTTCATTTTCGACGTAGCTCAGCGTGCGAATCTGGGAGGACTGGTGGTTTTCCATCGGCGGCGGTCTCGTAAAACATCGGGGAATCAAGGTTTTATTATAAGACCTGGCGCGGGGAAAAATTGCATTATCGAAAGAAAATATGCTGTCAAAATGCCACAGTCTGGCCAAATTGCGGGCAGCGAATCGCGCTTGGCAAAGCCCGGCAACTGGCGCACGATGAGATAATTGTCCACGCCGACTGCGCCGGGAGTCAGCCATGAAACGATCTCATCAATTACTACTGGTCCTGCTTGCCCTGGTCGCGGCCCTGGTCCTGTTCTTCTGGCCCCGCAGCGCCGCCGCCGCCGGGTGCGACGCCCGGCAGCACGTCAGCGAAAGCGGGTGCGCTCGCCCGTCCGCAGATCCAGCGTGAACTTGATCCCGCCGTCGACCACCAGCACATCGTCAGGCGGCTCATCGCCCGCCAGGGCACCTGCCACCAGCGGCAAACCCTCGCCCTTGCGCAACAGGTCGTCGCAGCGCTCGTAGACGTTGCTGCAGCCGGTGCCGGCCATCAGGGCCTGGACAATCGCCACTTTCCACGCTTCCACCCCTGCCGCCTGGAACTGGCAGATCAGAAACCCGCCGCCTCCGCTGGCGCCCTTGTTGCCGAACGATTCGACGATCAGGCCCGACAGCCGGTCGAGGTCGCCGTCGACCCGGCGCACCAGTTGCTCCGGTTTGGCCTTGTCGGCCGCCGTTGCCGTGCGCGCCAGTGCTGCCTGCACGCGCCCCTTGATGAGGGCGTGCGAGACAGGCTCTTTTTCGTCGAAGGTCCAGACCCGTGCGCGGATCTGGGAATGCGAGTTGTAGGCGGCGCGGGCCAGAAACTGGCGAGAAGACGACTGCACCACGGCGGTGGAGCCCGGCTTCATCTTTTCGTTGGGTTTGCCCTCGACTTTTTCGACGGCGGAGGCGTAGATCAGGGGGTCGCCTGCCAGCAGGCTTTTTTCCTTGCCCTGTTTGATGGTAATGAATAGCATAAGTTTCCAAAGTGGTGGGCGTGCAGACACCAGCGCGCCCAGGGCGCCATGATACCTGCTGCCCCCGCCTGGCCGTGGAAACTTGCATTCTATGCCGCCTCCTGCGCACTTTGTCGCAAACGGCGGGCGCGGCCCCTGGCCGCCACTTACACTGGCCTCGTTGTCATCATTTCTCACTCCAAGAACAGGAAAACCGCCATGACCGCTCGCCCCCTGCCCTGCCGCCGCCTCGCCCTGATGTTTGCCGCCACCCTGGCCGCCACCGCCATCCTGCCCGCCAATTCGGCTTTCGCATGGGGCAATAATGTCGACGGCAACGGCCGCATCAAGACCGAAGCGCGCACCGCAACGGGCTTTCACGGGGTGTCGATGTCCCTGCCGGGCAGCGTGGAACTGCGCATCGGCAACGCCGAATCCGTCACCGTCGAGACCGACGACAATCTGCTGCCCCTGATTGAAACGGTGGTGGAAAACGGCGTGCTGCAGATTCGCACCGTCAAGCGCAACACGGGCCTGTCCAGCCGCCACATGAAGTTCATCGTCCAGGCGCGCAGCATCGACCGCCTTGCCCTGGGCGGCTCGGGCAACATCAACGCCGACACGGCACGGGGATCGAAAGTCTCGATCGACCTGGGCGGCTCGGGGAATATCAACCTGAAGAACGTGGAAGCGGAGTCGCTCTCGGTCGACCTGGGCGGTAGCGGCGACCTGAAAGTGGACAACGGCCGCGCCGCCCAGTTGTCCCTGGCCATTGCCGGCTCCGGCAATATCGACCTGGGCCGCGTGCAAAGCCGCGTCGCCAAGGCCAGCATCGCCGGCTCGGGCGAAGCGACCATCAACGTCAGCGAACAACTCGACGCCTCCATCGTCGGCTCGGGCGACGTCAATTACTACGGCGACCCGCGGGTGACCAAATCCGTGATGGGGTCAGGATCGACCAACCGCGTGGGCGCGCGCCGCTGATCTTGGCGCGGGCCGCCTTGCCTGGCAGGTCGGCCCCTTAATAATCCCAGCGCAGCTCCGCCAGCACCGTCCTTTGCGGGTAAGGATGAAATGCCCAGTAGGTCGCATTGTTGAGATTGTCGATGCCGAGCGAGGCGGTCAGGTGGCGGTCGAAGCGGTAGCGCACTCGCAGGTCCGCCACCAGGTAGTCCGACACGCCCATATAGGTGTCGCCATTGACGTCGCTGTTGTCGAGAGCGCTGTACTGCCTGCCGCTGTAGCGCACCCCGACGCTGGTGGTCCAGTGCTGCCCCACGTGATACGACAGCAGCGCATTGGCGCGCCACAGGGGCACTCGCGGCTGGTGCTTGCCCACGCTGGCCGGAAGGGCGTGGTTGGCGCTGATGATGGAATCGGCGTAGGTCAGGCTGCTCTGGAACGCCAGGCCGTGCAGGAAAAATTCCTCCTTTTGATAGGCCAGTTCCACCCCGCCCGTGCGGATGCGGTCGACGTTTTGCACCGTGTTGACGGTGGCGTTGAGGGGCTGGGAATACAGGGCGTCGCGGGTGCGCTCAGCGAACAGGGTGGCGCGCAGCACCTCGTCGCCCCGGCTGCGCTCGGCCGTTAATTCTCCGGTCCACGATTTTTCCGCGCGCAAGCCGGGATCGCTGTTGACGATCACATTATCGACAATCGAGCCCTGGAACAGTTCGGCCGCGGTGGGGTTGCGCACGGCCCGCCCGAGCGAGGCACGCAAGGTCCAGTCCTCGATGCCCGTCCAGGCCAGCGCCGCCTTGGGCGAGGCGCTGGTTTCACGCCGTTCGGGAAAGCGCAAGGGTGTGCCCGCCGCGGCCCGGGCCGCATTGGCCAGGCTGCCGTCAAACGCCTGCCAGCGCTCGCCGCGCAGGCCCAGGGTCGCTTTCCAGTCCGCCGCCAGGCGCACGCTGTCCTGCACGAACAGGCTGTCCAGCCGCGTGGTGCCCGTGAACGCGGAAATGGGCGACTGCGCGCTGCCGCCGATCCAGTCGCTGGTGGCGGCAATGCTGCTGCGCAGGCGCGCGCGCTCGCTCTGCACGCCCAGTTCGACCAGGTGGTCGGCATTCGGACGCCAGTTGCCCTTGAGCGCCACCGTGCGCCAGCTGCTGCCTTTCAAATCGGTGATGGTGCCGGCGCCGCCCGTGTCGGCGTTCGCTACCGGCACCGATGGCGTGCGCACCTGGTCGCGGCGATAATCGTAATCGCTGACGGCAATCTCCCAGGTCCATTCGCCGCGGCCATGGCGCTTCAGTGAAAAGCCCTGCATCAGGTGGGTCAGGTTGGCGCGGGTGGGCGCGAAATCCGACGCCAGCAGGCTGTAACGGCGGCCGTCGATATTGATGAAGCCGCCGGCATCGCCCCGGTAGACCGGGCTGCCATCGGCGGCGGAGCGCAGAAACGAGGCGGCGTTGCGCACCGTGTCATTGTCCCACCAGCCCATCGTGTAGCTGGCGCGCAAGGTCGGCGCCAGGTCGTAGGCCAGCTTGGCCTTGGCGTGGTCCTGCAAGGTGTCGGACTGGGTGCCCGTGCCGATCAGGAGCCAGTCCTTGTTGCTGGGATTCTTGTTGGCGATCGCGCCCCTGACTGGCAGCCCGGCGCTGCTGACGACGCCGCTGGAGACCAGTTTATTGGCGAAGGTCAGCGGCTGGCCCGCGTTGTCCAGGCGCGAAACATCGACCCACCACGACCAGTCTCCCACCCGGTCGCCCATCGAAGCGCTGCCCTGGTGGCCCGGATAACGCGCATCCGTGCCCAGCAGCTTGAAGCGCTGGCTGAACAGGGAAAATTTTGCATGCGCCTCGAACTTGTCCGGCATGCGGGTCTGGTAATCGACCACGGCGCCCACCGAACCACCCGGATAGGCGGCAGAAAACGGCCCATACAGCACGTCGACCCGCTCGATTTCCTCGGGCGTGACCATGCCCCAGCGGGGCGTGAAGGTGGCGCCGTTGCCCAGCAGGTTCGACAGCAGGATGCCGTCGGCGTAGACCAGCGAGCGGGCGCTGTTGCCCGTGCCCGAGGCGCGACTGGCCAGCACGGCGTGGTCATAGTCGCCGATATTGCGCTTGCGAACGTTCAGGCTGGGAAAATATTTGAGAGCATCTTCGCTGTCGGTGGCGTTGATGCGGTTTTCAATCTGCGCCGCCGTGATGCCTTCGATGGTGGTGGGAATCTGCATCGGCAAGCTGGAGGGCCGGCCGCCGCGCACGACGACGGTGTCGAGCGTAGTTGAGCAGTCCTGCCCGGCCGTGCTATCGGCCACTGCATCGGCGGGCCTGGCGGGCACACTGCGGGAACTGGTAGCCGCGCCGGCTGTGATGCCGGCATCCCCCTTGCACCCTGCCGCTTTCCTGCGCGCTTCGTGGTCTGCCTGCGCCGATAGTGGGTACAACAACGGACAAGCGCAGACCAGCAGCACGCCGATACGGGCGTGTTGTTGTAGTTGGGTTCGCATGGCGCCCTCAGTGGTGGGACATGCCGGCGTGGTCCGGCATGGCTGCCGCACCCGGCGCTGCCGGTACTGCGCCCGCCGGCACGATCTCCAGCACCGGGGCCGGATATTTGCCGGCCACGCCAGGCAGTTCCGTCCACTCGGCCCGCCCCTTTTCGCACTGCTGGATGACCTTCAAGACCTGCTTGCCCGGCGCGTCGGGCAGTTTGACCAGGAGATTGAATTCGTCGAACTGCTCGTCCGGCAGCGGACCGCCTTTCCAGCTGATCTCGCGCGCGCCCGCCGGCTTGCCGGCAGCACTGGTCGCAATCGTCCAGCCAGGCTTGGGCATGGCCTTGGCCCCATTAAAACCTTCCGGCAGCAGGACCGTGATGGCAGTGCTGGCGCTGCCTTCGCAGCCGTGGCCGACGCGGAAAGTGAGCTTCTGGTAACTGCCGGCGCTGGCGGTTTTCTGGTCGAGGCTGACGTGGGCTTGCGCGCTGTTGAAGGCGCAGAAGAACGCCAGCAGCATCGGCGCGGCGAAGGTGGTGGCGATGAGACGGTGAATGTTCATGGCATCGCCTCTCAGTGCGCGTTGGCGTTGAAGGTCAGCGCCTTGACGGGCACGCTGATATTGACCGTCTCGCGCTTGCCGCCGGCCCGTTCGACCACCAGCGACAGGGGCACTTGTTCGCCTTCCTTGAGCGGGCGCTTCAGGCCCAGCAGCATGACGTGGAAGTCGCTTACCGCCTGCCCGGCCGGCAGCGGGATGGCGTCGACTTCGCGCATGGACATCATGCTGCCCTTCATTTGCATGGTGTGCAGTTCGACGCTCTCGGCGGCGGGGCTGGCGCCGCTGACGACGCGGGCTGCGTCAGGCGAGCGCAGGGTCAGGTAGGCGCCGCCCGTCTTCTGGGCCGGCACGGTGGCGCGCGCCCAGGAATCGGTGACGGTGGTCTGGGCAAATGCGGGGTTAAAAAAGGCAGGGGTGATGAGCGTGATCGTGGCGATCAGCGCAAGCAATTTCTTGTGCATGGCAAGTCCTGAAAAAACGGTAAGGTGGACAGGTCGCACTCGTGCGCGGCCTGGCAAGACAAAACGGTTTCAGGCAGCCGCAGGCGGCCCGCGCGGCGGCGCGGCCGAAAGCGCCAGCAAGGGGCGCGGCGCATGGTAGAACAGATAGGGACGCAGGGCCCGGCCGGCCGCAAGGCCAGGCTGGTTGACGCTGGCCGGCAGGATGGCGACACTGCCAGCATGCGGCAGGCAGTAGGCGCAATCAGCCATGGACATGGATTCGTGATCGCCCTGCTTAAGCGCCAGCGCGGGGGTGAATTCCTTGTTGAACTTGCCGACCCCGAGCAGGCGGTGGCTGCCATCCGTTTGCACGGTGCTGCCCGGCGCGCGGCAGATTTCCCAGGTGGCGGGTGCGCGCGTGGCGTCGCGTGAGGCCAGCGTCATGGCATGCGAGATGGTGGGCGCGAGCGCGTTGAGCAAGATGGCAAAACACGCCATCCAGATCGTCCAGCCCTTGCCTGTGAAATAAGCTCGCATGGTCAAATTATAAGTGAACTGCCGCGCCGCCGCTTTTCGATACGGTTGGGATACAGGGGCGCGAACGGCGATATTTCAGCGCTCGGCCTTGAACGGTTCACGCTCGATCAGCACTGTCTCCACACTGTCGGTGAGCCAGATCTGGCCGTCCTGGATAGTGCATTGGAGCTGCATATTCCGGTTGGCCATCTTCTCCAGTTGCGCGCTTGCATCGGCGGGAATATTGATCACGCTCAGATTTTTAGCGCGTTCGAGCTTGTTGGCGATCTGTTTATACCAGATGTGGCTGGTTGCGCTGTAGCTGTAGACGACCACGTTTTCCGCCCGCCCGCAGGCTTTCATCAGGCGCTTCTCGTCGGGCTGCCCCACCTCGACCCACAGTTCAATTGCGCCCGTCAGATCCTTCTGCCACAGGTCCGGCTCGTCCGTATCGAACAGGCCCTTGGTAAACACCAGCGACTCGCTGGCGTGGATGGCGAAGGCGAGCAGGCGGATCATCACGCGCTCATCCGTCTCGGACGGGTGGCGCGCCAGGGTCAAGAGGTGGGTCTGATAATAGTTGCGGTCCATGTCCGCAATTTGCAGTTCGGCCTTGTAGATGGTTGCTTTGAGTGCCATTGAGTCTTTGGTGTGGTTAATTAAAAACGACCGTCTTGTCGCCATTCTGGAGAATTCTGTGTTCGACAAACCATTTCACCGCCCGCGCCAGCACCACGCATTCGACGTCGCGCCCGATGGCGGCAATCGCCTCGGCGCTCATGGCATGGTCGACCCGCTCGACATCCTGCTCGATGATGGGACCTTCGTCGAGGTGGCCGGTGACGAAGTGGGCAGTCGCCCCGATCAGCTTGACGCCGCGCTGGTGCGCCTGCGCGTAGGGCCGTGCGCCCTTGAAGCTGGGCAGGAAGGAATGGTGGATATTGATGGCGCGTCCGCGCAGCGACTCGCACAACTGGGGCGAGAGGATCTGCATGTAGCGCGCCAGCACCACCAGTTCGACCTGGTGGGTGTCCATCAGTTCGCGCAGCTTCGTTTCCTGCGCCAGCCTGGCCGCTTCGCTCGCGCCAGTGGCCAGCGGCAAGTGGTGAAAGGGAATATTGTAGCTCGCCGCCAGCTGATAAAAATCCATGTGATTGGAAACGATGGCGGGAATTTCCACCGGCAGCAGGCCGCTCTTGTAGCGAAACAGCAGGTCGTTGAGGCAATGGCCGATCTTCGACACCATCAGCATCACACGCGGTTTGACGTGGGCGTCGTGCAGTTTCCAGTCCATTTCCAGCGCTTCGCCCAGCGGCGCCAGCGCGGCGCGCAGCCCTTCCTGCACGCCGTCCGCCGGCGCGTCGACGACGAAGTGGACGCGCATGAAAAACCGCCCCGCCTCGGCATCGCCGAACTGGGCCGAATCGATGATGTTGCCGCCATGCTCGGCCAACAGGCCCGCCACGCGATGGACGATGCCGCGCTGGTCGCGGCAGGACAGGGTGAGAATGAACTCGGGCGGCTGGCTGGGCGGCATGGGATTGAAGGATGGGCAGTCAGAGCGCTATTGTCGCATGCGCCATGAAAGCCGCCCCGGCAACCCGTGGAATAAAATAGAACGACCGTGCACATTGCGTCCTGAATCAGGTATAGTAAGCCGCTCTACTTCCCTGAAAGGACCGCCATGAGCGCCAGCGCCGCCAGCACTTTGCAGAACACCCAGTACCGCCTTGCCGCCCGTCCCGTCGGCATGCCCAAGGCCACCGACTGGCAGACCACCAGCGAAGCGGTGCGCGAGATCGGCGATGGCGAAGTCGTCATCAAGACCCTGTACCTGTCGCTCGATCCGGCCATGCGCGGCTGGATGAACGAAGGCAAGTCCTACATCCGTCCGGTGGGCATCGGCGAAGTCATGCGCGCCGGCGGCGTCGGCGTGGTGGTGGCCTCGAAGTCGCCCAAGTTCGCCGTGGGCGACCATGTCTCGGGCGGCATCGGCGTGCAGCAATACTGGGTGGGCGCGGCCGACGACAAGACCGGCAACTTCTTCAAGATCGATCCCCGCGTGGCGCCCCTCACCACCTGGCTCAACACCCTCGGCATGCCGGGCATGACGGGCTACTTCGGCCTGCTCGACGTGGGCCAGCCCAAGGCCGGCGAGACCGTCGTCATTTCCGGCGCGGCCGGCGCGGTCGGCCAGACCGTCGGCCAGGTCGCCAAGCACCTCGGCTGCAAGGTCGTCGGCATCGCCGGCGGCAAGGACAAGTGTGATTTCGTCGTCAATGAACTCGGTTACGACGCCTGCATCGACTACAAGAATGGCGATGTGCGCGAAGGCCTGAAGCAATATTGCCCGAACGGCGTCGACGTTTATTTCGACAATGTGGGCGGCGACATCCTCGACACGGTCCTGACCCGCATCAACCTGAAGGCCCGCATCATCATCTGCGGCGCCATCTCCCAGTACAACAACACCACGCCCGTGAAAGGCCCGGCCAACTACCTGTCGCTGCTGGTGAACCGCGCCCGCATGGAAGGCATCGTCGTGTTCGACTACGCCCCGCGCTATCCCGAAGGCGTGGCCGCCATCGCCAAGTGGATGAAGGAAGGCACGTTCAAGAGCCGCGAAGACGTCGTCGACGGCCTGGAAAAATTCCCTGAAGCCCTGTTGATGCTTTTCGAAGGCAAGAATTTCGGCAAGCTGGTATTGAAGGTGGCCGAGGCCTGATCGTCCCCTTAGTAACACGCAAAGCCAGGCGCGCGCCTGGCTTTTTTTTGGCGCGGACGATTTGTTTGCGCCAGATCGCACGGCGTGTCCGCAAGCGGAACTTCACGCCGCCGGCGTCATCTGATGGTACCCATCCCCATCGAGGACGCCATGAACCACCACGAATTTCCCGCGCTGAGGGCGCATTGGCATGCGCAGGCCGCCCTGGCCAGCGACCTGGTGCAGCGCAACCTGGACGCCTGGCGCCAGATCAGCGACGCCAGCACCCGCCTGGCCCGCCAACAACTTGACGCCAGCATTTATACCAGCCACGAACTGCTGCACTGTGCCGACCCCGCCGCGGGCGTCTACCTCTTCCTCCGCCAAATCCATCCCGCCGTCGAACGCTGGGCAGCCTGGCACGACCGCGTCTTCGATGTCATCGGCGGCGCCCAGTCGGGCGCCGCCGTCGTCGCCGAAGCCTACCTGCCGACAGCGCGCGAAAGCGCTGCCGCCGTGGTCGATGAACTGGCCCGCCTGCCCGGCGGCGCAGCCCTGCCCTTGTGGTCTGCGGCCGCAGCTTCCGCCTAATTTGAGCAATCGCGGCGGATCACGGAACTTAAGCGGCCAGCCCCCTCTCTAAATTCAAGAGCGCATTCATGCGTACCCGGCAAAGCGGAGCAGGCCGACCCGGTTCTTCAACTGATTGTCTTTAAGGAGAGTGACATGGCTACGAGCAAGGAAGGCGGCGCGCGCAAGAGCGCGACGACGGGCGGCAGCGCCCAAAAGAGCAGCAGCGGCAGCGGCACGCCTGCCAAACGGGGTTTCGCTGCAATGGACCAGAACCAGCAGCGCGAAATCGCCAGCAAGGGCGGCCAGGCCGCCCACCAGAAAGGCACAGCCCACGAGTTCGACTCCGAGGAAGCCCGCCGCGCCGGCCAGAAAGGCGGCGAAGCCGTCAGCCGCGACCGCAACCACATGGCTGAAATCGGCCGCAAGGGCGGCGAGAGCCGCCAGTCCGCCAGCCGCGCCGCCGCCTCGGCTTCCGGCGCCGCCAGCAAAGGCAGCCGCCAGGGCGGCAAGGAAGAGTAAGCGGCAGTGACTGGCGCACGCCGACGGGACTGGCGCCGCAGGTGCCTGTCCCTTTTTTGCCTTTGCCCTTTTTGCCCTTTTTGCCCTTTATCCCTTTACCCTTCTACCTTCTATCCAACAGCCCCACACCGCGCTACGTCTCGCCCGAACGATCCCCGTCGCGCCACCCCCACGCGCACGCCCCACCCACCCCCCCGCAAACCCTCAACACCCACCCCCCCCACCCCCCCCCC
>JBJMVV010000032.1:0-29060 GCA_045810505.1 Massilia sp.
CGGCGCCGCCTGCTGCGCCCGCGCCGCCTGCACCAGCGGTGGAGGTGCCGCCTGCGCCTGCGCCGCCGGTGGCCGTGCCGCCGGTGGCAGTGCCGCCAGTGCCGCTGCCGCCCGCACCTGCGCCGCCCGAGCCGCCTGCGCCGCCCGTTGCCGCTGCGCCGTTGCCGGCCGTGCTGGTCAGCGTGCCGCCTGCGCCGCCGCCGCCTGTTGTTGCCGTGCCGCCAGCCCCGCCAGCGCCGGAAGTGTTGGTGGCGGAGCCGCCCGTGCCGCCACCGCCGCCGGCGCGACCACCCGAGGACCTGGCAATGTTGCCGCCGTCGCCGCCGATGGCGCCGCTGGCGGTGCCGGAATCGCCGGCATTGCCGCCATCAAGTGGACCGCTCTGGCCGCCAAAGCCGCCCAGTGCAATGCCGCCCGAGGCGCCCCGTCCGCCGTCGCCGCCGATGCCGCGCGCGCTGCCGCCGCTGCCCGACAGGGCCGCCGCGTTGCCGCCGTTGCTGCCGCCAGCGTAGGAACGGCCGCCATTGCCGCCTTCGCCGCCGGCGCCGCCGGTTGCGCCACGACCGCTGCGGGCGTCGCCCGTGGCCCCGCCAGCGCCGCCGTCACCGCCAATGGTCGCGCCGACCCGCACGCCGCCGTTGCTGGCCGAACCGGAGCGGGCATTGCCGCCGTCGTCGCCATTGCCACCGTTGGCGCCGCCAGCGCGGGCGCCATTGCCGCCATCGGCGCCGCGCGCACTGCCGCCTTCACCGGTGCCGCCGCGAGCGCCGGTGCCACGGCCGCCGTTGGCATTGCCGCTGTTATTGGCGACGTTGCCGATGTTATTGATGGTGTTGCCCGTGACCGTTCCGGAGAGCGAACTGGTGGCCGTGGCCGAGGACGTGTTGAACGCATTGTCCATGGTGCTGGTGGCGGTGCCGCCGTTGTTGGCGGCGGCGGCAGCCTCGCTGGCGCGGGCCGAGCCGGTGCTGTTGTTCTGTGCGCTGTTATTGTCCTGCGAAGAGCTGTTCTGCGTGTTGTCGTGGCTCTCTTCCCCACTCCTGTTGGTCTGCTGGGCCTGGGCTGCAAAGCTCATTGCCATCATCATCACTGCTGCTGCGATCGCGGTGCGTTTCATGAAATCCTCTCCGGTTATCGACTCAATGTGGAAGACCAGCCGAACCTTGGTTCAGCCGGACGAGAGAACTATTGCAAGGACAGTGCCAGCGATCTCGGCAGTCGATAAGTTGTTGATTTGTTAGCGCATTCTTGGTGGAATTTTTGTTGCGGATCGATTCAGATTCCGGCTTACAACGTGTCAGACGAACACCTGTATCAAGCTTGTGACACTCAGAATGCGGCTGAAGCGAAAATCGTCACCGCCGGCTTCAAACTACAGAGGGAAAGAGATTGTCTTACGGGGTTTGAGGCACTGTCACATTGCTGTGACAGCTTGTAGGAAGCGGCCTAAATCGAGATGTTGTGCTTGGCCAGCAAACGATACAAAGTCATGCGCGACACGCCCAGGTCGCGCGCCGCATGGGTGACATTTTTGCCCGCGTTGGCCAGGCTCACGCAGATGGCGTCGCGCTCGGCGCGTACCCTTGAGTCGACCAGGGCATCGCCCATCGGCTGCTCCGGTTCAACCGGCAGGTTGAGGTCGGCCGCATGGATCAGGCTGGCTTCGGCCAGCACCATGGCGCGGCGGATGCAGTTGATCAGTTCGCGCACATTGCCAGGCCAGTCGTACTGCTGCATGGCGCGCAGGGCCTGGCTGGAGAAGCCCTTGACGTGGGCGCCCTTGTCATCGGCATAGGCGCGGAAAAATACCTCTGCCAGCTGGGGCAGGTCGGCCTTGCGCTCGCGCAGGGGCGGCACGCGGATGGGCAGCACGTTGAGCCGGTAATACAAGTCTTCGCGGAAATTGCCTTGCGCCACGGCCGTTTTCAGGTTGATGTGAGACGCCGCAATCACCCGCACGTCGACCTTGATTTCGCGGGTGGCGCCGATGCGCATGATGGTGCGCTCCTGCAGAAAGCGCAGCAGGTTGCTCTGGATGTCCTTGGGCAGGTCGCCGATCTCGTCGAGGAAAATCGTGCCGCCGTTGGCCGATTCAATCAGCCCGGCTTTTTCCTTCGCGGCACCGGTGAACGCGCCACGTTCGTAGCCGAACAGTTCCGACTGGATCAGGCTGGCGGGCAGGGCGCCGCAGTTGATCGGCACGAAGGGCCGGCCGGCGCGGGGCGACTGGGCATGGATGGCCTGGGCCGCCAGTTCCTTGCCGCTGCCGCTTTCGCCCCAGATCAACACCGGCGCGTTGACGTTGGCCACCTTGCGGATCTGGCTGCGCAGGGCGACCACAGCCGGGGCCTGGCCGTCGATGCTGGTCATGGCGTCTTCGGCGTGGCAGCCGCGCGCCGCCCGCAAGCTGGCCCAGCCGTGCGCATGGCCGAGCGTGTGGCCCAGCCGCGCCCGGTCCAGCGGCGGGGTATGAAAATCGCAAAAATGGTCCAGCACCAGCGCGCGCCAGGCGGGATCGTCGAGCAGGCCGCGGCCTGGCACGCCGATCCACTGGACGTGGGCATGGCGGCGTAAAAAGCTGTCGAGTTCGGCAATCGTGCCGGCGGCGGGAAGATCGAGCAGCAGGCCGACCAGATAATGCTGGGAGGACAGCACGCTGGCCGCTTCACGCAGGCTCGAGACTGTGCAGATGTCCCAGCCAGCCAGCGCGCCGCACTGCTGGTGCAGGGCCAGGCCGCCGTGTGCGGAAATACAAAGTAGCCGTTTGATGGTCATCGAACGATCCCATGGACAGCCGACCGGTTGACGCCGGTGTTAGCTGTTTTGCATCGCGCTATTTTAGGCCAGCCCATGCGCCGTGGGTTGGCCGAAAGTGAAAAATTGTATAGAAACTACGTTTTTGCCTCGACAAACAACGCTGGATTTTTCATCGCGCAATGAAAGTTAACGGGATTCATAGCCGCACGGAACGCAAGCGACAGCAGGGCGGCGCGTCGCTACACTGATCTGACTTTCAATAGCGGCCCACTCACTCACCGGAGAACTACATGGCATCAGAACCAGGCAGTCTGAATGGAAAAACCATCGCCGTCCTCATGACCGACGGCGTCGAGCAAATTGAATTCACTTCCCCGCGCGATTACCTGATCGAGCACGGCGCGCGCATTGAATTGCTCTCGCCCAAGGATGCGGGCGCCCAGGTGCAGGGTTTTAATCATCTGGACAAAGGCGAGCAGTTCAAGGTCGACAAACACGTGCGCGACGCCAGGCCGAACGATTACGCCGCGCTGCTGCTGCCCGGCGGCGTGGCCAATCCGGACATGCTGCGCCTGTCAACCGAGGCGATCGATTTCATCCGCGCCTTTGCCGAGACCGAGCAGCCGATTGCCGCCATCTGTCACGGGCCCTGGACCCTGATCGACGCCGGCGTGGCCAAGGCCAAGCACCTCACCAGCTGGCCCAGCCTGCAGAACGATCTGCGCAACGCCGGCGCTGAATGGACCGATGACCAGGTCGTGATCGACGGGCGCCTCATCACCAGCCGCAAACCGGACGATCTGCCGGCGTTCAACGCGGCGTTGCATAAATCGCTTGATGTCGCGATGGGCAGCGATCCGGGGCCGACGTCGTAAGCTTAAGCAGTCAGGCAAAAAAACCGGCGCACGCGGCGCCGGTGATTTACTTTGGCAGTCTCAAGGGCTTCCTGATGCGGTCAGAGCGGCGCGCGCGCAGGGGCTGGCCGGACAGCACGCCCGTGTAGCCCGTCACCCGCTCGCCGATCACGGTGCGTCCGTCCACGACGTCGTAGAAGCGCACATCCTTACTGTGATCGCTTCCGCGCACCTTGATGACCGACAGCACGCGGCGGAACTGGCCGTTCAATTCCACGTAGCGCTGGTTGATGATGGCGTCGGCGAGGAAGGCGTTGCCGTAGGAGCTGAAGCGCAGCACGTCGTAGCGGTCTTCCAGCTCGGCCGTCATCATTACCGTCACGCCCTTGGCCGTCAAAATGGCCACCAGCCGGTACAGGGCTTCGCGGTAGTCGTCGCGGAAAATTGCCGACAGCGCCAGTTCGAAACCGGACAGTGAATCGATCACCACCCGACGGGCGCCGGTACGGTCGATCATCGTCACCAGTTCATGCAGGATCTCATCGATGGACAGGTCGAGCGAGCGCGTGTTGACGACGCCAACCATGCCTGATCCAACTAGTTCGTTAAGTTTGTAGCTTAAGAGTTGGTTGGGGCTTTTTTCGAACGCCGCAATAATGCCGTGCTCGCCCAGCCGCACGCCTTCGGCCAGAAACTCTGTGGCGAGGATGGTCTTGCCCGATCCGGTAGGTCCTGCAACCAGCAGGGAGTAGCCGGCCGGCACGCCGCCACCCATCATGGCGTCGAGCGCCGCCACCCCGGTGGACAGGCGCTGGCTCTCCAGCATCGTAACGGGCGCGGGCGGCGCTTGGACCACTGCGCGCGGAAACACTTGTACGCCGTCACCGTCGATGCGGAAGGTGTGGGAACCCAGCTTCTGGTTGGCGCCGCGCATTTTGACAACCTGCATCTTGCGCACCATCGAGTCGCCCCGGACCAGCTGGGACAGCCACAGTATGCCGTCGGCGACGGTGAAGACGGGTCCCGATTCCGTGTCCGGCTGCAAGTATTCGCCGATCAGGAAGGTGGTCGCCTGCCAGCTGGTCATCTGCATGCCCAGTTGCTGGATGAAATATTGCAGGTCGGAGAAACCTTGCTCGCCCGATGGTGCCGCCTGCACCACGGAGCGGAAGGAATCGACAAACACCAGGCTGGGCGAAAATTCCTGCACTTCGTCGATGATGCGGGCGATGACCCGGTCGAAATTGCCGTCGACCATGTCTGACGCCAGGTTGACGAAGCGGATCGAATTTTCCAGCTTGTCGAAATCGAAGTAGGAAAACTGCTGCTGGTAGCGCAGCATTTTCAGGGGCGGTTCGCCCAGCACCGTGAAAAACAGGGCGCGGCGCTGGGGATTGGCCAGCGCAAACATGATTTGGTGGGCGAGGGTGGTCTTGCCGCTGCCGGGCGTGCCGGCAATCAGGTTGAACGAGAATTCAGGGACGCCGCCCCCGAGCAGTTCGTCAAACCCTGGCACGCCGGTCACCAGCTTGCCGATGTGTACTCGCTTACCCATTGTCCTGCTCCTTGCTATTGTTTCTTGCCCGGGCGCGGCCCAGCGCCGGTTGCACGATCAACATGGTCATGTGTTCGCCGATGAGGGCGGACAGAAGTTCGATCAGTGTGATTAGTAATAAGGCGCTGGCCTTGCTGGCCTGCTGGCGCGACTGTCCTTCAAAGCACTCGCGCAGCAGCAGAAATTCCGGGTCGGCCGGGCGCGTGCGGGGGTCATACATCAGCCAGGGGAAATCGAGATTGACCCTGTGGGCGCTGCGAAACAGCAAGGTCTCGAAACCCTGCTCACCAATGATGCCGACGAGGTTGTTCGCCAGCAGCTCCAGCACATCGATGCTGGTGTCGACGGCGTCGTCGGGATTTGCGGTGATCAGCCGCCCGATTATGGCCCGGGGCGCATCCTCGTCTTTTGCCATGTTTTTGCCGGATTAAATAATTGCGAAATTTGTTCTATTCTAAAACATCTGGTCACAATTGTTCGGTTTCCGTTTGTTAAGTGCAGGTAGCGGGCCTGGACGGACGGTTTCAAGTGAATCGCTGATCAGTTGCTTTTGAGTTATAGTCACGGCGTTTGCCCAAGCGCGCTGCGCGGGTGTAGTTGAAATCGAGTATGACCGCTGCCGAATCCTCTCCTGTGCCTTTGTCTGACGCTGAACGCCTGCGACTGTTCGTTGCCGGCGTGACCGATTACGCCATCTACATGCTCTCGCCCGAAGGCATCGTGAGCAGCTGGAATGCGGGCGCGCGCCGTTTCAAGGGCTATACCAGCGAGGAAATCATCGGCCGCCATTTCTCCGTGTTTTATACGGAGGAGGACCGCGCCGGGAACCTGCCCGCGCGGGCGCTGGCAACGGCCATCGCGGAAGGAAAGTTCGAGGACGAAGGCTGGCGCGTGCGCAAGGACGGCACCCGCTTCTGGGCCTCGGTGGTGCTCGACGCGATCCGCGACGACGCCGGCGTGCTGCGCGGCTTCGCCAAGATCACGCGCGACATCACCGATAAAAAAATGGCGGCCGAAAAATTGCACGCCAGCGAAGAGCGGTTTCGCCTGCTGGTCCAGGGTGTCACCGATTACGCCATCTACATGCTCTCGCCTGAAGGCATGGTCAGCAACTGGAATGCCGGCGCCCGGCACATCAAGGGCTATGAGGAAAGCGACGTCCTGGGCGCGCATTTTTCGCGCTTTTACACGCCCGAAGACCAGGCCGCCGGCCTGCCGGCGCGGGCGCTGCGCACGGCGCTCGAACAGGGCCGCTTTGAAGCGGAAGGCTGGCGCGTGCGCAAGGACGGTTCGCGCTTCTGGGCTCACGTCGTCATCGACCCGATCAAGGACTCGCTGGGGCAACTGCTCGGCTTTGCCAAGGTCACGCGCGACATCACGGAACGCCGCAACGCCGCCGAGCAACTGGCGCGCACCAACGAAGCCCTGTTCCAGTCGCAAAAACTGGAAGCGATCGGCAAGCTGACGGGCGGCGTTGCGCACGATTTCAATAATCTGCTCAGCGTCATCGTCAACGGCCTGGGCGTGCTGCAACGCGTGCCCCGTCCGCCCGAGGACGCCCGCGTGCTCGACGCCATCGCGCGCGCTGCCGACCGCGGCGCCACGCTCACCCAGCAACTGCTGTCCTTCGCCCGCCAGCAGCCCCTGAAACAGGAAAACCACGACCTGTCCGCCGTGATCACGGCGTTTGCCCCGGTGCTGCAGCGCGCATGCACCGACAATATCGATTTCCAACTGGAACTGGCCGGCCCGCTGCCGGCGGTACGGATCGATGCGGCCCAGTTCGAGTCAGCGCTGCTGAACCTGATCGTCAACGCCAGCGACGCCATCGCCGGCACCGGCACCATCCGGGTGCGCGCCGATGTCGTCGTGCTCGCCGACGGCGCCGTAGGCAGCCTGCCGGCCGGCGGCTACGCCAGGGTGGAAGTATGCGACTCCGGCAGCGGCATGACGGCGGATGTGGCCACGCGCGCCATCGATCCTTTCTTCACGACCAAGCCGATGGGGCAGGGCACCGGGCTCGGCCTGAGCCAGGCGTATGGCCTGGCCCAGCAGTCCAACGGCGACCTCGTGATCGACACCGCTCCCGGCAAGGGCACCACCATCCGCCTGTATTTCCCGCTGGTGGAAGCAGCGGCAGCCAGCGAAGCGACGCAGGCGCCGGCCAGCCAGGAGCGGGCCCTCGTGGTCGATGACCAGGAGGATGTGCGCGAGATGGCCGCCGCCCTGTTCGGCACGCTTGGCTACGAAGTGTTTACTGCCCGCGATGGCGTCGAAGCCATGGAAGTGCTGGCTGCCAGGCCCGACATCGATGTGCTGTTCAGCGATATCGTGATGCCGCGCATGAACGGCCTGGAACTGGCCCAGAACGCGCGCGCCAGTTCGCCGACCATGAAAATCATCCTTGCCTCCGGCTACGCCTCCGAAGCCTTCGCCAAGGAAGCCAGCGGGACCAGTTACGACTTCATCAACAAGCCGTACACCCTGGCCCAGATCGTCAAGAAACTGCGCACTGTCCACACCTGACAATGCGCCTGGGCGCGTCAGAGCGCCTGCTCTAAAACATGCATTCAATTTGCATGTTTAACCGAAAGGCGCTAAGATTTGTCTGACCGCACCTCATCAACGAAGAAAGATCCTCATGTTATCGTCAGAACACCGCGCCATCGTCACCGCCACCGTCCCCCTGCTGGAGACGGGCGGCGAAGCCCTCATCACTCATTTCTACAAGAGCCTGTTCGCGGACCATCCCCAGGTGGTTCCCTACTTTAATCAGTCGAACCAGCAAGGCGGCCTCCAGCAGCGCGCCCTGGCCAACGGCATCCTCGCTTACGCCAAAAACATCAACCAGCTCGACCGTCTCGGCCCCATGGTCGCCACCATCATCAACAAGCACGTCGCCCTGCAGATCCTGCCCGAGCACTATCCGCTGGTGGGTGGGGCCTTGCTCAAGTCGATCCGCGAAGTACTGGGCGCGGAGATTGCCACCGATGCCGTCATCGAAGCCTGGGGCGCCGCCTACGGCCAGCTCGCCGACATCCTGATCGGCGCCGAGCGCACCATCTACGCGGCCCAGGCCGCCGCGCCCGGCGGCTGGTCCGGCCAGCGTGCCTTCATCGTCAAGGACAAAGTGGCCGAGAGCGCCGAGATCACCTCCTTTACCTTCGTCCCGGCCGATGGCGCCGCCGTGATGGCGCATGCACCGGGGCAGTACATCAGCGTCAGCGCCGTCATCGAAGGCCAGTTGACGCGGCGCCAGTATTCCCTGTCGGCCGCCGCCAACGGCGCCAGCTACCGCATCAGCGTCAAGCGCGAGGCGCACGGCAAGATGTCGGGCTACCTGCACGACGCCGTGAACGTGGGCGACACGCTGGCGCTGCTGCCGCCGGCCGGCGCCTTTGTGCTGGCCGAAAGCGACAAGCCGCTGGTCCTGATCAGCGGCGGCGTGGGCCTCACGCCCACCCTGGCGATGCTCGAGACTGCGCTTGGCAGCGGGCGCGAGATCCGTTTCATCCACGCCGCGCGCGACATCCACGTGCACGCCTTCCGCGATCACATCGATGCGCTGGCTGAGCGCCACGACAATTTCCAGCGGTTTTATTGCTACACCGAGCATGACGCCGAGCACGGCAAGCCCGACGCCGTCGGCATGGTCGATCAGGCACTGCTGGCGCGTTGGCTGCCGCCTTCGCGCGACGTCGACGCCTACTTCCTGGGCCCACTCGGCTTCATGCAGTCGGTCAAGCGCAGCCTGCGTGCGCTGGGCGTACCGGAACAGCAGACTTATTTCGAGTTCTTCGGTCCCGCCGCCGCGCTCGAATAATAGTCGGGCTCGATGTCGAGCAGCACCCGGTGGTGCTGCACACACCAGGCCAGCGCCGCGGCGCAGGCCAGGCTGACCAGGCCGATTCCCGCAATCACCTGGTCGGCCACCGTGTAGACATTGCATAGCTGGCGCGGCTGCTCCTGGTAGAGCATGCCGGCAATGGCCGTCATGGCGCACCAGTTCCCGAGAAAAAAGATCTGCACGATGCGGTTGGCGCGCGCCAAGCCGATCTGCAGCAGCATCCCCGCCAGCAGCACGCTCGCGAACTTCGCCGTCTCCGCCAGCGCGCCGCCAACGCTCGCCTCCAGCACCCGCGGCACCATCCAGTAAGCGCTGACCAGCATGACGATGGCCAGGCTGCTCAAGCCCTGCACGTCGCACCACGCCAGCCGGGTCCCGACCCGCTTGCCCAGCAGCCAGCCAGCGACCGCAATGGCGGGCAGTTGCAGCAGCATGTGCGTGGCCATCGACGCTTCCAGCCAGGGGCGCAGGCCCAGGGCCGCCAACAACAGCGCGGCGGCCATCATGGCGCCGTCGCCAGGGTCAAGGCGTAGGCCAGCGCCGCATCGGCTTCTGCCAGATCGAAAATGCGGCGCAGGTGTCCCGTGCGGTCGACCACGTGAAAGGCGGCGTTGTGCTGAAATTCGCCGGGCGGCGCCGGCAGCACGACGATGCCGAAGGCGTCCAGCAGGTCGCGCCGCTGCTGCGGTGCCGGCAGGGCGGCCAGTTGCCAGACGGCGCTGTCAGCGTGCTGGTGGGCGGCGTAGGCGGACAGGGCGGCGCTGTCGTCGCGCCCGTCAAAACTCAGACTGAGCAAGCGCACCTGCCGCGCGGCGCCGCGCGCCACGATGGCTGATTGGAGTTGCTGGCAGGTGCTGCCCAGACTGGAGCAGACGGTGTTGCAGCGGCTGTAGAAAAACGTCACGATCGCCACCCGCCCATCGGCGCGCAGGCCGGCCAGCACGGGCCCGGCGGGCAGCAGCAAGGGCTGTTCGCGGATTTTCAAGCGGCGTGCATCTTCGGTGGCGACGACGCGAAAGCCCAGGGTCGCCTGGTACAGCGCGGTCACGCCAAGCACGGCCACGAGTAGCAGGGCGACTGCAGTCGCCGCGATTGGACTATTTGAGTTTGCCAAGATCCTCATCGCCATTCCATGGCGCCGTGCGGGCCTTGCCGGCGGCGCGCTCGGCGGCCACCAGGTCGGCCGACACTTTCGCCCCGGTATTGCCGAAACTGCTGCGTATGTAGCTGAGCACGGCGGCGATTTCATTGTCGTCGAACTTGTCCTTGAAGGCGGGCATGGCGCCGTCATAACTGCCTTGCTTGACGGTCAACTTGCCGCTGATGCCTTGCAGCAGGATGTTGGCCAACACCTTGTCCGAGCCCAGCACCCATTCCGATCCCGCCAGCGGCGGAAACGCGCCCGGCAGGCCGGCGCCGCTGGCCTGGTGGCAGGCCACGCAATTGGCCGCGTACAATTCGGCGCCGTTGGCGCTGGCGCCCTTGACCTTGCCGGCCAGGGTGGACAAGGTGCGGTGGTCGCCCAGGGCGGGATCGTCGTCATGCTGGGTCGTCGCGATATAAAACACCCCCCATGCCGTGACGCTGGCGATCAGCAGCTTGATCAGGAAAGGCACGGGATTGCTGCCCTCGTGGGGATCGGGATTTTCACGCAGGCGGGTGCGGTTTTTGGACGAGTCGTTCATCGCCTGGCCTCGCTGGTGGGAGCGTCCAGCACGGGATAGGTATGGTCCAGTCCCTGCAGGTAAGTGACCAGGTCGAGCGCCTCGGCCCTGGCCACGACCACCTTGCCGGCTGGCGTGAAACCGTCGGGCATGTTGACCACCCGGTCGCCCGTTTCGGCCGCATCTTTCAGGTCGAACAGGAAAGGGTAGCCCGGCATGATGGAGGTACTGGTAAAGGAGCGCGGCTGGTACAGATGGGCCAGGTGCCAGTCGGCGCTGGGCTGGCGCGCGCCGATGTTGAACAGGTCGGGGCCGGTGCGGCTGGTGCCCAGCAGGTGGGGCCGGTCATAATAATAGTCCGCCGCCACCGAGGCGCGGCCCCAGCCGCGCTTGTCGTCCGGCGCCTGCGAGCGGTCGCGCGGCTGCTGCGAATGGCAATAGATGCAGCCGTTGGCGATATACACCTGGCGCCCGCGCAACTGGGCCGCCGTGTAGGCCTTCAAGCCGGCCGGCGGTTGCAGATTGCGCACCTGGAAAAACGGCACGATCACCAGCACCCCCGCCGCCAGCGCCAGCGTCACCATGGCGCCGCCCAATAGTCTGACTTCGTCCTGCATGGCTATGCTCCTGCCAGGGTTGCGGGGCGGCGGGTGTACAGCAGGGCCGCGCCGGTGCGGGCCGGGCCGTGCCGCAAGGCCATCACGGCAAAGTGAAACGCAAACACCAGGTGGCCAAGGGTCATCAGGGCGCCACCGACGGAACGGCTTTGCAGGTAGGGCATCGTCACCGTGACGGAATCCATGAAGGGCTTGCTGGCGTCGAGCATGGCCAGGCCCTGCAGCCAGCCGCCGATGGTCAGCCCGATGAAATAGATGGCAAAGCCGATTGTGACCAGCCAGAAGTGCGCCACGATCAGGCCGGGGTAGGGCCATTCCCAGGACATCACGCGCGGCATCACAAAATACATCGCGCCGAACATGACCATGGTGACAAAGCCGTACAGGCCGATGTGGGCGTGGGCAATCGTGAAATGGGTGAAGTGGGCAACGGTGTTGATGCTGCGCAGCGCCTCGAAGGAACCCTGCACGGAGCTGACCGTGTACATCATGCCGCCAAACACGATAAAGCGCAGGGTGGGCGAGTGCAGCAGCATGCCGAAGTGGCCGCGCATGGTCAGATGCTGGTTGATGGAAAACGACAGCACGGGCACCAGCATCATCATGCTTTGCACGATCGAGAGCGTCACCATCCAGCTGGGCACGGGGCCGCCGATCAGGTGGTGGCCGCCCACCTGGCCGTAAAAGAAGGCCAGGGTCCAGAAGCCCAGCAGGGACAGGTTGTACGACTGCACCGGCCGGCCGATGATCTTGGGCAGGAAGTAGTATACGGAGGCCAGCGCCATCGGCGTGTAGAACAGGCCGAGCACGTTATGGCCGAACCACCAGTTCATGGTCGCCTGCTCGACGCCCACGTGGACCGAGGGCAGCTTGGCGACAAAAAACAGCACGGGAAACCAGAACAGGGCCGCGCCCATGTACCAGATCGACACGTACAAATGGTCCACCTTGCGCGCCTGCAAGGTGTAAACCAGGGGGATGCCGATCAGGGCGCCGCCCGCCACCAGCAGGACATCGACCTGCCAGGGAATTTCCAGCCACTCCATGCCATCGCTGATGCCGGCCCCGATGCAGCCCAGTCCCGCGATCAGCCCGGCCGTCCACAGCATGCAGCCGACGATGGCGTAGCGGGCCCCGATCAGGCGCGTCTTGAGCAGGCGTGGCAACAGCCACATGGCAATGCCCAGCGAGGCCATCGGCGCCCAGCCGTAGGCCACCGCATTGAGGTGAATGGTGCGCAGGCGGCCAAAGCTGAGCCAGGCCTGGCCCGTCAAAAAGTCGGGCTGGTGCAATTTATAGGAACTGGTCAGCCCGGCCAGCGAGCCCACCACCAGCCACACCACGGCGCAACTGAGAAACATGAAGACGACGAAGGCGGAAGACTTGTCCGCTTCGACCCGCTCGCGCAAGTCCGCCTCCAGGCTCGCCTGCTGGGCCGCGTCGAGCGGCGGCGCGTGATGGCCGGTGGCGGCCAGGCCCACCTGCTGGCGCGCGGTGGCGGCGGGTTCCTCGCCGACGCCGATTTCGCCTTCCGAAAAAATCACCCGCGACGCGGCCGGCGTCAGTTCAAACAGGCGCTGGCGCAGCGACCAGATGAAGACAAACAGGCCCGTGACGGAGAGCACGAAGGCGGAAAGGAGCAGGCTGACGGTGTCCATGTCAATTCCATGTTGGGGCGATGCGCCGGGATGCCTGCTCAGGCGGCCACGGTGGCAGCAGGTCCTGCTAGTGTTGCCCCTGCCGCCGCCGCCGTCCGGCGCAGCAGCGACACCCCGTAGGCCGCGTGCCGGGCCGCCAGGATGGGATCGTCACCGGGAGTGATCGCCGCGGGCAGGTTGACCGGCGAGAACACCAGGCTGTCGCAGGCGTCGCTGCCGGCCATGTCGGTCACATACAGCGTGCCCAGCTTGCGCTTCTCGCTGCCCTGCCAGACCTGGCTGGGATCGATCAGCGAGTCGCCCGGCGCCGGCAGCAGGGCGTAGATTTCAAAAGCGGCCGGATCGCAGCGCAGGCGGCAGCGCAACTCGTCTTCAAGAAAATTGTCGGCGAAGCTGGCTTCTTCCTCCCCATTCAGGTAGCGCGTGCCCAGCAGGGGTTCGACCACGATGCGGGCGCTGATCCGTGTGCCCGAGCTGTTGCGAAACACAAACGCATTGTTGGAAAAATAGGCGGTGCGGGCGTAGGAAAATGGGGCCGCATGGGCGGCCAGCAGGGCTGGCTGGGTGGCGCCGTCCGGGTATCTCTCGTTGTGGGCGGCGATCCTGGACGGGTCCGGCTTGCCGGTGGCCGGATCGGCCACGCGGGCGGCCAGAAAGCTGACAAACGAGGCCGGGGTGGCTGCAAAGAACACCGGTTCCGAGATCAGCACCAGGTCCCAGCTTTCATTGGCGGCCGTGATGCGTACTCCCATGCCGCGCACGGTGCGGCTTTTGTCGGACACATTGGGGTTGCCGCCGCCGACGGAAAAGCGCACCAGCGCACTGGCCGAATCAACGCAGAACAGGCCGCTCGCGGCAAATCGGGCGGCATCGATATCGGGCGTGAAATGGGCGATCGTACAAAAGCCCCTGGCGTGCGAAGCGCGCTTGCCGGGATGGCGGCCGAAGGTATTGTTGAGGGCGTCGACCAGCGCGGCCGGGCCGGGCTGGGCGGGCGGAACGGCGTGGGCGCTGCTGGCGGACGCGGGGCTGCTGTTCATGGTCGTGATCCTGGACAGATTGGTCCCGGCTCGCCTGCGAGGCCACCCCGGCCGGGACTTCAGGTGGCGCGCCGAAACATTGCCAGCGGCTGCATCAAGGCTGAACTGCGAGGATAGCGGCTAATCGTTGGCCGGGACGGCCCTGGGGTAGAAATTCAATGTTGCGCTGGCCGGTTTCGGCTCGGGCAGGAGGTCGGCCAGGGTCTTGTTGTCGAGCACGGCCAGATAGGCGGCGGTGGCGTCGAACAGCACCCCTTTGAGGGCGCAGGCGCCATCCAGGCCGCAGGGCGTGCCTTGCGGGTTGAAGCACTCCGCCATGTAGAAATCGCTCTCGGTGCGCCGCACGATGGCGCCAAGGTTGATGTCCTTCGGCTCGTGGCGCAGGCGCAGGCCGCCGTTGCGCCCGCGTACGGTTTCGATCACGCCAAACAGGCCCAGCTGGTGCACCACTTTCGTCAGGTGGTTCTTTGAAATGGCGTGCAGATCCGCAATCTCCTGGATGGTGACCAGGCGATGGCGGTTGCTGCCGATGTGGAGCAGGGTGCGCAGGGAGTAATCGGTGTACGTCGTGAGGCGCATGGAGGGGGCAATGGCGGCGAAGCAGCAAGGATACTGTAAACCTTGGGCGAGCGTACAAGCTGTTAATTTCACAAGGAAAAAAGCAGCGGGGCTAGAATGGCGCCATTGCCGTATCTCGAGCCAGGGGCCCCATGGAATTGCACGTTCAACTTTCCGGTGACAGCGATCTGTCCGGACAGGTGTACCGCGGCATCGCCGCCGCCATCCACGACGGCCGCCTCGCGCGCGGCCAGCAGTTGCCGCCGTCGCGCCTGTTGGCCCAGCAGCTGGGCATTTCAAGGAAACCCGTCGCCGACGCCTATGCGCGCCTGTCCTTCGAGCGCCTGATTGTCGGCCACATCGGCAAGGGCAGCTTTGTCAGCGGCGACGCTGCCTCGGCCGCCGCCGCGGTGACACCGGCCCAGGATGCGCTGGCGGGCAACGCCACCCTGGTTTACTGGCGCGGCCTGCACACGCCCTTGCGCCACCCCATGCCGGAGGGAAGTTCGCGCTACGAGTTCATTGGCGGCATGCCGACCTCCGGCCATTTCCCCCATGACGAGTGGCGCCGCTCCATGCTGTTTGGCCTGCGCAAGAACAACAGCGCCCTGGGCCGCTATGGTCCCACCGGGGGCGTGCCGAGTCTGCGCGCCGCCATCGCCAGGCACAGCGGCTTCTCGCGCGGGGTGCGCTGCACCGACAATGAGGTGATCGTCACCAATGGCGCCCAGCAAGGCTTTGACCTGCTCACCCGCATCATGGTGGGGCCGGGCGATGTGGTGGCGATGGAAGACCCCGGCTACCCGCTGGCGCGCATGCTGTTCCTGGCCCAGGGCGCGCGCGTGGTGAGTATTGGCGTCGACGAGCAGGGCATGCAGGTCGACCAGATTCCGCCAGACACAAAACTGATTTACACCACGCCGGCGCACCAGTTCCCGCTCGGCATGCCGATGAGCGTGGCGCGGCGCGAACAGTTGCTGGCGCTGGCGTATCGGATCGGCGCCCTCATCATCGAGGACGATTACGACAGCGAGTTCCGCTACGAAGGCCGGCCCACCGATTCGCTGCAAAGCATGGACCGGCACGGCGTCGTCGCCTTTGTCGGCAGCTTTTCCAAGGTCATGCTGCCGGAACTGCGGGTCGGCTACATCGTCGCGCCACGCGCCCTGGTGCAGCCGCTGCTGTCGGCCAAGCACGTGTTCGACTGGCACAGCCCCGCCGCCGTGCAGTACGCGCTGGCGCACTTCATCGACGATGGCCTGTTGCTCAAGCACATACGCCGCGGCCACGGCATCTACGCCACCCGCCGGGAAGCGTTGATGAAGCAATTTGCCGGGCCGCTGGCGCCCTGGTTCCGGCTGGTGCCCAATACGGCTGGCTTCCACGTGGCCGCCGTGGCCACCCGCGGCGTCGACATCCGCCTGTTGCAACGGCTGTCCCGCCGGGCCGAGGTGGGCCTGTACGCGCTGGCCGATTTTTACACGGACCGCCCCCCCGAAAGCGGGCTGTTCCTCGGCTACGGCGCCATCGAGACGCTCGACATCGAGCCGGCCCTGATGCGGGTGCGCGACGTGCTGGCCGAGATGGGCTAGCGGGGTTTGGCGATGGCTTCGCCTTCGCCCGTGATCAGGAACACGACCAGGGTGGCGGGCGCGCTCTGGCTGGCGTTTTTCGACACGATATGGCCCGCATGGGGCGGTTCGTACCAGGACTGGCCGGCCTTGTAGGTGACGGGCGCTTCGCCTTCCAGTTGCGAGGTCACCGTGCCTTCGAGCACGTAGGCGAACACGGAGCCGGGATGCTCGTGCGGCGTCGATGCCTGGCCCGGCGCGTAGCGCACCGTCAGCAGGGTGCCCTGCTTGCCGGCCATTTCGGGCAGCGCCTTCTGCATCAGCACGGCGCGCTGTTCCTGGCCGGCGCCCTTGTTCTCGAGGACTTCATGGGCTGACACATGCCACGCCATGGCGGCGCCCAGCAGGGCGACCATCAGTTTGCTGGTTTTCATCATCGCCTCACAGGGCCGGTTGTTTGCGGAAACCCACGCCAAAACGGTTCCAGGCATTGATGGTGCAGATGGCCAGCGAAATATCGACCTGCTCCTTGGGCGTGAAAAGGGTCGCCAGGGCGTCGTAGTCGGCGTCCGGTGCGTGGCTGATCGACAACTGCGTGAGCGCTTCGGTCCAGGCCAGCACAGCGCGCTCGCGTTCGGTGAAGAAGGGCGTTTCGCGCCAGGCCACGACGCCATTGATGCGGCGGTCAGTCTCGCCCGCCTTCTTCATGTCGGTGGTGTGCATGTCGACGCAAAAGCCGCAGCCGTTGATTTGCGAAGCGCGCAACTTGATCAGCTCAAGCAACGATTTTTCCAGGCCAAGTTTGCTCACTGCCACTTCAAGGGCGATCAGCGCCTTCATGGCGTCGGGGGAAGCGGTGTAGAAATCGGTACGTTGCGTCATGGTAGTTCTCCTTGGGGTTGAGTGAGGCGACAAGGAGATGGTAGGACGGCAGCGACCGCTTGCGGATAGCCAATTGCGGGAAAAACGAAGGCGCCAACGTGGCCAGTCCTGGCGCCTCTGTCAGCACTACATTACTTCACCGACAGCACGTACTTGACCAGGGTGTGCGCCTCGGCTTCGGTGACCTGGTTGGGCGGCATGGCCACCGGCCCCCACACGCCTGCGCCGCCCTTGATGACCTTTTGTACCAGCGTGTCCTCGGCGTCCTTCTGGCCTGCATATTTTGCCGCCACGTCCTTGAAGGCCGGACCGACCAGCTTGGTCGACACGGCATGGCAACCAGTGCAGCCTTTCGACTTGGCCAGATCCCCCACGGCATCGGCGCGGGCGCCGGTGGCGAGCACCATGGCAGCGACCCATATCAACATCGACTTCATTGCGATCTCCTCATTGTTGCGGTGAAAAGTTCCCGGGGCGGTCCGGTCGTCGATGACCCTGTGCCGAATTCCAGTGTATCAGCGATGTCCGGCGCGTTCTTGCAATAGTGTTATTCGGGCGATGCTGCACCGGCACGGGCAATACCGGCTGCAAATGAAGGCGGAACCTCGCCGGCTACGCGCAGTCAAACAATGCCCACTACGGATTTGAACGATGACCAGCGAAGCCGATCCATCCCCGTCCTCGGGCCCCGCCACGCCGCCCCATCCGCCGCGCGGGAGCATCCGCATGCACATCAGCCCGGAGTTGCTGCTGCGCCAGATGTACGATGAAGTGCAGGATTTCGCCATCATCACGCTCGATACCGATTCCCTCATTACCAGCTGGAACGTGGGCGCGCGCCACCTGTTTGGCTTTGAAGAACATGAGGCCCTGGGCGCCAGCACGGCCATCACCTTCACCGCGGAGGATCTCGACCAGGGCCAACCGTTTGGCGAAATGGCGCTGGCGGCCGAGCAGGGGCGGGCGGCCGACTACCGCTGGCACAAGCGCAAGGATGGTTCGCGGTTCTGGGCCGACGGCGTGCTGACCGGCATCCGCACCGAAGAGGGCGAGCTGGTCGGCTACCTCAAGATCGTGCGCGACATCACCGAGCGCAAGGAGGCCCAGGATGAAATCCGGCGCCTGGCCAGCATCGATGCCGTCACTGGCCTCTACAACCGGGCCTCCTTCGACACCCGCCGCGTCGAACTGACGGCATCGGCCACGCGCAGCGGCCAGAAGCTGCTGCTGTTCATGATCGACCTGGACCGCTTCAAGGAAGTCAACGACACCTATGGCCACCAGGCAGGCGACCAGTTGCTGGCGGAGGCGGGCGCGCGCATCCGCGGCATCAGCCGGGACAGCGATTTCGTCGCCCGCATCGGCGGCGATGAGTTCGCCCTGTTTCAAATGAATCCGGCCTCGCCCTTGCTTGGCGCCACCCTGGCCAGCAAGATCCTGTTTGCCCTTGACCTGCCCTTCAAGCTGGACAATGCCGAGGTGCGCATCAGCGGCAGCATCGGCATCGCCGTCTTTCCTGACGACGCAGGCGACGCCGACAGCCTGCTCAAGTGCGCCGACCTGGCCCTGTACGAAGCGAAGACCCAGGGCCGCAACGGCTACCACTATTTCACCCCCGAGCTGGACGCTCTGGCCCACCGCCGCAACCGCGACCAGGGCGAACTGAAGCGCCTTGAGCGCGACAAACGCTTCTGGCTGGCCTACCAGCCCATCGTCGATGCGCAATCGGGCCAGACGGTGGCGATGGAAGCCCTGCTGCGCTTTCCTGGTCCCGTGCTTAACCAGTCGAGTGTGGATTACGTGGTCGAGCTGGCCAAAGAAATCGGCCTCATCGTCAATATCGGCAACTGGGTATTCGAACAGGCCAGCAGCCAGTTGCGTCGCTGGCGCGACGAGGGCCACCACGCCATCCGCATCGCCGTCAACACCTGTTCCAAAGAATTGCTGGCGCCGTCCTACCTGCCCAACATCATGAAAGTGCTGCAGCAATATGGCTTGAGTCCGGCCGACATTTACCTTGAAATGACGGAACGCGACGCCATCGACCTCGACCGAAGCCCCACCACCATCGTCCAGCGCCTGGCCAACATGGGCTTTCGCCTCGTGCTTGACGATTTCGGCACCGGCTACTCTTCGCTGAGCTATTTGCGCGCCTTGCCCGTCACCGGCTTAAAGCTCGACAAGAGTTTCCTCAAGGGCGTGCCGGACGAGGCCGACGCCAACGCCGTAGCCCGCGCCGTCATCACCCTGGCGCGCGACCTGCGCCTGGGCGTTACTGCTGAAGGGGTCGAGCATCCCGTGCAGATGCGCTTTTTACGCGATGCCGGCTGCCATGCTTTCCAGGGTTTCCTGTTTGCGCCACCGATGGCGGAGGAAGCCGCCTCGCGGTGGCTGAGGGAGCAGGCCGCAGGGCCAGCCCCGCCGGAACAGCAATAGCAGGCCGCAGGCGCCGCGCCAGGCAACGGTGCGTTTCAGCGGCCGGTCAGCGCCACCCGCTGCCCACTGCGGCTGGCGCTGTCGATGCGGTCGAGCAGTTCGTGCATCGCGACCGCATCGGCAAAGCTGGGCGCCGTACGGCTGCCCTCGCGCACGTCACGCGCGTGAGCCGCGTACAGGCTGGCCAGTTCGAGCGGGCTGCCGCCCAGCGGGGTGCCGCCCGGCGGGGTGCCGCCGAGCCAGCTGTATCGCGCGGGCACCGGCAACACCTGCAGCGCCTGGCCATCGCCGCGGGCGCCTTCGATGATGTTGAAAGCGTCGCCAAAGCTGGTCCGGTTCCACATTTTCAAATCGCCTTCCGAGCCGGTCAGGTCAAGCTGCATGCCGAAATTATTGCGCTTGCCCGCTTCCAGGTGGACGCTGAGCACGGCGCCATTGGGGAAGGTGCCGCTTAGTAAGACCTGGTCGGCCAGCATGTGGGGCAGGGTCTCGCCCGTTTCAATCAGGGTTACTTCCTTGAACTGGTTCACCAGCAGCGCATTGATGCTGTCGGGGTGGCCCAGCATGGTGAAGATGGCGTCGAGAAAGTGGCCGCCATAGATCGACAAGAGGCTGGAGAAATTTTCTTCCGGCACCGTGAAGTAGAGCGATGCCTTGCGCAGCTTTTGAAAATACTCGACGCTCACATGCAGCCGCACGGAACGCAGTTCACCGATATAACCGTCGGCGAGCAGGTCGCGGATATAACGGTAGTCGGCGCCGAGGCGGCGCTGCAGGCCCACCACGTGGCGCACTTTCGCGGTATCGGCCAGGGTCAGCAGCGCCCGCGAGCTTGCCGTCGACGGCGTCAGCGGCCATTCGCTGTAAATGTCCTTGCCGTGAGCGATCGCGGCGCGCACCACGGCTTCGTGGCTGGGCGCAGGATTGAGCGCCAGCACCAGGTCGACTTCGGGATGCTGCACCAGCGCGTCCAGCGAGGCCGGCGTGTGGGGAATATCGTGGCGCTGCGCCATGGCCGCGGCCTTGTCCGGGCTGCGGCTGTAGAGCGCCGTGATGGCGTAATCGGGCAAGTGCTTGAGCACGGGGATGTGGCCGTACTCCGCCCAGTTGCCAGCGCCGACAATGCCGACGCGAATTTTATTTGCTGGTTTCATGCTGGTTCCTGTTGGGTGCCGCTCAGGCGGCGATGGTGGAAAGGGGGGATGCAAAGTAGCGCCGACGCAGCAGGGTCAAGCCGATCGCCACGCTGATGCATGCCGCGCTGGCAAAGCCCAGATTGGCGACGGCGCCGTGGGCGCTCACCAGCGCACCGAGGGCGGCGCCCAGGGAAAAGCCGGCGTACATGAAGGAGGCGTTGAGCGAGAGCACGACCGGCGCGGCGCCAACGCCACCCGCCGCCACCAGGCTGGTCTGCTGGGCCGGGAAAAACGCCCAGTGGCCCACGCCCCAGGCGATGACGGCGACCACGATGGGCGCCAGCGCATGCTGTTGATCGAGCAAGTGGGCGCTGCTTGAAATGAGCAGGAAGCTCAAGGTCGACAGCAGCAGCGCCGGCAGGATCACGGCGGCGGGGCCGCGCCGGTCCACCAGGCGCGCGCTGATGGCCAGTCCCAGCACCGCTGCCGCGCCCCATGCAAACAGGACGGCGCCGACGGCGGCGCCCTGCACCGTGGTCGCGCTGGCCAGCAGCGGCGCCAGGTAGGTGTAAGTGGTGTAGCTGGCCATGGCCCAGAAGGTGGTCACCAGCAGGGCGGAAAATACCGCCGGCGACGAGGCAGCTTTCAGGCGCTGGGCCAGGCCAGGCACGGCCATGCCGGCGCCGAAATGGCGCGGCAGGCCGAACACCAGTCCCGCAGCGGCCAGCGCGGCCAGCACCGCCACGGCGGCAAAGGTGGCGCGCCATCCGGCGCCGCCGCCCAGCACGGTGCCCAGCGGCACGCCGAAGGCAATCGCCAGCGACAGCCCGCCGTTGACGATGGCGATGGCGGTGCCGCGCCGTTCAGGGGCGACGACGGTGCCGGCCAGCGCATTGGCGCCCGGCACATACAGGCCGGCGGCAAAGGCCAGCAGGACGCGCGCGGCCATCAGTTGCCAGTAATTGTCCGTCAGGGCAGCGACCAGGTTGCCTGCGGCAAAGCACAGCATGGCGCCGATCAGCAGGGCACGGCGCGGGATGCGGCCCGTCAGCACTGTCAGCAGTGGCGAGCCGAGCGCATAGGCCAGCGCGAACACCGTCACCAGTTGGCCGGCCCGGGCCACGCTCACGCCCAGGTCGGCGGCCATGCCGGGCAGCAAGCCGGCGATCATGAAACTTTCGGTGCCGACCGCGAACGTGCCCAGCGCCAGCCAGAGCAGGGGCGCGTTGCTGGCAAGGCGGTGCGGGGAAACAGGGGACTGCGCCATGATGAACTCCGGAGTTGATGAGCACGTTTGCTCGGTCAATCCAGTGTAGGGACGCAGTGATCACAGTTAAATGGGCTAAAGCTCCGAACATTGCGGACAGCTGTGTCCGCCACAAAAGCTACAGCCGCATGTTCTCCACCACGTAATCGATAAAGGCGCGCAGCTTGGGAGAAGCGTAGCGGCTCGACGGCCACAGCATGGAAAACGTGACGGTTTGGTCCATGTGTTCGTCAAGAATGATGACCAGGCGCCCGTCCTTGAGTTCATCTGAAATGATAAAAGTGGGCAAAAACGCGATACCTTCTCCCTGCAGCAGCGCATAGGTCACCGCTTCGATGGTGCTGCAGGTGAGGCGCTCTTTGAGCACCGGTTCGGCTTCATCGTCGGCGCGGATAAAGGGCCAGCGCTCGATCTTGCCGGTGGTGGGGAAACGGTGCAGCAGGCAGGCGTGCTGGGCCAGTTCGCGCGGATGCGCGGGCGTGCCGTGCCGGGCGAGATAGCGGGGCGCCGCCACCACCACCTGGCGGCAGGTGCCGATTCGCCGCGAACTGAGCCGGGAATCGTGCTGGCTACCGGTGCGGATGACGGCGTCGAAACCTTCCTCGATGATGTCGACCATCCGCTCCGACAGGTCGACGTCGAGCGCGATATCTGGGTAGCGCTGCATGAAGCCGGTCAGGGTCGGCATCATCAGTCCCGTCAGCTGCGGCGTGCTCACGCGCAGGCGGCCGCGCGGGGCGCCGGACAATTCGGATAGCTCGCTTTCCGCCGCCGCGACTTCGCTGAGGATGCGCCGGCAGCGTTCCAGGAACAGCAGGCCTTCGGCCGTCAAGGTGATGCTGCGCGTACTGCGGTGAAACAGCCGCACGGCAAGCCGCTCCTCCATGCGCGCGATGCTTTTGCCGACCGCCGACGAGGACACGCCGAACTGGTTCGCCGCCTTGGTAAAACTGCGCGTGTCGGCCACGGTCACGAACATTGCAATGCCGCTCAGACTATCCATGCTGGTCCCGCCGCCTTTGTGTGCTCCGATCGGTCCTGATTATAGTGCTTGCCGCACAACGCCGCCGGGGCCGCTTGCCCGTGGCCGGAGGATTGGCGACAGATCTGTCCGCAGTCTTGTGCCCGCCGCCCCATTTTTCTTCGGGCCGAAGCGCCTTACATTGAACTCCTGAGCCGTTCTGCACTGCACCCGATGCCGTGCCAGCACTGCCCTGATGCACCAACCAATCAACCCAGCATTTTTTTTATCGAGAATATGATGTCCAAACTGATGTCGCCGTTTCAAATCGGCCCTTACGCCCTGTCCCACCGCGTGGTCCTGGCGCCCTTGACACGGATGCGCGCCGATGAGGGCGCCCGGCCCGGCCCCCTGATGGTGGAATATTATGCCCAGCGCGCCTCGCAGGGCGGTTTCCTGATTAGCGAAGCGACCATTGCAGCCGCCAACGGCAATGGTTACCTTGGCGCCCCCGGCCTGTACGAGGACAGCCAGATCGCCGGCTGGAAAGCCGTCACCGAAGCGGTCCACGCCAAGGGCGCCCGGATCTTCCTGCAGCTGTACCACGCCGGCCGTCAGTCGAACAAGGATGTGCAGCCGGAAGGCAGTATCCCGGTCGGCCCGTCCGAGGTGCTGCACGGCGGCGTGGCCTATACCAGCGAAGGCTGGGTGCCGAATACGCCGAACCGAGCGCTCTCCATCGATGAGATCGGCGCCCTGGTCGAAAGCTTCCGCCTGGCCGCCATCCGCGGTCGCGAAGCCGGCTTTGACGGGGTTGAACTGCACGCCGCCAATGGCTACCTGTTCGACCAGTTCCTCCAGGACGGCAGCAACAAGCGCAGCGATGCCTACGGCGGCTCGTTTGAAAACCGCGCCCGCTTCCTGCTTGAAGCAACCCGCGCCGTGATCTCGGTGTGGGGCAGCGACAAGGTTGCCGTGCGCATCGGCCCCAGCGGCCAGTGGGGCGATATGTCCGACAGCAATCCGGAAGGCCTGTTCAGCTATGTGGCTGAAGAACTGGCAAAGCTCGATCTCGCCTACCTGCACCTGATCGAGCCCCGCATCGCCGGCAATATCGAAGACGAAACGCGCAACCAGGCGCCGGTGGCAGCCCAGTCGATCCGCAAACACTATGCCGGCACCATCATCGCCGCGGGCGGCTTCGGGCGACACTCGGCCGATGCGATCCTGCGCGACGGTGACGCCGACCTGGTCGCATTCGGCCGCCATTTCATCGCCAATCCGGACCTGCCGGAACGCTTCCGCCACAACTGGCCGCTCAACGAGTATGACCGCCCAAGTTTCTTCGGCGGCAGCGCGGCGGGGTACACGGACTATCCCGTGTATGCGGCGCCGGCCAAGGCCGCGTAAGCATCACCTGACGGGGCGTTCGCCCCGTCTTTTTTCGTATCAGGAGTTGCATCATGTCCTTTCTGTTTTCTCCTTTCCAACTCGGCCCCTACCGCCTGCAACACCGTGTCGTGCATGCGCCCACCACGCGCCTGCGCGCCAATCCCGACGACAGTCCAAGCGCACTCATGCTTGAGTATTATCGCCAGCGCACCTCCGAGGGCGGCCTCATCATTACTGAATCGACCCATGTCTCGTACGACAGCCGCGGCTACCTTGGCGCACCCGGCATCTATGAAGACCGGCATATCGCCGGCTGGCGCGCCATTGCCGATGCCGTGCACAGCAAGGGCGGGCGGATTTTCATGCAACTGGGCCACGATGGACGGCAATCCCACGTCGACCTCACGGGCGGCCCACTGCCCATCGCCCCGTCCGAGGTGCCGTTCGAAGGGCAGGCCCTGACCGCCAATGGCTGGGTGCCGGTGTCGATGCACCGCGCCATCGACACCGACGAAATTGCCCTCGTCATCGACCACTATCGCCGCGCCGCCATCCGCGCCAAAGCCGCGGGCCTGGACGGCGTCGAACTGCACGCCGCCAACGGCTACCTGGTCGATACCTTCCTGCAGGACGGCACCAACCAGCGCACCGACGCTTATGGCGGCAGCATCGCCAATCGGGCCCGCCTCATGCTCGAACTGGTGCAGACGCTGGTGGATGTGTGGGGACCGGGCCGGGTCGGCGTGCGCCTCTCGCCCAGCGGGCGCTGGGGCGCCATCTCCGACACGGACCCCGAGGCCACTTTCACCCACGCCGCGCGCCAACTCGACGCCTTTGGCCTGGCCTACCTGCACGTGATCGAACCGCGCGTGATGGGCGTCGAAACGCTGGACCCCCAGCAGGCGCCGGTGGCGGCGGCGATGCTGCGGACTTTCTTTACGGGGCCGATCATTGTGGCCGGCGGATTTGATGGGGCGGGTGCTGAAGCCACCCTGGCGGCTGGCGATGCTGATCTGGTGGCGTTCGGGCGGTTTTTTGCGTCGAATCCGGATTTGCCGTATCGCTTAAGGCATGGGGTGGGCCTGAATGCGTATGAGCGGGAGGCGTTTTGGGGTGGGAATCATGTGGGCTATACGGACTATCTGACGTATGCGGAGCAGGGGCTGGTGGAGGCGGGCTAGCGCTGCGTTGGCATAGAACAGCAGGGGGACTGCGCCGCAGGGCAGCTGCATGCAGCTGCGTCCCATTTTTCGCATGTCGGATAGCGTCAGGTCAAAAAAAATCCCGCACACGGCGGGATCGGATTTCCAGACTGATGCTTTACGCTTTTTTGGATTTGCGACGTGCGGCAGAAAAACCCAGCAGGCCCAAGCCAACCAAAGCAAGGCTCGCCGGTTCTGGTACATCGGCCGTGACCAGCTGTATATAAGGCGAGACGCCAGCGTAGCCGCCGGTATTCGGATTCAGGAAAGGGCCAATGTTGGCATTCCGGCTGATCTCGGTGATGCCGTTTTGGGTGTAGTTGTTAACGCCCCAGAAACCGGTAAGGGAGCCAGTACTGCCGATGATGCCGACGTCATACGTATGGTTGGCCAGAAACGTAAAGTTGAGATCGTCAGAATAGATGAAGCCCTGATTGATACTGGCCGAAAAGCTTTTGAGGTCGGATACCAACAGCGAACTGACACCATCCTGCAAAGCGCTGTCAAAAATCAGGAATTTGATGTCCTGTGCATTGTCGACTTTGGTGAATACGCCAAATTTCTTGATGGTGACGTCCTGCGTGAAGGACAACACGGCCGCATAGTTCGAGCTTGAGGTACGAGTCTCGGGGGTCTTGGTCGAATAGACGCCGAGCGAGCTGTCGAAAACGACGCCGGCATGGGCGAAAGCGGCGCAGCAGAACATCACGGCAGCGGTGGCAAAGCGGGAAAATGGTTTTTTCATGATTTTAGTTCCGGCAGTTAAGGACATTTGAGTATTAGCAATAGTTGTGCCAGCGGGGAAATAGTCTTTGTAAACAGGTGCTTAGGGGGAATTTATGTTTTCGGAGGGGATGGGGTGTAAGTTTTTTCGACAGGTGGGACGGGTTTCGGCTGGGTGGGGGCTTCGGGGTCAAGTCTGACCACTGGACACGGTCTCAGCAATCAGAGCCGCTGGCGTGCAATGGTGGAGGCGGAAGGCAAGAAATCGCTGGGCGATTTCCCTCTAGTCAGGGAATCGGAGAGCCTTGCGCTTGCAAGCGCAAGTCGCTCCGGTGGCGCCGAGCGGTGCTCGGCGAAACCCCACCTACGCCCCGCAGACGCGGGTTCAATTCCCGCCGCCTTGTTGGCGCTGGCGAAAAAAAACCGTCCACAGGACGGTTTTTTTGGATGCTATGGTGGAGGCGGCGGGAATCGAACCCGCGTCCGCAAGCACTCTACAGACAGTTCTACATACTTAGCACTGCCATTTAATTTAACCGGTACAACGCGGACGTGCACGCTGTGTACAAGCGAGTTACCTTAAATTTCGGAAACAACCAAGTAACCCGATTGCTTCCTAGTCCCTGTAAATGACTCTAGAGCTTTTAAGGGCCCACCCCAGGGACGAGGTGTTCTAGAGCTAGCAGCAATTAAGCTGCGAGTGCGTACGAGTTATCGTTTGCAGTTAAGTTTTTCAGGTTGTATTTACGAGGTGACCCGCCCTCGGTATGCCCTGCGCTGCTTTGCAACCCACGTCGAAACCAGGTCGCCCCCACAGAACTGTCATTGTAGCCCAATCGCGCTACGCAAGCGAGCGAGTTCGGCAGGGCCGGGCGGAAATAGCGGTGGGGGCCGGATCAAGCCGTCAGGGTGGCGCGTGCCGCTGTCAGTTCCTGCAGCGTGTTCAGCAGATCGATAGGCGACTCCAGCAGATAATCCGCGCCCCAGTGCACCGGCTCGAGCTCACCGCAGTAGCCCCAGGCGCAGGCCACCGTGATCATGCCGGCGGCGCGGCCCGCTTCGATGTCGCGCAGGTCGTCGCCCACGTACCAGCACTGCTCGGGTGCGAGGTCGAGGCGGCGGGCGCCTTCCAGCAGGGGCGCGGGATGGGGCTTGGCAAAACCGGTGGTGTCGCCCGAGACCACGCAGCCGGCGTGGGCCAGGCCGATCTGGGGCAGCAGGGGATCGGTGAAGCGCGATGGCTTGTTGGTGACCACGCCCCAGTCCATGCCGGCGGCGCGGATGCCGTCGAGCAGTTCGACCACGCCCTCGAACAGGGTCGATTCGACCGCCATGGCGCTCTGGTAGCGCTCGAACCACTGCAGGCGCAGTTCCTCGAACCCTTCATCGGCCGGTTGCAGCCCGAAGGCGGCGCCGATCATGCCGCGGGCGCCGGCCGAGGCGGTCGGGCGCAGGATCGCGTAGGGGGTCGGCTCCAGGCCGCGCTGGGTGCGCAGGTAATTGACGGCCGCGGCCAAATCGGGCGCGGTGTCGGCCAGGGTGCCGTCGAGGTCGAACAGGATGGCGCGCGGCGCGGCCGTGGCGGGGGAACGGGTCATCGATGTACTTTAAAAATTAAGCTCTACAGAACGGACGGTAAATTACAGCGGCTTGGTGCAGGCCACCATGTAGTTGACGCTGGTGTCGCCATTGAGCGAATACACCTTGGTGAGCGGGTTGTACGTCATGCCTTTCATGGCGTCGAGTTGCAGGCCCGCCTGGCGGGTAAATTGCGACAACTCGGCGGGCGTGAGGAATTTGGCGTAGTCGTGGGTGCCCTTGGGCAGCATGCGCAGCACGTATTCGGCGCCGATGACGGCGAACAGATAACTTTTCGGATTGCGGTTAAGGGTCGAAAAGAACAGGTGGCCGCCCGGTTTGCACAAGGCCGCGGCCGCACGCACGATGGAGGCGGGATCCGGCACGTGTTCCAGCATTTCCATGCAGGTGACGACATCGTACTGGCCCGCTTCGCGCGCGGCCATGTCTTCGGCCGAGATCAGTTCGTAGCGCATGGCCACGCCCGCTTCCAGGCTGTGCAGGTCAGCTACTTTGAGGGCTTTTTCGGACAGGTCGATGCCGGTCACATCGGCGCCCTTGCGCGCCATCGATTCGGCCAGGATGCCGCCGCCGCAACCGATGTCGATGACCTTGCGGCCGTTCAGCAGCGCGCGTGCGTTGATCCATTCCAGGCGCAGGGGATTGATGTCGTGCAGGGGGCGAAATTCGGACGTCGGGTCCCACCAGCGGTGGGCGAGGTCACTGAATTTGGCGATTTCGTGGGGGTCGGCGTTTGCGTTCATGGGGGGAATCATAGCGGGAAAAAGCATGGCTGGGCGGACACGAGGGCAATAAAGCGGGACAGCTTAATATCCTGACCATGCCGGGCAAAAAAAAACCCCGCCGCAGCGGGGTTTCGTGAGAGCGCTTGCGCGCTGTTCTTGATTACTTGTTGCGGGTACCGACGACTTCGATTTCCACGCGACGGTTCTTGGCGCGGCCGGCGGCGGACTTGTTGTCGGCGACAGGCTGCTTCTCGCCCTTGCCTTCGGTGTAGATGCGGTTCGCTTCGATGCCCTTGCCCTGCAGGTAGGTCTTGACAGCTTCAGCGCGGCGCACCGACAGCTTCTGGTTGTAGGCATCGGTGCCGATCGCGTCGGTGTGGCCGACAGCGATGATCACTTCCAGATTCATGCCTTGCAGCTTCGAGCTCAGGTCGTCCAGGCTGGCTTTGCCGGCTGGCTTCAAGACGGCTTTGTCGAAGTCAAAGAAGGCGTCAGCCGAGTAGCTCACTTTTTCCGAGGTGGCGACAGGCACTGGGGCCGGCGCTGGTGCTGGAGCAGGGGCAGGGGCTTCAACCACTGGCGGTGGTGGCGGTGCGACGCACTTGCCATCGACCAG
>JBJMVV010000033.1:0-44270 GCA_045810505.1 Massilia sp.
CCGGCAATGCGGATCGAGCGGGTGAATGTCGCAATGCCCGCTGCGGCATAACGCAGTCGGGGACTGGCCCTGCGGGCCTGTCCCCATTTAGAACGAAAGCAAAAGGGAGCGGCAACATAAGAAGCCGATCCCCTCTTTTAAGCAATGTAGTTGCCCGCAGAAAATGGGGACAGGCCCGCAGGGCCAGTCCCCGCTGCTTTTTATAGCAGTGGTGTTTTAAGCGTAGCTACGCAGTCGCATCGAAAACTCCTGCAACGACTTGATCCCCGAAGCTTCCGCGCGAACACACCAGTCCTGCAACTGATGAAGCAACTGGTCACGCGTAAAGTGCGAGCGCTCCCAGATGGCGCCCAGTTCGACACGCATGTGGTGCATGGTTTCCAGCGCCTTGCTGTGCTCGAACAGCTCGATCAGTTGCTGCTTGTGCGAGGGCTCCAGCTTGGCCGGATCGCGCTTCATCAGCTTGCGCGAGGATTTCAGGAAACGCTTTTCCAGGGCTGCCTTGTCGCGCAGGTGATGGACTTCTTCGTGCCAGGCGTGCTTGACCGACTTGGCATACTTGGCCATCACATCGTAGCGGTTGGCGATGACGGACTGCAGGGTGTCGAAGTCGGCAACCGTCTTGCCGTGCTCAAACTTCGGCTCCGGTGCAATCTTGCGGACCTTGGCCAGGCCAAAGGTCTCGAGGATGCGGATATACAGCCAGCCGATGTCGAACTCGTACCACTTGCTCGACAGCTTGGCCGAGGTTGCGTGGGTGTGGTGGTTATTGTGCAGCTCTTCGCCGCCGATCAGGATGCCCCAGGGGATGATGTTGGTGGCGGCGTCGGCGCAATCGTAATTGCGGTAGCCCCACCAGTGGCCGATGCCATTGATGACGCCGGCTGCCATGATGGGAATCCACAGCATCTGCACGGCCCAGATCGTAATGCCGATCACGCCGAACAGGGCAATGTTCAATACCAGCAGGGCGGTCACGCCCTGCCAGCTGTATTTGGTGTACAGGTTGCGCTCGATCCAGTCGGTCGGCGTGCCATGGCCATACTTGTCCATGGTTTCCTGGTTCTTCGACTCGGCGCGGTAGAGTTCGGCGCCTTCAAAAAACACTTTCTTGATGCCGCGCGTGACGGGGCTGTGCGGATCCTCTTCGGTATCGCACTTGGCGTGGTGTTTGCGGTGAATGGCAGCCCATTCCTTGGTGACCTGGCCCGTGGTCAACCACAGCCAGAAGCGGAAAAAGTGGCTCGGCAGCGCGTGCAATTCCAGCGCCCGGTGGGCCTGGTGGCGGTGCAGATAAATCGTTACCGCGGCGATCGTGATGTGGGTGACGATGAGCGTGTAGGCAACCACTTGCCACGCCGAAAGTTTGACGATGCCACCGTCGAGAAAACCCAGGACAGCGTGCATCATGCTACTTAACAAATCCATTACCTCTCCAATAAGGGTGTGAAAATTGCGCCTGCTTCTGCGAGCCGGTCAGCAAGCACCATTTTACGCCCTTCCTTCAAAGTAAATGAGGTTTCACGTGATCAATTGGTGACAGTTTGTGAGATATTTGCGATGGCCGATGCGATTTGCGAGTCAACCAGGCGCGGGTCGAGCGGTGGCCTTGCCAAGGTGATAGCACCATCCTGAACAAGTTGATAAATCTTTTTGTTAACTTCGGAAATCACCCCGCCCCGTCCGTTCTCGGAGTCACTGATCCAGAAGCCCAGTTCCAGTTCAATTCCCTCCGGCACGAACTTATTGAGGGACACGCCAGGCGCCGGGGTTTCCAGCACCCGCGGCACGCCTGTCGGCAGTGCTTCCAGTTGCGGAATCAAGACACTCAGATCGGTGCCGTATGCCACCGTCAGGACAGTCGAGCCACGGATATTGCGGGTCGACAGGGAATGATTTTGCACGGCCGAGGAGATCAGCATTTCGTTAGGCAGCACGGTGTCCACGCCATCCAATCCCTGCAACACGGTGTAGCGCGTGTTGATATGGCGAACCACGCCAGAATATTTGTCCACCGTGATCATGTCACCGATCGCCAGGCTGCGCTCAAGCAGGATCACGAAACCCGACACATAATTGCTGGCGATCTTTTGCAGACCGAGGCCAAGGCCCACGCCCAGCGCCCCGCCAAATACGGATAGCACCGTCAGGTCGATGCCGACCATCGACAGGCTCACCAGCACCGCCACCACGATCAGCAAGGCCCTGCTGACGCGCGCCAGCACCACCCGCAGAGACATGTTCAGCCCGCTCACGCCCATCAGGCGCTCATCGAGCGCCGCGCCGGCCCATAAGGCGAGAATCAGCAGCACGACAACGGACGCGCCCGCCTGCAAGATGTCCAGCAGCGGCTCGCGCTTGCGCCCGATCGGCAGATAAGTATGGTCGAGGTAATAAATGATGTCCGGCCACACGCCGGTAATGTACAAGGCGACCGCGACCCACACCAGCAGGGCAAACACCTTTTCAAAGGTCTCAAAGGCGGCGCTCAACTGCCCGCCGCCGCGCGCAAACACCCGGCGCAGCAGGTAAAACGCGGTGCGGATCAGCACGAACGACAGCACCAGCGGCATTGCCACATTGATGACGTTGACGTGCTGATAGCGCGCCAGCACATAGCGTGACAGCGCGAGCAGGCCCAGCATCAACAGCGGCGCCAGCACGCGCGCAAAACTGCGCACCGTGTGGTGCACGCCTTCGCCTTCAGCCGCTTCGTGGCGGCGGCGCACGAGATTGCGCACCAGCCGCGCCAGGGCCCAGCCCAGCAGGATCGACAGGGCTATCGCGACTATCTGCCAGAGCAGGCCCGGCTCACGCAGATCACTCAACAGGTCGGACAGCAATTGCGGCAGTCGCATCGGTCCGGCTCCTTATTCGTCGGCGCTGGACTCGTCGGCGTCGGCGCCGGCGTCGTCTTCCTTGACCTTGGGCGCACGCGGCGGCAAGGGTTTGCGCTCAAGCACGGCGGCGAAGAAGCCATCGGTGTGGTGCTTGTGTGGCAAGAGCTTCAGGTAGTCGCCCATTTCCAGTTCGATCTTTTGCTCAGCCAGCACCTTGTTCATCGGCACCAGGGTAAATTCCTCGTGCTTTGCCAGGAATTGCTCGACGATGTGGTCGTTTTCTTCATCGAGCAGGCTGCAGGTGGCATACACCAGGCGGCCACCGCCCTTGAGCAGGCGGGCCGCGCCGTCGAGAATGGCGGCCTGCTTTTCCTGCATCTCCGCAATCGCGGTTTCCTTCTGGCGCCATTTGACGTCCGGATTGCGGCGCAGGGTGCCCAGGCCCGAACAGGGCGCGTCCACCAGCACGCGGTCGATCTTGCCGGCCAGGCGCTTGATCTTGGCGTCGCGCTCGTGCGCGATCTGTACCGGATGTACGTTCGACAGGCCGCTGCGGGCCATGCGTGGCTTCAATTTCGCCAGGCGCTTTTCCGACACGTCGAAAGCGTACAGGCGCCCCGTGTTGCGCATCAGGGCGCCCAGGGCCAGGGTCTTGCCGCCGGCGCCGGCGCAGAAGTCGACCACCATTTCACCGCGCTTGGCGCCGACGATTTGCGACAAGACCTGGCTGCCCTCGTCCTGCACCTCGATGGCGCCTTCCTTGAACAGCGGCAGGTTTTGCAGCGATGGCTTTTTCAGAACGCGCAGGCCCAGCGGCGCGTACGGCATGGGCTCGGCGGCAATCGGCGCCTCGGCCAGTGTCGCCACCACCTGGTCGCGCGTGGCCTTGATGGAATTGACGCGCAGGTCCAGCGGGGCCGGCTGATTCAGCGCGTGCGCCAGTTGCAGCGTTTCCGCTTCGCCGTACTGGGCGACGAATTTGTCGAACAGCCACTTCGGCAGATTGCTTTGCATCTGGGCCGGCATCAGGGTGCGGTCGATCTGGGCGATGCGGCCCAAAAACTCAGTCTCTTCTTCCGTCAGGCCGCCCAGGGAATCGGCGCCCATCGCTTCGGCCAGGCCGAGTATCGTCAACCTGCGCATGGTCGGGCTCTGGCCCGCTTCGGCGAAGTCGGTAAAAAAGCTCTTGTTGCGCAAAATGGCGTAGATGCCTTCAGCGATGGCGCCCCGCTCGCGCGAGCCCAGCCGCGGATGGTCTTTGAAATAACGCGACAGGGTGGTGTCGGCGGGCGCCGTAAAACGCAAGATCTCGCGCAATACTTCTTCGGTATTGGCGAGGATCGCTGGAGGCAATCTCATGATGTTCCTTTAGTGTGACTAGTGTGTTGTTGCTGTTGCCGGAGCGGCAGATTGTTCAAGCAGGCGCCGGATCACGCGCGGATACAGTTGGTGCTCGACCGTGAGCAGGCGCGCTGCCAGGGTCGCTTCGGTGTCGCCCGGCAGCACCTCGATCTCGGCCTGGCCCAGCACGGGACCATGATCAAGCTCGGCGGTCACGATGTGCACCGTGGCGCCGTGGCGCGCATCACCGGCAGCGAGGGCCTGGCGATGCGTGTGCAGCCCCGGGTACTTCGGCAGCAGGGAAGGGTGAATATTGAGCATGCGCCCCGCGTAATGTTCCACGAAAGGGGCGGTGAGAATGCGCATGAAACCGGCCAGCACCACCAGGTCGGGATCAAACCGGTCGATCACTTCGCGCAAGGCCGCATCAAACAGCTCGCGGCTGGCGTAATCCTGGTTGGAAACAACAGCGGTGGGGATGCCCTGCTCGGCGGCGAACTTCAAACCGCCGGCGTCGGCCTTGTTGCTGATGACTGCTGCGATCTTCGCCGGCCATTGCTCAAGCTGGGCAGCGCGGACGATGGCCGCCATATTGCTGCCGCCGCCGGAAATGAGGATCACGATGTTTTTCATAGCGCGCATTGTAACCCGGCGGGGATGGCCGACCAAACAATGGCGCTGATTTTGTTGCAGCGCAGCAGACGGGCGCTGATGCCTGGCGGCTTATTCGAAGGAGTAAAACACCCTGAACGGCACCTTCTTCTCCGCCCAATAATCGGCGGCATCGCGAAACACGTCGAGCAGCGTTTCGCGGGCTTCCTTGTCGAATTTTTGCGTATTCGGCAATTGTTCGAGCACGACGAGAAAACCCGGCTGGGGGCCGGCCGCATTGATGGTGTTGGTCATGCACTCGCGCAGGGCATCGAAATTCTTGCTGCACGGTTTGGGAAAATGAAAATTTTCACCGATGCGGGCGCACACCTGTTGTTTGGTTTGCGTGTCTGCACAGTGAGCATATAAAAAATGATGACCCAGGCGCGCGGCCTCCTCCTGCAGCTCGACAACGCGGAAAGCGCGAATGGACTGCACAAGGTGTGGCGGCACTGTTATCAACAAACTCATTTTTCCCTCAGATAGACCCGGGTCTTCCGGTAAAGTGACGTGCCGTCGTCACGGACAAACGCGGCTCCTCCAAATCGTTGCTTCGCGCCAACGCACCCCATAATTTCCTGTAAGGGTAACGTTTTGTGGTAACTGAATCAACCCGAATGTGATCGACAGCGAAAGATTTGTAAAAATACAGAATCATTTACGCACGGATTGCGTTGGGAATGTCTTGACGGCTTGTTACATTTTGTTGCCACGAGGGATGAAATGACCGGGCATATGGGGCTACACTTATAACTATGGCCGATTTGGCTCATTTGTTCGAATTTCCACCTACGAGGCTGACATGAAGATGCACGCAAAATTGATGATGACCGTCTTGGGCTTCGCTGCCCTTCCCTTGGCGCACGCTGTCGAGTTCGAAGACTACGGCCGCGTCGTGCGTGTCTCCCCTCGCGTCGAGCAGGTGCGTCAGCCGCGCCAGGAATGCCGTACCGACTACGTGCAACAACCCGTGCAACCGCAGCAGCAGCGTAGCGCTGGCGGCGCGATTATCGGCGGCATCGCCGGCGCCCTGCTGGGCAACCAGGTAGGCGGCGGCTCCGGTCGTGCGGCAGCCACCGCTGCCGGCGCCATCGGCGGCGCCCTGGTCGGTGACCGGGTCGACAACGACGGCCGTCCGCAAGCCCAGCCCTACGTGCAGGAACAGGCTGTGCGCCAGTGCCGCAACGTGGACGCTTATGAAAGCCGGACCGTCGGCTACGACGTGACTTACGACTACAAGGGCCGCAACTACACCAGCGTGATGCAGCGCGACCCGGGCGAGCGCGTGCGTCTGCATGTGAACGTCGAGCCAGTAGCGTATTAAGAAGCACTCCCCCGGCATTAAGCTTGCGCTGGGGGAACTACTGCATTGATAATAGGGCGATCGAATCAGGTCGCCCTATGCTTATCAGAAGAAAATCCATCGAACAGGCCGAATCCTCGCGCCGTCCCGCGCGCAAGCCCAAATTCGCCCCCGTCACCCTGTCCGAACAGGATGGCGTGCGTTACCTCCACTTCGGCACCGAATGGGTGCAGGGCGCCATGCGCATCCGCAAGCCCGACTGGCCTGAGCTGGAGTACGCCCAGCAGATGATGGCATGGATGCTGTTCTTCAACGATCCCGTCGCCATCGCCCAGCTGGGCCTGGGCACGGGCGCCCTCACCAAGTTTTGCCACAAGACTTTTGCGGAGGCCCACGTCACCGCAGTCGAGCTGAACCCTTCCGTGATCGCCATCTGCCAGTCGATGTTCAAGCTGCCGCCCGATGACGAGCACCTGGCCGTGCTGGAAATGGACGCGCTTGATTTCGTCAACGACCCGGCCAACGCCGGCCGCTTCGACGTGCTGCAGTGCGACCTCTACGACGCCACCGCCAGGGGGCCCGTGCTGGACACGCCGGAGTTCTACCAATCCTGCCGCGCCTGTTTGACGGAACGGGGCATCATGACCGTCAACCTGTTTGGCGACCATCCCAGCTTCAACAAGAATCTGAAGGCCATGAAGTTCGCCTTCGAACACGTCATCTGCCTGCCGGAAGTCCACGACGGCAATGTCGTCGCGCTCTGCTTTGCCAATACACCAACGATCGATGCGGCCGCGCTGAAGCTGCGCGCGGCCGAGATTGTCGCCGCGACGAAATTGCCCGCCAAATCCTGGGTCAAGGGCATATTGGCGGCAGCGTAACGCAGTGTAAAACTCGCAGAAACCCATTGGAGCCCGCCTTGAACACAGCCGCAACAGCGTCCACCAGTCCCAAGGCGAGCCGCCCCGCCGCCCTCGATCTGCACACGATTTTTTCCTGGCTGATCGCCGATGGCATCATCGAGCGCGCCGGCAGCAAGGCCCATTATGCGGAGGCGCAGGGGATCCTGAAAAACGGCGCGGCGGCCATGCATCCTCTGGTCGCGGTCGCCCAGTGCAAGTTGGTCTCGGCCAAGCCGCCCCATCGGCAAATGACGCTCGACGCCCTCGGCGAATGGGTGGCCGGCAAGGTCGGCCTGCCGTTTCGCCGCATCGATCCTCTGAAAATTGATTTCACCCAGGTGGCCGATGTGATGTCGGCCAGCTATGCCGCGCGCTTCAATATCCTGCCGCTGGAGCTGACGCCGACCACCCTGACGGTGGCCACGGCCGAGCCTTTCAACATCGAGTGGGAAGCGGAAATCGCCCGCCTGTCGCGCCGCAAGATCGAACTGGCATTTGCCAATCCGCTCGACATTTCCCAATACATCGCGCAGTTTTTCGCGCTGGCCAAATCGATCAAGAGCGCCAACAAGTCGAACGCCCAGGACGTCGCCCTGCGCAACAACTTCGAGCAGCTGGTCGAACTGGGTAAATTGAATAAACAGTTGGACGCCAACGACCAGCACGTGGTCAACATCGTCGACTGGCTGTGGCAGTACGCGTTCGAACAGCGCGCCTCGGACATCCACCTGGAACCGAAGCGCGACGTCGCCGCCATCCGCTTTCGCATCGACGGCGTCCTACACCAGGTCTACCAGGTGCCGGCCGTCGTCATGATCGCCATGACGGCGCGCATCAAGCTCCTGGGCCGGATGGACGTGATTGAAAAGCGCCGCCCCCAGGACGGGCGCATCAAGACGCGCACCAACGGCGGCCAGGAGGTCGAGCTGCGCCTGTCGACCCTGCCGACGGCCTTTGGCGAAAAACTGGTGATGCGCATTTTCGATCCGGAAGTCGTCGTCAAGACCTTACCGGAATTGGGCTTCCCGGTGGAAGATGCACGCCGCTGGGACGGTTTGACCGCCCGCCCGCACGGCATCATCCTCGTCACCGGCCCCACCGGCTCGGGCAAGACCACCACGCTCTACACCACCCTGAAGGCGCTGGCCACCAGCGAAGTCAATGTCTGCACGGTGGAAGACCCGATCGAGATGGTCGAGCCAGCCTTCAACCAGATGCAGGTCCAGCCTGGGATCGACCTGTCCTTCTCGGACGGCGTGAAAGCGCTGATGCGGCAAGATCCCGACATCATCATGGTCGGCGAGATCCGCGATCTGGGCACTGCCGAGATGGCGATCCAGGCCGCGCTGACGGGCCACCTGGTGCTCTCTACCCTGCACACCAACGATGCGCCCTCGGCCGTCATGCGCCTGCTGGAACTGGGCGTACCCCACTACCTGCTGGAAGCGACCGTCATCGGCATCCTGGCCCAGCGCCTGGTGCGCACCCTCTGCACACAGTGCAAGTCGCCCGACGGCGAGGTCAACGACGATATCTGGCACGGCATCGGCGGCGCCTGGAACATCCCCAAGCCGGCCACCATCTACCGCCCCATCGGCTGCCCCGAATGCCGCCAGACAGGTTTTCGCGGCCGCACCGGCATCTACGAACTGCTCACCATCACCGAGCCCTTCAGCAAATTGATCGGCAAGGAAACCGACGTCACCCACCTGCGCCGCCAGGGCGTCACCGACGGCATGAAGCCGCTGCGCATTGCCGGCGCCATGAAAATCGTCGAAGGCGTAACGACGGCGGAAGAAGTACTGAAAGTCACCGCAGCACTGGCCTGAAAACCGTTTTTCCAGCGTTCCACAACTTTTGCCAAGAGACCCTAGCGCAATCCAAAACCATCGGCTATAATTCTGCCTCCCTTGGGTCGTTAGCTCAGCTGGTAGAGCAGCGGACTTTTAATCCGTTGGTCGCAGGTTCGAATCCCGCACGGCCTACCAAGAACATGTTGTAAGTAAAAAGCCCACGAATTTAGGTTCGTGGGCTTTTTGCTTTGAATGTCGATTTACCCGGACGGAACCGCATGCATACATTGACGATCACCACGCAGCGCCTCAGTTTGATGCCCCCGGCCGAGGCGGATAGCGAAGCCATGCTGGACTACCACCGCCGCAACCGCCTGCACCTGCAGCCGTGGGAACCGCGCCGCGATGAAACGTTTTATACGGAAGCGGCGATGGCTGCGCGCGTGGGTGCGATGGTCGAGGCGATGCGGGCGGGCAGCGCGCTGCATCTGCTGGTGCGGACGGCGCCGGACGGGCCCGTGATCGGCGAGATCGGCTTTACCAATATTGTGCGGGGCGCCTTCCAGGCTTGCCACCTGGGGTTTTCAGTGTGCGGGGAGCAGCAGGGCGAGGGACTCATGCACGAGGCGCTCACGGGCGCGCTGGCGGCGGTGTTTGGTGATGTGGGCTTGCACCGGGTGATGGCGAACTACCGGCCGGAAAATGCGCGCAGCGCCCGCCTGCTCGAGCGGCTGGGCTTCGAGCGGGAAGGTCTGGCGCGGGCGTATCTGCATATCGACGGGGCGTGGCGCGATCATGTGTTGACGTCGCTGATCGGCCACGGTTAAGGGCGCTCGCGCGCTTGCTGTTTTCAACGCTGAGCCAGGCTGGTGGCGCCGATGACGACGACCTGGGCAGTGCGTGCGTCGGGTACATAGCTCATGGTCATGTCGCCCCGATCCGACTGGGGATTAAACTGCAGCACCACATTGCCATCGCGCGATACGAATTTATCGGGGGCGACGGCGATCAGGCGCATGGGCCGCTGGCGGTCGATCTTTGCCGAAATGCCGGACGAGGATGGCTCCACTTTCAGGCGCCAGCCGTTGGACATGGCATATTGGCCGCATACGTCCTCGATCTGGCTGTCGTCGAGTCGTACGCGCTGGGGCGGTGGCGGCACCTCCACGGTGGAGATCACCTGGTCGGTCGAGGGATAGGGCGTGGACTGGGCGCTGGCCTGGATGGCGGGAAGTAGCAGGATCGAAGCCGATAGAAGAAGCGAGAGGGGACGCATGATGATTCCTTTAGACTGGTTGGGCGATCGGACACCAGCCGCGCAGGCAAGGAGCGGCAGCAATCCGTTGGGGGTTCCGCAGTGCTGGACTTGCCAGCGGCGGCGTCTTTAGTCTAGGGCGGCGCGGCGCACTTGCAAGGCATCAGCGCGCAGCATCACAAAACCGTCTCGCTTTTTCGCCAATCAGATCAATCGGCAATGACACGCAAATAGCGCGCGGCGGGGCCAAACTGTATCGCGCCACGCCCTTGACGATCCAATCGACAAGGGGCGACACAGATGTCCATGCTGGACCATACCGAGCGCAGCGGCGCGAAAGCTTGCTGGCTCAGCTTACCGTCGCGCCGAGCATGCGCTCCAGAACTTCTTGCGTAACGGGCGCACTGAAAAAATGGCCCTGCAATTCATCGCAGCCCTGGGCGGCAAGGAAGTCGCGCTGGAACGGGGTTTCCACGCCCTTGGCGATGACTTTGAAGTCGAGGTTGTGGCCCACGTCAATGATGGATTTGGCGAGCGGGCCACGGCCGGTGATGGCAGAAATTTCCTTCACCGCAGTGTTGGACATCTTGAGGTACTTGCATTCGAGGTGGTGCAGATAGGACAGGTTCGATTCGCCGTCACCGACATCGTCCACGCCGAGCGCCACGCCCAGCGAGACGCATGCGCGGGCCAGTTCCTTGCCCAGCGGCGGATTGCGGATCAGGTGGCATTCGCGCACGTCGAGGCCGAACCGGCCCGCTTCGACGCCGTTTGCACGCAGGCGCTCGCCAATGAGCGCCATGAAATTTTCTTCGATGAGCTCACGGTAGCCCACTTTCATGCATACGGTCAACGCGGGCAAACCCAGCAGCTTCAGGCGTTGCAGGGCCCGGCAGGACTTCTCCATCACCCAGTGGCCCAGCGGTACGATCAAGCCATTTTCTTCCGCCTCGTTCAGGAAGGCGCCAGGCAGCAGCACGCCTTTTTCAGGATGGCGCCAGCGCAGCAGCGCTTCGACGCCGATGATGTTACCGGTGCGCAGGCAAATTCGGGGCTGATACATGAGAAAGAACTGGTCATGCTCGATGGCGTGACGCATCTCGGTTTCGAGTTTCTGCTTTTCTTCCGTGGTCGATTTCATCGCCGGCGAAAAGAAGTGCACGTCCTTGCCGCCTGCAGACTTGGCGTGATACATCGCGGTGTCTGCGGCGCGCACGAGGTCGAAGGCGGTGAGGCCGTCATGCGGATAAACGCTCACGCCTATGCTGCCGGCCACGTTGATCTCCCTGCTGTCGAACATGACGGGCTTGGCCATGTCGGCGCGGATACGCTGCACCATGCGCAGGGTAAAACGCAGCGAAGGCTGGTTGGCCAGCACAAGGACGAATTCATCGCCTGACAGCCGCGCCACGGTATCGCTCTCGCGTACCGACGATTGCAGGCGGCGAGCCACCACCTTGAGTACTTCGTCGCCCGCTTCGTGGCCCAGGGTGTCGTTGATCTGCTTGAATTTATTGAGGTCGACGAGCAGCGTGGCCACCAGCGACTTGTTGCGCTGAGCAACGGACAAAGCCTGCTCCAGCCGGTCCCACAGCAGGGTGCGGTTGGCCAGGCCGGTCAGCGTATCGTGGGTGACTTCGTGTTCCAGATGCGAGGTGCGCTGCATGCGGGCCGTGACGTCGTTGACCACGCCGACAAAATGGCTGACCAGGCCCCGTTCGTTGGTGACCGGCGTGACATGCAGTTCATTCCAGAATATTTCGCCGTTGCGGCGGCGGTTGCGGAACACCACGCTGAACTGGCGCCGCTCGCGGATGGCCTCGCGCAGTTCAGCCCGCTCGGCCTCGTCCATGCCGGGCGCGGCCATGAAGCGCGAATCGCGGCCCATGCATTCGTCGGCGTTATAGCCGGTGATAGCCTCGAAGGCGGGATTGACATACTCGATGGGATTGTCGACCCCGCCGCAGCGGGTGATGACGATGCCGTTGGTGGTGGCATGCAGGGCCCGCTCGCGCAGGCGCAGGGTCTGCTCGTCGCGGCGACGCTGGGAGATGTCCAGGCCGATCGTTACCATGTAGACCTTGCCTTCGCATTTGAAGCGCCTGCCCCAGAACAGGTAGGGGATGGCGTGGCTCTCCCCTGCCCGCAAATTTGCTTCGAGGTGGATCTCCTCGTCGCCCTGCAAGACCTGGCGTACTCTTTCCTCGACCAGCTTTTGCTCGCCTGGCTCAAACAGGCTGGCGAAGGGCAGGTCGACCAGATCGTCGTGGGTGCGGCCGGACACGGCTTCGACGCTGCGGTTCCACAGCACCAGGCGGCCGGCTTCGTCGCACACTAGGAAATGGTTGCTGCCCAGCCCCATCAGGGTCCGCAGGGGCAGTTCCGCCACCACTTCGCGGTCGCCCCGTTCGGACGGCACCGGCAGCAGGTAGGCCAGCCATTCGGACAGCACACCATCGGCGCCGTGCAAGGGTTGAAACAGCACCCGCCGGCTGCCCTGGGCAACGGGGTCGAGCGCCAGTTCGGCATCGTCGGCAATGGGTCCCTCCGGGCCCATCAATGCGTCGACAGGCGCGCGCAGCTGGGACCAGTCACCGTGCCCCAGCGCCGACTCCCATTCGGCGTTCCAGCCGGTGACGGCGCCATCCGCGGAAAGCATCACACAGGGGAGTTTTTTGAGTTCGAGTGCTTGCATGGCGATCCTCATAAATGTATGAGGTTCGACTGAACAATAACCGCGGAGTTCAGTCCCAACGTCGCCCAAATTTGCGTGCGCACAGGGTGCCGCTTGACTCGGACCGGGACTTTTTTATCGAAGTCCCGATCAAACGTATGACGCCAGATATTACTCAGCGATAGTACGGTTGCAGAAAAAGTAAACGATAAAATTATACCGGTCTATCAATACTTGATCCGCGCGTTTGAAGATGGATCAGCTGCCACACGCTCAGTTCGGCGGCAGCGAGAATCTTGCACTACACCAGCAACGCCGCGCTCATCAGGCGGTACTGCTCGTCCGCCTCGTGCTCGATGGCGGCCAGGGCGTCGCTGTCGAGCAGCAGGTCAAGCGCGCTTTCGCCGTGCGTCACTGGCGCGGCCACTGGCGGCAGGTCGAGCGGGGAATCGACGGGAGCAAGCTGGTTGGCCAGCAGGAGTGTGTCGAGCAGATCGACGGGCGGCATGCCCATGAGGCCGTGCCGCATCCCGGCGATCGCCTCGCGTACCGGATCGGGAATGGACAGCTTCCTGAGCACTTCGGCGCTGACCACTTCTTCGCACAGGGCAATCCAGTTTTCCGGATCGGCATCGAGCAGGCCGGGAAATTCATCGGCGCGCGACAGTAGGTAAAAGCCGCCCACCTCGTGCACGATGGCAGCAAACACGGCGGTGTCCGGGTCGACCCCGGTGACGCGCCGCGCCAGCACCCGCGCCAGCGCGGCGACGTGGGCGGTGTGCTGCCACAGTTGCTCGGCCTTGGCGCGCACCGCCGGATCGACAATGCGATTGCCGAACTGGCGCACTACCAGGCTGGCCACCAGCAGGCGCAGGTTGCCCATGCCGATGCGCGACAGCGCGGCACGCACATTGGTGACGACGGCGCCGTCGCCGCCGCTGTTGTACGCAGCCGAGTTCGCCAATGCCACCGTACGCGCCGCCAGCTGGGGTTCGCCCAGCACCAGCTTGATGGCTTCATCGAGATGGCAGGCAGGATCATCGAGCGCCACCTGCAGGCGCAGCACGGCGTTCACGCTGGTGGGAAAGCTGATGTCGCCCCGCTCCGCCTGGGCCGCAATAAGCCCAAATGTCTCTAATCTGTTCACATCCAAATTATAAGGCGCAAACAAAAGTACAACCCTACTTTTGTTTGTTTGAAAAGCAAACGCCGGCGGGGCCGGCGTTTGAAGGGAGAGGCAAGCTTACATGCAGATCAGTGAAAAATCACTGGCGGAGCCAGATGATTTCTCAGGGGAAGAGCACGCTGACCCCGGGGCTGCGCCGGGGTCCGGCGGCACTTTATTTCACCTTGATGGCGCTCTTGACGCTGCTGACGCCTTCGACGTTTTTCGCGACGGTAATTGCCTTGTCGGCGTCGGCTTTCGAATCGACGAAGCCGCTCAGCATGACCACGCCTTTCTCGGTTTCCACGTGGATCGCCATCGACTTCAGTTCAGGCTGCTTGAAGATGTCGGCCTTGACCTTGGTGGTGATGACGGAGTCGGCCACGACAGCGCCGGTTTTCTGGGCGGCGACGTCGGATTTGACTTCGGCACGGTCGGCGGCGACTTCGGTTTTGCCCGCCACGGTGGCGGCGGCGCTGCGGGTCTTGTCGGCGACGGTGGAGGCGACTTCCCTGGTTTTTTCGACGACGGTGGCGGCGGCGTTGCGGGTTTTGTCGGCGGCGACGGCAGCGGCAGCGCGGGTGTTGTCGGCGGCGTTGGCGGCGGCGGCGCGCGTATTGTCGGCGGCGTTGGCGGCAGCGGCGCGCGTATTGTCGGCGGCGTTGTCGACGGCGATCAGGGACTTGTCGGCCACCTTGTTGGGTGACATGGGCGTCACGGTGGTGGTGGTCGTGGCATTGGTGCCAGCGGTGGTGGCGCCGGTCGTGCCGCCGCCGATGGTGGTGACGGCGCCGGTGCGGTTGTCGATCAGGCAGCCGGTTTTGTTGCTACCGGCAATTTCAGCGCACTTGTCGATGGCGGCGGCCTTGGTGGCGTCGCGCGTGGTGGCGGCAGTGTTGGCGCTGGTCGTTGCTGGTGTGCCGTTGACAGTGGCGCCGGCGGTGGCGCGGTCGGCTTTGACATCGGCTGCGGCTGCGGTGTGGACGGCGTCGGCGTTGGCGATGCAGCTGTCTTTTTCAGCGCCGGTGGCATCAAGGCACTTGGCCTTGGCGACGGCGTAATCGGCATCAGCCACGGCAGAGCGCGCCTTGGCGCGGCCGGCGGGGGTATTGTTGTACTGGGCGACCGCGTCGGCTTCCGTGTGGGCACGGGCGGCCTTGGCTTGTTCCATGCACACCGTCTTGGCGTTGCCGCTCATGTCCTTGCAGGCGTTGGTGGCCAGCTTGTAATCGGCCGCGGCCTTCTGCGTCACGTTGCGGTAGGTCGCGGGATCGTGGTTGAGGGCGGCGGTTGGCGCGGCGGCGTAGCTGGCGCTCATGGCGGTGGCCAGCACGGTGGCAAGAATGGTGGTCTTCATGGTGGATCCCTTTGCTCAATTGTTGTAAGTGCGACCATTAGACGCTGGCTGGGCGCGCCAATCTGTGCGTCACCCAACACTTATCGAAAAATCCATATTACGCCGACTTGTCGAACGAACCGCGCAATTGACCCGCCCTGCATCAATTTAAGTCCCCCTGCATCAGTTCGATGAGCACGCCCTGGGTCCACAGGCCATCGACGGCCTCGAACGGTGTCGCGTTGCGCTTGAACGCGGCGGGATCGCGCGCCAGTTGGACCCACAGCGCGGTGTCGTGTCCGGAGCGCGCGACAGGCTGGGCCGCGCGCACCGCGCTCAGCCAGCTTTGCACGGCGGCATAGTGGGCGGGATGCGTGCGCGCCGTCCAGGCCAGCGCCACCAGGTCCGAAAATCCTTCCTCGCGGCGCATTTCACGCATGGCCTGAGCCGCCGCTGCCAGTCCGGCGGCCGGGGCCCCGCCCTGCTTGTCGATGAAGCCGGCCGGTAAGGCGTGCCAGACACCATGGGCGTAGCGCCAGCAGTGGCCGATTTCATGGGCCGCCATGACTTCGATCATCAGCGCCTGGCGGTCGGGAGGGACGCCGGCCAGGGTCGCTTCCGCCTCGGCATTGCCGCGCAAGGACAGCACGAGCTTGCAGCGCCCCTTGTCAAAACCCATCGCCAGCGCGACGTCATTTGGCCCTGACTGCGGCTGTACGACAATGTCGATTGGTAAATTTTGCTGGCGGGAGTAGGCCAGCACGGGCGCGGCGGCCTGGAGCCAGCGCGTTTCCATCGGGGTCAGCTCGGCGGCGCACGCGGCCGGCGCAAAGTGGGTGGAAAGACAGATGGCGGCACTGAAAAACAGTTTAAACATGACATGGTCCTCGGATGTCCATGTAATGCCTATCGGCAATTCTTTAGGCCGCTACAGCGATTTGATCAATAAATATTTGCGTGTGGAAAGAAATGCAATGGGCATAAAAAAGCGGCCTCAAACGGGCCGCCTCTATATGCAAACAAGTGCGATCAGCGCTTGACTGCGCCTTCCTGCGGCGCCTGGGCGATGGTTGCCAGCGGCGCTTCCTGCTTCCAGCCGGCGCCCAGCGAACGGGCCACGGCCACCGCTGCCAGCAGGCGCTGGGTGGCGATCTGGGCGGCTGCACGGTCGGCTGCAAGCGAGCTGCGCTGGGCGTCGGTGACGTCCAGGTAGTTCGACACGCCGCGGTCATACCGGGCCTGGGCCACCTGGAAGGCGCGGTTTGCGGCTGTGCCCGCCTTGGCCTGGGCAGCCGCCTGCAACTGGCGCTCCTGCACGTCCGACAAAGCGTCTTCCACTTCGCGCAAGGCGGTCAGCAGGCGGCCCTGGTGGTTGGCGATGGCTTCGTCATATTTCGCTTTTGCCACCGCCAGGTTGGCCTTGTTGCGGCCGCCATCGAAGATCGGCAGCGAGATCGACAGCGGGCCGGCCGAGAACTGGCGGGCGGGACCGGTGGCAAGGTTGCGCAGATTCTCGGAGGCATAACCGAAATTACCGGTCAGGCTGAGCGAGGGATAAAACGCGCCCTCGGCCACGCCGACCTGGGCGTTCAGGGCGCGCAGTTGCGCCACGCTGGCCGCCAGGTCGGGACGCTGCGCCAACAGCGAGGCCGGCAAACCAACCGGGATGGCGGGCGGCGCCGGCAATTCGGCCGTGCCGATGGCGGCGATCAGGGGGGCGGAGGGCGAGACGCCGGCCAGGGTGGCCAGGCTGTGCTCCAGCAGATTGCGCTGGCGGGCCAGTTCGTGGACATCGGCTTCGGCATTGGCCCGCTCGACGCGGGCACGCGACAAATCCAGTTCGTTCGACAGGCCGCCGTTGAAGCGGGCCTCGATCAATTGTTCGGATTCGATGCGGGTTGCCAGGGCGCGCTTGACGATGGCGGTCTCGGCATCGAGGCCGCGCAATTGCCAGTAGGTGCCAGCCACCTGGGCCGACAGCAGCAGGATCACGCCATCGCGGTCATCCTGGGCCGCCAGCGCCTGGGCATCGGCGGCCTCGACCACGCGGCGCACCCGGCCCCACAGGTCCAGCTCGTACGACAGGGAGGCGCCCACCTGGTAATTATTGCCTTCGATCGAACGGCGTCCCAGCGCAATGGCCTGCGAGGTTTCCGCCGAAGTGCGCGAGTTGGAAATCGACGCCCCCACCGACAGGCTCGGCGATTGCGCGGCCCGGAATACCCCCAGCTGGGCCTGCGCCTGTACCAGCCGCTGCGCACTGGCAAGTACGCCAGGATTGTCCCGCACCGCACGCTCTTCCAGTGCATTCAGGGTGGCGTCATTGAACACCGTCCACCACGTCGCCGGCAGGCGCGCGCTGTCAGCCGCGCCCTGCGCATGGCGCCACGCCTGCGCCTGCGGAGAAACCGGCTCCTTGAAGTTGCTGCCGACGGTGGTGCAGCCGGCAACGGTCAGGGCCGCTACTACAAGAGCGCTGCGGGCAAACAATGGTGTCATGGTATTTTTCATTTTTAAAATCTTTCAATGTCCAACACTGCGGCGTCACGCTCCGAGGCGAACTCCGCTCTGAATCGGGTTTTCGTTCCCTCAATAATTCCCGGCTCTGCCGGGGATTATTGTCTGACCAGCCCAAACAAAAGTAGGGGTGGACTTTTGTTTGCTCAGTGCGCCGCCGCGCTGGCGCCGCCGGGGGACAAGACCTTGTTAGCAAACCACAGCACGATGATGTAGGCGATCAGCACCGTGCCCATAATCACAAAGCCATCGTTGTAGGCCATCACAAAGGACTCGCGCCGCACGATGCGGTCGATGGCGGCGATGGCCTGGTTGGCGGCCGTGCTCGCTTCGATGCCGTTGGCAATAAACGCCTGGGTCAACTGGTCCAGGCGCTGCTGGGTGGCGGCGCCGTACAGGGAAATCGATTCGCCCAGGCGGGCCGAGTGGAAATGCTCGCGGTTGGTCAGCGCCGTGGCCAGCATGGCGATGCCGACCGAGCCGCCCAGGTTGCGGGTCATGTTGAACAGGCTCGAGGCGGAGGCCATGTCTTTTGGCGGCACGCCCTGCATGGCGAAATTGGACAGAGTCAGCATCACGAAAGGCTGGCCGAGGGCGCGGATGATCTGCGACCACAGCAGCTGATCGTAACCGGTGCTGGCGTCCATGAAGGCATTCATCAGGCAGGAGCCGCCGAACAGGGCCAGGCCTATCGAACAGAGAATGCGGTTGTCCACTTTCGAGGACAGGCGCGCGGCAAAGGGCATGATGAACAGTTGCGGCAGGCCGGCCCACATGATCACTTCGCCGATCTGCATCGGGGTGTAGTTGGCGATCTGGCCCAGGTACAAGGGCAGCAGGAAAGAGGCGCCGTACAGGCCCATGCCCACGCAGGCCGACAGCACGGTGGCGACGAGGAAATTGCGCTGGCCGTACAGGCGCAGGTTCACGAACGGTTCCGCCCGGGTCAGGCTGGTGGCGGCCCAGCCGACAATGCCGGTCAGCGCCAGGAAAGCAAAGGTGATGATGAAGCTGGAATCGAACCAGTCCTTCGAGTTGCCCTCTTCCAGGAAAATCGTCAGGCTGGCAAGGCCAGTCGCCATGAAGGCGATGCCCAGCCAGTCGGCCTTGGCCAGCAGTTCAAGGTGGACTTTTTCCTTGTCCAGGCCCCACCAGATGCCGAAGATCAGCAGCAGGCCCGGCGCCCAGTTGATATAAAAGATCGAAGGCCAGCCGTACAGCTCGGACAGGTAGCCGCCCAGGGTCGGCCCCATGGTCGGCGCCAGGGTGGCAGTCAGACCAAAGATGGCCATGCCGGTGGCGCGCTTCGAGGGCGGCAGCTTGGCCATGACGAGCGTCATCGCCATTGGAATCAGGGCGCCGCCCGTAAAGCCTTGCAGCATCCGGAAGATGATCATCGACTGCAGGCTCCAGGCGCTGCCGCACAGGGTCGAAAAGAGCAGGAACGCCGAGGTCGTCCCGATCATGTAGCCGCGCATGCCGAACACGCGCACCAGCAGGGCCGTGAGCGGAATGACGACGATCTCGGCGCACAGGTAGGCGGTGGAAATCCACGAGCCCTCTTCCTGGGTGGCCGACAGGGTGCCGAGAATGTCCTTGAGCGAGGAGTTGGTGATCTGGATGTCGAGCACGGCCATAAAGGCGCCGAGCATGCCGGCGGCGACGGCGATCCAGGTGCGCAGGTCGACCTTTTGCCCCGCCGCGGCAGGCATCATGACGCCGCGCGGCGCCTGGGAGGTGCTGGCCATATTGGCTCCGCCTTCTTAATTAGTGGGAAGCGGGAGCAGGAGCAGCAGCAGCCTGGACGGCTTCCTTGCGTACTTCCTTGTTGGCGTCCTGGTTCAGCTTGATCTCGACGACTGCTGACATCCCCGGCGCCAGGCGCCCGCCCAGGGCTTTCACGTCTTCCGGACGCAGGGTGATTTTCACCGGCACGCGCTGGACGATCTTGGTGAAGTTGCCGGTGGCGTTATCGGCCGGCAGCAAGGCGAACTGGTTGCCGGAGGCGGGCGAGAAGCTGTCGAGGCGGCCTTCGAGGGGGCGCTTCGGCAAGGCATCGATTTCAATATGCACCTGCTGGCCCGGCAGCAATTCAGCCAGCTGGGTTTCCTTGAAGTTGGCCGTCACCCACAAGTCATCCTGCACGATGGCGGCCAGTTGCTGACCGGGCTGGACGCGGGCACCCACTTCCACGCTGCGCTTGCCGACGCGGCCGGCGACCGGCGCGATGACCTTGTTGTAGCCCAGGGTCAGTTGTGCATCTTTCAACTGGGTCTGCAGCACCTTCACTTGCGCCTTGATCACGTCGCGGGCCGATTGGGCCGCCGTGATCTGGGCCTGGGCGGCGGCGACGTTGTCGCGGCGGGCAGCCACGTCAGCGGTGGCGCCGGTGCGGGCCGCATTGGCGGCATCAAGCTCGGCTTTCGAGACGGCTTTCATTTGCGTGTTGTAGAGCTGACCATAACGCTCGGCATCCTGCTTGGCGCGCTGCAAGCTTGCCTGCGACTGGGCGACCTGGGCAGTGGCGGCGCTGGCCTGGGCGCGCGTCTGGGCGATGGTGGCCTCGGCCTGCAGCACCTGCTGCTGGGCGGAAGCGATCTGGGCCTGGATCTGCTCGACTTTCAAACGCTGGTCGGCCGGATCAAGTTCGGCGATGACGGCGCCGGCGGCTACCGTCTGGTTGTCGTCCACCAGCACGCGAGTCACCACGCCCGGCACACGCGCGGAGACCGGCGTGACGTGGCCCGACACGAAGGCGTTTTCGGTTTCCACATAAAAATGGCTGCGGTACCACATGCGGCCGCCGACACCGATGGCGATCAGGGCAATCACGGCCACGATGCCGATGACGCGCTTGTTCGGCGGCGTCTTGACCGGCTCGGCGGCCGCGGCTGGGGCTGGTCCTCCGGCGACGGCTGCGAGCGGCTGGTGTTCGGCTTTGTTGGGCGTGGCTGACATGGAGACTCCGGTGGCAAGTGTGGTTTTTAGCCTTGCATTATTAGGCAAGTTTTTGGAGAAGTCAAGAAATGAAACGATTGCATTTCATTTTAATTTGGCATACAGTCTCGGCATGACTACCGACATCCCCCTCTGTCCGCTAAGCCGTTGCGGCGCAGGCCGGCCCCGCAGCAGCGAGCGCGAAGCCCGCCTGCAGGACCTGGTGCACACCGCGGCCCAGTTGTTCATCAAACATGGTTACCGCAACGTCAGCCTGGAAATGCTGGCGCGCGAAGCCCACGTGGCCGTGCGCACCATCTACGTCAAGTTCGGCGGCAAGGCAGGCCTGCTCAAAGCGGTGCTCCACGCGAACCGCGAGCGTTTTTTCCGTCCCCAAGAAATGGAAGAAGACGCCCGCACCCTCCAGGAAAACCTGCGCGATTTCGCCCTCCACTTCCTCGACCTGATCAGCCGTCCGGAAGCCATCGCCATGCACCGCATGGTGCTGGCCGACGCGCCGACCAATCCGGAACTGGCGCACGCTTTTTTCGAGGCCGGCCCCGAGCAGACGCGCAACATGCTGTTCCGCTTCCTCTCGCGCCCCGACATCCGCTGCCAGTTGCGCGACGACCTCGACATGGCCACCCTGCCGGTCTACCTGATGAACTGCATCATTGGCGATCCCTACGAGCGCATGCTGTTCGGCCTGCCAGACACCAATCAGGCCGCAGTGGAAGCGGCGCTGGACAAGCGCCTCGACCTGTTCTATCACAGCGTGCTCAAGAGTAACGCCTGAGGCCGGGGCTCTATGTACGACACCGTACAGATAGCTGAGAATGCTTGTTGCATACTTGCCCCCTTGACCAGATCAACAGGACAGAGCAATGAGCAAATCAGCACGCTACGAATGGCATGACCAGCAAGCTATCCTCAATGAACGTTTCAAGGGTTTCCTGAAAGACCCGAGCGCCTTGCAAATGGAAGCTGTATTGACCGAGATGCGGGCGTATGCCGATTCGGCCAAACAGGGGCGCATCGAAATTCCGATGGCGTGGACGACGTACGATTAAAGCAATCAAACAAAAGTGGAAACCTACTTTTGTTTGGGTCGAGGTCATCAATGACTGGCGGAGCCAGATCATTGTGACCAGGAAAAAGCGACGAAAAATCGGGTGTGTGGTTGATCTAACGATTCGTCGTCTGCGGCGCTAAAAGCATCGGGGACTGGCCTTGCAGGCCTGTCCCCATTTTTAATTTCGAAGCAAAGTCAAAATGGGGACAGGCCCGCAGGGCCAGTCCCCGGGCACTAACGCTTCCGTGGCGGAGGCAAGTCCGTACAAACCCCTTCGTAGACTTCGGCGGCCATGCCGATCGACTCGCCCAGGGTCGGGTGCGGGTGGATGGTCTTGCCGATGTCGATGCCGTCGGCGCCCATTTCGATGGCCAGGGCGATCTCGCCGATCATGTCGCCGGCGTGGGTGCCGACGATGCCGCCGCCGACGATGCGGTGGGTTTCGGCATCAAACAGCAGCTTGGTGAAGCCCTCGTCGCGACCGTTGGCCACGGCGCGCCCGGAGGCGGCCCAGGGGAAGTGCCCCTTTTCGAGCTTGATCCCTTTGGCCTTGGCTTCGTCTTCGGTGATGCCGACCCATGCCACTTCGGGATCCGTGTAGGCGACCGATGGGATGACTTTCACATCAAAGAAGGCTTTCTCGCCGTGCGCGGCTTCGGCGGCCACGTGGGCCTCATGGACGGCCTTGTGCGCCAGCATGGGCTGGCCCACCAGGTCGCCGATGGCGAAGATGTGGGGCACATTGGTGCGCATCTGCTTGTCGACTGGAATAAAGCCGCGCTCGGTGACGATCACCCCCGCCTTGTCGGCGGAAATTTTCGCACCGTTCGGGCTGCGACCGACGGCAACCAGCACCATGTCGTAGAGCTGCGGTTCCGGCGCGGCAGCGCCCGCTTCCGCGGCAGCAAACGTGACCTTGATACCCTCAGGCAGTGCCTCGACGCCGACGGTTTTGGTCTTCGTCATGATCTTGTCGAAGCGCGCTTCGTTGTACTTCTGCCAGACCTTGACCATGTCGCGGTCGGCGCCCTGCATCAAGCCGTCCATCATCTCGACGACGTCGATCCGTGCGCCCAGCGTGGAATACACGGTGGCCATTTCCAGGCCGATGATGCCGCCGCCGATGACCAGCATTTTCTTCGGGATGGCGCGCAATTCCAGCGCACCGGTCGAATCGACAATGCGCGGGTCTTCCGGCACAAAGGGCAGCTTCACAACCGAGGAGCCGGCCGCAATGATCGCCTGTTTGAAGGCGATCACTTTCTTGCTGCCGTCGCCCGCGGTGACTTCAATGTGATTGGGACCGAGGAACTGGCCCACGCCCTGCACCACGGTGACCTTGCGCGCCTTGGCCATGCCCGACAGGCCACCGGTCATCTTGCCGACGACTTTTTCTTTCCAGCCGCGCAGTTGATCGATGTCGATGGCGGGCGCGGCAAAGCTGATGCCGTGCTTGGACATGGTGGCGGTCTCGTCGATGACGCTGGCGACGTGCAGCAGCGCCTTCGAGGGGATGCAGCCGACGTTCAGGCAGACCCCGCCCAGGGTGGCGTAGCGCTCGATCAGGACGGTGTTCATGCCGAGATCGGCAGCACGGAAGGCGGCCGAGTAGCCGCCGGGACCGGCGCCCAGCACCATCATGTCGCATTCGATGTCGGCCTTGCCGCCAAAGCTGGCGGCGGCGGGCGCGGTGGCGCCTGCGCTCGATGCGGGCGCCGGCGCGGCCGATGCGTAGGATTCCGTGGCCGAGGTCGGCGCGGGAGCGCCAGCCGTCGCCGGCGGCGAAACCGCTGGCGCAGCGGCAGCAGCAGGAACAACAGCAGGGGCAGATGCGCCAGCAGCCTCGTCGAGCATCAGCAGCAGCGAGCCCTCGCCCACCTTGTCGCCCACTTTCACTTTCAATTCCTTGACGACCCCAGCGGCCGAAGAAGGAATCTCCATGCTGGCCTTGTCGGACTCGACCGTGATCAGGGACTGGTCGGCCTTGATGGTGTCGCCCGGCTTGACCATGATCTCGATGATCTCGACTTCCTTGAAGTCGCCGATGTTCGGGACTTTGATTTCAATAGTGCTCATCAGTGCGCTCCAATCACAGCAGGGTTTTGCGCAGGTCGCCGAGAATTTCGGCCAGGTAGGCGGTGAAGCGTGCGCCCATGGCGCCGTCGATGACACGGTGGTCGTACGACAGCGACAGCGGCAGCATCAGGCGCGGCTGGAAGGCGCTGCCATCCCAGACCGGCTCCATTGCCGTCTTCGACAGGCCGAGCAGTGCCACTTCAGGCGCGTTGATGATCGGCGTAAAGTAGGTGCCGCCGATGCCGCCCAGGGACGAGATCGTGAACGAGGCGCCTTGCATGTCGCTTGGTTTCAACTTGCCTTCCCGCGCGGCGGCGGACAGTTCGCCCATCTCGACGGCGATTTGCGACACGGACTTCTTGTCGGCATCCTTGAGCACCGGCACCACCAGGCCTTGCGGCGTGTCGGCCGCGAAGCCGATGTTGTAGTACTGCTTGAGGATGAGGCTGGCGCCGTCGGCCGACAGCGAAGCGTTGAACGCCGGGTATTTTTTCAGCGCCGTCACGCAGGCCTTGATGACAAAGGCCAGCATGGTCAGTTTCACGGTCGACTTGGCCTTGGCCAGGGCGGCGTTCGAATCGACGCGGAACTGCTCCAGTTCGGTGACGTCCGACTTGTCGTACTGCGTGACGTGAGGAATCATCACCCAGTTGCGGTGCAGGTTCGGGCCAGAAATTTTCTTGATGCGCGACAGGGGCTGCTCTTCGGTCGGGCCGAATTTCGAAAAGTCCAGCGACGGCCATGGCAGCAGATCGAGACCCACGCCGTGTCCGCCAGCGGCGGCAGGCGCCGCTTTCGGCGCAGCCGTCTCGGCCATCACGCCCTTGACGAAATTCTGCACGTCCTGCTGGGTGATGCGGCCCTTGGGACCGCTGCCGCCAACGCGGCCCAGATCGACGCCGAGTTCGCGGGCGAACTTGCGGATCGAGGGCGACGCAAACGCTTTTGATGCATCGACCTGCGCGGCGGCAGGTGCCGGCGCGGCAGCAGGTGCCGGGGCAGATGCAGCGGCAGGAGCAGGGGCCGATGCAGCGGCAGGCGCAGGTGCATGTGCAGCAGCGGCAGGAGCAGCAGCAGCGGCAGCAGGTGCGGCAACCCCACCAGCCGCTTCCAGCAGCAGCACCAGCGAGCCCTCGCCCACCTTGTCGCCCACTTTGACTTTCATTTCCTTGACGACACCAGCAGCGGAGGACGGGATTTCCATGCTCGCCTTGTCCGATTCGACCGTCAACAGGGACTGGTCGACCTTGACGGTGTCGCCCTGCTTGACCATCAATTCGATGACTTCCACTTCCTTGAAGTCGCCGATATCGGGCACCTTGATTTCAATGATGCCGCCGCCAGCGGGCGCAGCCGCAGCGGGGGCGGGTGCGGCGGGAGGGGCGGCAGCAGGGGCCGGCGCAGCAGCAGCGGGGGCAGCAGCAGGGGCAGGAGCAGGCGCGGCGGCGGCGCCATCAGCCGCCTCCACCACCAGCACCAGCGAACCCTCGGCGACCTTGTCGCCGACCTTGACCTTGATTTCCTTGACGACACCGGCCGTCGAGGAAGGAATTTCCATACTGGCCTTGTCCGATTCGACCGTCATCAGCGACTGGTCCACCTTGATGGTGTCGCCCGGCTTGACCATTAGTTCAATTACTTCGACTTCCTTGAAATCACCGATATCCGGGACTTTGACTTCGACAATGCTCATGGCATGACTCCATTCTTGTTCGTATTTTTGTTCAGCAGAAGCGCGCAAGGCGAAAGACGACGCCTTGCGGCGACGTCTCCCCTACTGCCACAAGCGTTATTGCGTGACCGGATTCGGCTTGTTGGGATCGATGCCGTACTTGGCCACAGCTTCAGCCACCAGCGAGGTCGGCACCACGCCTTCGTCCGCCAGAGCCTTGAGGGCCGCGATGGTGACGTAGTAACGGTTGACCTCGAAGAACTCGCGCAACTTCACACGTGTATCGGAGCGGCCGAAACCATCCGTGCCCAGCGCCGTGAAATGGCGGCCGGCCGGTACGTACGGACGGATCTGATCGGAGAACAGGCGCACATAGTCGGTGGTCGAGACGATCGGGCCGGTGGTGTCCTGCAGCAGCTGGGTGGCGTAAGGCACGCGCTGCGGCTGGGTTGGATTGACCATGTTCCAGCGTTCGCAATCGGCGCCGTCGCGGGCCACCATCGTCAGCGATGGGGCCGACCAGACGTCGGCGGCAATGCCCCAGTCGTTCATCAGCAGTTCGGCGGCAAAAATCGATTCGCGCAGGATGGTGCCCGAGCCAATCAGCTGCACGCGGGCCTTGGCTTCTTTCGGGCCTTCCTGCAGCAGGTACATGCCCTTCAGGATCTGCTCTTCGGTGCCTTCGCGCAGGCCGGGCATCGGGTAGTTCTCGTTCATCAGGGTGATGTAATAGAACACGTCTTCCTGCTCGCCCACCATGCGGCGCAGGCCGTCCTGCACCACCACCGCCAGTTCATGGGCGAAGGTCGGGTCATACGGCATGCAGTTCGGAATGTTGGCCGCAAAAATGTGGCTGTGGCCGTCTTCGTGCTGCAGGCCTTCGCCGTTCAGCGTGGTACGACCGGCCGTGCCGCCCATCAGGAAACCGCGCGAACGCATGTCGCCGGCCGCCCACACCAGGTCGCCAATGCGCTGCATGCCGAACATGGAGTAGAAGGTGTAGAACGGAATCATGATGCGGTTGCTGCTCGAGTACGAGGTCGCCGCGGCGATCCACGAACTCATGCCGCCCGCTTCATTGATACCTTCCTGCAAAATCTGGCCGGCCTTGTCTTCGCGGTAGTACATCACCTGGTCCTTGTCGACCGGCTCGTACAACTGGCCCTGCTGGTTGAAAATACCGATCTGGCGGAACAGGCCTTCCATGCCGAAGGTCCGCGATTCGTCGACCAGGATGGGGACGATGCGCTGGCCCAGCGAAGGGTCGCGCAGCAGGGTCGAGATGATCCGCACGAAACTTTGCGTCGTGGAGATTTCACGTCCCTCAGCGGTGGCGTCGAGCACGTTCTTGAAGGCCGACAGGGGCGGCACCTCCAGTTGCTCGTCCGCCTTTTGACGGCGGTCGGGCAGGTAGCCGCCCAGAGCCTTGCGGCGCTCGTGCAGGTAGATCATTTCCGGCGCGTCCTCGGCTGGCTTGAAGAACGGAATCTCGGCCAGTTTGTCGTCGGGGATCGGGATGGCGAAACGGTCGCGCATGGCGCGCACGGCTTCGTCGTCGAGCTTCTTGGTCTGGTGGGCGGTGTTGCGCGCCTCGCCCGACTTGCCCATGCCGAAGCCCTTGATGGTCTTGACCAGCAGTACGGTGGGCGAACCCTTGTTTTCCTGGGCAACCTTGAATGCGGCGTAAATCTTGTGCGGGTCATGACCGCCACGGGTCAGGCGCCAGATGTCGTCGTCGGTCATGTTGGCAACCATCTTCAGCAGCTCGGGGTGCTTGCCGAAGAAGTGCTTGCGCACGAAGGCGCCGTCCTTGGCCTTGTAGTTCTGGTATTCGCCGTCGACGGTTTCCATCATCACGCGCTGCAGGATGCCGTCCTTGTCCTTGGCCAGCAGGGCGTCCCAGCCCGGACCCCAGACCACCTTGACGACGTTCCAGCCGGCGCCGCGGAAATCGGCTTCCAGTTCCTGGATGATCTTGCCATTGCCGCGCACCGGACCGTCCAGGCGCTGCAGGTTGCAGTTGACGACCATGACGAGGTTGTCGAGGCGTTCGCGCGCGGCCATGCCGATCGCGCCCATCGATTCCGGCTCGTCCATCTCGCCGTCGCCGCAGAATACCCAGACCTTGCGGTTGCCCGTGTCGGCCAGGCCGCGCGCATGCATGTACTTGAGGAAGCGGGCCTGGTAGATCGCCATCAGGGGGCCGAGGCCCATCGAGACGGTGGGGAACTGCCAGAAGCTCGGCATCAGCTTCGGATGCGGATAGGAGGACAGACCCTTGCCATCGACTTCACGGCGGAAGTTGATCAGCTGCTCTTCCGACAGGCGCCCTTCCAGGTAGGCGCGGGCGTAGATGCCGGGCGAGGAGTGACCCTGGATATACAGCAGGTCGCCGCCATGGCCTTCGCTCGGGGCGTGCCAGAAGTGATTGAAACCGATGCCCAGCATGTTGGCCAGCGAGGCAAACGAGGACAGGTGGCCGCCCAGGTCGCCGTCGGCACGGTTGGCCTTGACCACCATCGCCATCGCGTTCCAGCGCATCCACGAGCGCAGGCGCTCCTCGTATTCGAGGTTGCCGGGGCAGTGGGTTTCAAGGTGGGTGGGGATGGTGTTGACGTAGGCGGTGTTGCTGGAGAACGGGATCTGGGCGCCGCGGCGGCGTGCCAGGTCAACCAGGCGTTCCATCAGATAATGGGCCCGCTCCGGCCCTTCGTTTTCAATGACGGCTTCAAGCGCTTCAAGCCATTCCTTGGTTTCGAGAGTGTCCGGATCGTTGGCGGCCTGGGCCGTCAACTGGTCAAGTTGAGCTGACATTGATGCATCTCCTAGAGGTGGGCGCCTGCCTGGCTGGCGATGTGAGCAAAGCTCGCCTGCGGGCGGTGGTCTGATTATTTACCGAATATCGTAAGTTAGTTCGAAGATTCTAACAGTACTTGATCATTATCTCAAATGGCGATATGCGATTTCATATTGTGGAATTCACGTAGACCCAAATCCCGCCAGGGACCGTCCGCGGACGCATACGCTGCCATGACTTCATGATCGCAGTTCCGCGGGATTTCTGCTCAGCGCGCACGGCAACAAAATCCGCTTCTGCAAGATGGCAAAAAGCCGCAGACGGCATCCCGTCTGCGGCTTTTTCAGGCCAGATTGCAAAGGCTGAGTCCCTAGCCCGCCTTGTACGGCAGCGACAGGTACAGCTCGCCCAGCGCCGACAAGGCGCCGTCGGCAGCGAGCAGGCTCGTGAAGTGGGGATCGGGCGACATGCGGCCGATGAACCAGGCGTAGCGGAACACGTCGTCGCGCGCTTCGCACAGGGCGACCATCTCCGCCATCTGGGTTTTCTGCTTGTCCAGGGTGTCGATCTGGGCGCCGTCATTGTTGCTGTGCCAGTTGGCCATTTCCGTGACCCAGAACGGCTTGCCGTATTTCACCAGGCGGTCGAGCTGCGCGCCCAGGCCGTAGTCGTACCAGTGAAAGCCCAGGTAATCGATCTGCGGCGAGCGGCCGCCGTTGTGCGACTGGTAGGTATCGATAAATTCGTCCATCCAGACCACGGGATCGGCGTAGTTCGCCAGGGTGCCCCAGGTGATCTGCGGCCCGACCAGCTTGACGCCGGTGGCCCTGGCGATGGCCTCGTACTTTGGCCATTCGGCAGCCGCTTCGGCCGGCGTCATCCTGGCCTGGTCGACCAGGTTGGGCTCGTTCATCAGCAGCAGGTATTTGATGCCGGGATTGGCCTTCAGGTACGCCGTCATGGCGACCGGATCGGCGTTGGCGTTCCACAGCATCGGAAAATAATCCATCTGATAAGCCGCGCTGATCGCGTCAACCTTCAGATTGAGCTTCGCGCTGGGGGCCGTGCCCCAGTTATAAAACCAGCTCACGCCAGGCGCCAGCGCCTGCAAATCCGGCGCGCTGGCCAGATCGTACGCAATGCCGCGCTTGACGCTCTTGACGATGGTGGGCGTCACCGGCGGGGTGACGCCAGCCGGCGGATCGCTGGCGGGCGGCGGCGTTGTCACCGGCGGCGGCGTCACCGGCGGCGGCGTCACCGGCGGCGTCGTCACCGGCGGCGTTGTCGGGGGCGGCGTCTGTGGAGGACCGCCAGGCGTGGCGGCGGAGCCACCGCCACCACAGGCGGTCAGGCTGGCTGCGCTTGCAATCAAGCCCAGTAACTGGCGGCGGCGTTTGAAACCATTCGTCATGACATTGACCTTCGAAGGAATTGATCAGCACAAATCTGCCCCGGCACGATGACAGATTATTACTTCTGGTAAAGATTATTTTGCGCATGGTAACGCTTCTGGCCGCATTATTTATCACTAATTTGTAGAAAGTTTGCTGCATCCGGATGCAGGGCGGCTGGTCGCTGGCCGGGACAGCACGCGCCCGATGCAGCGGCTTTATAATCGCGTTTTCAATCTTTCATGCCTCTACACCATGCCAGCCCAAACCATCGACGGAATTCTGCTCTCCCAACAGTTGCGGGGAGAAATCGCCCAACGCGCAGCCGCGCTGAGCGCCGCGGGCCACCAGCCGGGCCTGGCCGTGATCCTGGTGGGGGCCGATCCGGCCAGCCAGGTGTACGTACGCAACAAGGTCAAGGCCTGCGCCGATGTCGGCTTTCACTCAGTGCTGGAGAAATACGAGGCCGAGTTGTCCGAAGCGGCCCTGCTCGAGCGCATCGCGGCGCTCAACGCCGACCCCGCCATCCACGGCATCCTGGTGCAGATGCCCCTGCCCCGCCACATCAATCCCCACAAGGTCATCGAAGCCATTTCAACCGAGAAGGATGTCGATGGCTACTCGGTGCTGTCGGCCGGCGAACTGATGACGGGCCTGGAGGGATTTCGCCCCTGCACGCCGTATGGCTGCATGAAATTGATTGAAAGCACCGGCATCGACCTGCGCGGCAAGCACGCCGTCGTTATCGGGCGCAGCAACACCGTCGGCAAGCCAATGGGCCTGTTACTCTTGCAAGCCAACGCCACCGTCACCATCTGTCATAGTGCAACAGCCGATCTGGCATATCACACCCGCCAGGCCGATGTCGTCGTCGCCGCCGTCGGCCGCCGCAATACCCTGACGGCCGACATGGTCAAGCCGGGCGCCATCGTGATCGACGTGGGCATGAACCGCGACGATGCCGGCAAGCTGTGCGGCGATGTCGATACGGCGGCGGTGGCGCAAGTGGCCTCGCACATCACGCCCGTGCCCGGTGGCGTGGGGCCGATGACGATCACGATGCTGTTGATGAATACGGTGGAAGCGGCCGAACGCCGCACCAAATGAACGCACACTGAGGCAGCCAGCACCTGCGGTTTTTGATTGAACTGTCGGGCGGCGCCAGACTCTGATACTGGAAAGATGAGACCATGACTACCGACACCAGCAACAACCCCCTGCTCGATTTCTCGGGCCTGCCCCGTTTCGACGCCATCCGGCCCGAATACGTCCAGCCCGCCATCGACAAGCTCATTGCGGACGCGGCCGCTGTCGTCGCCCGGCTCGAGCAGCCGCATGACGCCGTCACCTGGGACAACTTCGTCGTGCCGCTGGAAGTGGCCACCGAACAGCTGGGCCGCGCCTGGGGCGTGGTCAATCATCTCAACAGCGTCATGGACACGCCCGAACTGCGCGCCGTCTACAACGAAACCCAGCCGAAGGTCACCGAGTTCTGGACCGCCCTGTCCCAGAACGAAGCGCTGTTCGACAAGTACAAGGCGCTCAAAGCCAACCCCGACTACGTCAACCTGACGCCGGCCCGCAAAAAAATCATCGACAACGCCCTGCGCGACTTCCGCCTGGGCGGCGCCGAACTGCCGGTGGCCAAAAAAGAACGTTTTGCACAGATCCAGGAAGAGCACGCCGCCATCTCCACCCGCTTTTCCGAAAACGTGCTCGACGCCACCAACGATTACCAGCTGATGGTCGAGGACGCAGCTGACCTGGCCGGCGTGCCGGACGATGTGCAGCAGGCCGCCCGCGCCGCCGCGGAAGCTACCGGCAAACCCGGCTTCCTGTTCACCCTGCACTTCCCCAGCTACTTCCCCCTGCTGCAGTTTGCCGACAAGCGCAGCCTGCGCGAAACCATCTACCGGGCCAGCGCCACCAAGGCGTCTGAAATGGGCACCGTGTTTTCTGAACTGGAAAAATGGGACAACACCAGCAATATCGCGACCCTCTTGCGCCTGCGCGACGAGGAAGCCAAATTGCTCGACTACCGCAACTTCGCGGAAGTGTCGCTGGTGCCGAAAATGGCGCAAAGCCCCGAGCACGTTATCGAGTTCCTCGAAGACCTGGCCCGCCGCGCCCGTCCCTACGCCGAAAAAGACCTGGCCGAACTGCGCGCCTTCGCCAACGACCAGTTGGGCATCGGCGAGCTGCAAGCCTGGGACGTGGCCTACGCCTCCGAAAAACTGCGCGAACAGCGCTACGCCTTCTCGGCCCAGGAAGTCAAAGAATATTTCCCCGAGCCGAAGGTGGTCAACGGCCTGTTCAAGCTGATTGAATCGCTGTTTTCCGTCTCGATCGCGCCCGACACCGCCCCCGTCTGGCATCCCGATGTGCGCTTTTTCCGCATCGAGCGTCATGGCGAATTGATCGGCCAGTTTTATCTCGACCTGTACGCCCGCGCCGGGAAGGGCGGCGGCGCCTGGATGGACGATGCGCGCGGTCGCCGCCTCGACATCGGCGGCGCCGTGCAGACCCCGATCGCCTACCTGACCTGTAACTTCACCCCGCCGGCCATGGTCGACGGCAAGCTGCAGCCGTCCCTGTTCACGCACGACGAAGTCACGACGCTCTTCCACGAGTTCGGCCATGGCCTGCACCACATGCTGACCCAGGTCGATGAAATCGCCGTCTCCGGCATTTCCGGCGTGGAGTGGGATGCGGTTGAACTGCCATCCCAGTTCATGGAAAACTTCTGCTGGGAGTGGGAAGTCCTGCAAAACCTGACGGGCCACGTCAAAACCGGCGAGCCCCTGCCGCGCGCCCTGTACGACAAGATGCTGGCGGCGAAAAATTTCCAATCTGGCATGCAGACCCTGCGCCAGGTGGAGTTTTCCCTGATCGACATGCACCTGCATTACGATTTCGACCCAGACAGCCAGCAGACCGTGCAGGATCTCATCAACGACGTGCGCAGCAAGTTCGCCGTCATGATGCCGCCTGCATTCAACCGTTTCCAACACTCCTTCGGGCATATTTTTGCCGGCGGGTACGCAGCCGGTTACTATAGCTACAAGTGGGCTGAAGTATTGTCCGCCGATGCCTATGCCGCTTTCGAAGAAGCGGTGGCGGCAGGTGGCGGCGCCCTTTCCGAAGAAACCGGCAAGCGTTTTCAGCAGGAGATCCTGGCCGTGGGCGGTTCGCGCCCCGCGCTGGAATCATTCAAGGCCTTCCGCGGCCGCGAACCGAGCATTGACGCTTTGCTACGCCATAACGGCATGGGCTCCTGACGGGGTTCATCCCGCAGGAGAGACTATGTGGACTAGTTCGGTAGGCAAGATGGCAAGCGGGGCAGCACTGAGGCTCGCGCTGGGGATAGCATTGGCACTTGGCGCAACCAGCGCCAGCGCCCAGATGTACAGCTGGAAGGATGCCAAGGGCGTTACCCACTTCAGCGACCAGCCGCCACCCGACGCGCCCAGGGCCGAGGTGCGCAAGGGCGGGGACAGCCGCCTGGCTTCGAACCAGCCGTCGCTGCCGTATGCGCTGGCCGAAGCCGTCAAGCGCAATCCCGTTGTGCTTTACACCACCTCCGCCTGCGGGGCCTGCGACCAGGGCCGCGCCCTGTTACAGCAGCGCGGCGTGCCGTTTACGGAAAAAACCGTCAATTCCAATGACGACCAGCAGCAACTGAAAGCGGCCGGCAGCGATGCCCGCCTGCCCCTGCTGCTGGTGGGCGCCAGCCGCCAGATCGGCTTTGAAGCCATCGCCTGGCAGGACGCGCTGACGGCGGCCAGCTATCCCGCCGAGTCGCGCCTGCCGTCCGGCTGGCGTCAGGCGCCGGCCCAGGCCGCCGCGCCGAAAGCCCCGCCGCCGCCCGTGGCCAGGGTGGAAGAGGCCAGGCCTGAAATCACCACGCAAAAGCCGCCCCCGGTCAACGCGCCGCCCGGCTTCCAGTTCTAGCAGCACCGCTGCGCATCAAAGGCCTGCATGACCCGCATTGATTTTCATACCAATATCCCCGACAAGCTCGCGTACGCCTGCCGCCTCGCGCGCAAGGCCTACGCGGCGGGCGGCAAGCTGGTCCTGCTGACCGACGACGCGGCCCAGTCCGCCGCCCTGGACGCGGCCTTGTGGAATGTGTCCGAGACCGATTTCCTGCCCCACGTGCTGGCCGGCGACCCGCTGGCCGATCAGACCCCGATCATCGTCACCCATGATGAAACGCTGGCCCTGCCCCATGCCGACATGCTGGTCAACCTGACCCGGCGCACCCCCAGCGAGGTGAACCGTTTCCAGCGCGTGTTTGAGATCATCTCCACCGATGAAAACGACGCCGCCGAAGGCCGCAAGCGCTACGTCGCCTATAAAAAGCAATCCTTCAATCTCACGCACTTCGTTGCAGGCCAGTCATGAGCAATCCCCTCCCCTTCGATCCCAGCATTCCCGTCCTCACCGAAGTGTTCCAGGCACAGCCAAGTGCGCCTGCGCCCGCACGCCCCGGCAATGGCGAAGTCGACTGGGACGGCCTCGAGCGGCGCCTGTTCGAGCAATTGATGGAGCGCCTGCACGGCCAGATCGAGGCCAGCGTCGAGCACGCCGTCCAGCAGATCGTGGGCGACCTGCGCCCCGTCGTGCGGCTCGCCGTGCAGGATATCGTGGCACAGGAAATCGCCCGCCTGCATTCACCCGCCGCCTGAAAACCTTGCATCTGCTTACAAAGTGCCAGCCTGCGTGGTCCACGGAGGCTGGCACTGCTGCGTTTACTACTTTGCGAAGCAGGGGTTTTGTTGTACCGTTTGCTCTTGCGAAAATTCCGATCACCAACCTTTGGAGAATGTCCATGCAGTTCACCACGAAGCTGATTCCTCTCGCCATCGCCCTCGCCTTCACCAGCAGCGCTTATGCACAAGAGGTAGTCAAAATCGGTCACGTCGGCCCGATCTCCGGCGCCAGCGCACACCTGGGCAAGGACAACGAGAACGGCGCAAGAATGGCGGTGGAAGAGCTCAACGCCAAGGGTTTCCTGATCAATGGTAAAAAAGTCACCCTGCAATTGCTGACGGAAGACGATGGCGCCGATCCGAAACAGGGCACCGCGGTCGCCCAGAAACTGGTCGATGCAAAAGTCAACGGCGTGATCGGTCACCTCAATTCCGGTACCACCGTGCCCGCTTCGCGCATCTACAACGATGCCGGCATCCCCCAGATTTCGCCATCGGCCACCATCCCCGTCTACACCAAGCAGGGCTTCAAGGGCGCCTTCCGCGTCGTTGCCAATGACAACAAACTCGGTGGCACGCTGGGCCGCTACGCCGTCGACAAGCTGGGCGCAAAAAGCATCGCCGTGATCGACGACCGCACCGCTTACGGCCAGGGTGTGGCTGACGAATTCGTCAAGGGCGCCAAGGCCAAATTCCCTGGCGTCAAAATGGTCGGTAAAGAATTCACCAACGCCAATGCGACCGACTTCACCGCCATTCTCACCTCGATCAAGGCCAAGAAGCCGGACCTGATCTTCTTCGGCGGCATGGATTCGGTGGGCGGCCCCATGCTCAAGCAAATGAAGGCGCTGGGCATCACCGCCAAGTTCATGGGCGGCGACGGCGTCTGCACGGAAGCCTTGTCCAACCTGGCCGGCGACGGCATCGGCGAAGGCAATGTGACCTGCGCCGAAGCAGGCGGCGTTGACGGCGCTTCGGAAAAAGCCATGACCGATTTCCGCGCCCGCTACAAGCAGAAATTCGGCAAGGACGTGCAACTGTACGCGCCGTATGTCTACGACGCCGTGATGACCATGGCAACGGCCATGCAGAACGCCAAGTCGGCCGATCCCGCCAAGTACCTGCCTGAACTGAAGAAGATCAAGTACCAGGGCGTGACCGGCACGATCCAGTTCGACAACTTCGGCGACATCAAGGATGGCGCGCTGACCTTGTTCACGTACAAGGGCGGCAAGAAGACCAAGATGGAAGTGGTGCGTTAAAACCCCCGCGGCGCAAACCAATCGGGGACTGGCGCTTGGCGCCTGTCCCCGTTTTTTGTTTACGCTGATGTAGATGCAGGGACAGGCAACAAGTGCCAGTCCCCGGCTTCAGCCTGTCCCCGTTTGTTGAGCAGACCAAGATGGAAGTGGTGCGTTAAAACCGAAACGCGGCAGCAAAAGAATCGGGGACTGGCGCTTGGCGCCTGTCCCCTTTTTTTTCGTTTACGCTGATGTAGATGCAGGGACAGGCAACGAGTGCCAGTCCCCCGCTTCGGCTTACTTTTGCGACAGCACCCACTTCACCAGCGTATGCGCTTCCGCCTCACTCACCTGCGGATTCGCCGGCATCGGCACCGCGCCCCACGAGCCGCTGCCGCCTTTTAAGACTTTGGCGACCAGCTTGTCTTCAGCATCTTTCTGGCCGGCATACTTCGCGGCCACGTCCTTGTAGGCCGGGCCGACCAGCTTGGTGGCGATGGCGTGGCAGGTCATGCAGTTCTTGGCCTTGGCCAGGTCCGCCTGGGCCATGGCGCCAGTCGACACCAGGCCCGTGGCGAGGGCGGTGGACAGCATACACAACATCAACGAGCGTTTCATGTTTTCTCCAGAGGTAACAAGCACATAGCCCATTCTAACAAGATTGCGGAATAGCGCGGCGGCTCTTACATTCACTAACGCACGCTCAGTGCGGCAGGTTGACCACAGGCGCAACGATGTTTGCGTTTATTTGCCACACGGCACTAAATCCTTTGTAAGATGGGCGCTTACAAGGAGTTCCCATGCCATTCATCATGCTCATTGCAGCGCTCGTCGCGCTGCGTTATTTCGAAGTCTGGAAGTTTGCCGAGATGTCCTGGTGGTGGGTGATCGGCATGATGGGACTGGCCTTTATCTGGTTCGAGTTCATCGAGAAGATCTTCGGCCTCGACAAAAAGAAGGCCCACGACGTCGATGAAGCGCGCCGCAAGGCCCGCATTGCCTCTTCATTTGATAAAAAAGGCAAGTAAGCCTGCTTGCAGCGCGTTCGCGCGGTCGATATAGTGGTGATAGCGTAAGTCGCTGCGCATATCAGTCGACCAAAATTCAAGTATTTTGCATATGAACCTGGAGTTGCGCCAGCTGCGGTATTTCGTCGCCGTCGCCGAAGAGCTCCATTTCGGGCGCGCCGCGGCGCGCCTGCACATGACCCAGCCGCCCCTGTCGCAAGCCATCCAGGGATTGGAAGAATTGCTGGGCGCCGCCCTGTTCGAGCGCGACCGCCGCAGCGTCCTGCTGACCCACGCCGGCGCGGCCCTGCTGCCGGAAGCGCGCCGCCTGCTGGCCCAGGCGGGCGATTTGCCGGAACTGGTGCGGGCCGCCGCCGCCGGCGAAACGGGGCGCATCGCGCTGGGCTTTGTGTCCTCCGCAGACTACAGCCTGCTGCCCCCTTTCCTGCGCAACTACCGCGCCGCCTTTCCCCAGGTGCAGATAGGCTTGCAGGAAGCGACGACCGACGTCCAGATCGAAGACCTGCTGCACCAGCGCATCGATGCGGGTCTCGTGATTCCGCCCCTGAGCGAGCGGGCCCGCGCCGAACTGGACTACATGAAACTGCTGGAAGAAGCGCTGGTGCTGGCCGTGCCCGCCGGCCTGACGGCGGAAGCGCCCCTGTCCCTGCGCGATGCGCCGCGCCTGCCCCTGATCATTTTCCCCCGCCCCATTGCGCCGGCCCTGTACGATGCCATCCTCGGCTGCTTCACCGCGGCCGGTCTGACGCCGGAAATCGGCCAGCAGGCGATCCAGATGCAAACCATCGTCAGCCTTGTCTCGGCCGGCATGGGGCTGGCACTTGTGCCACAATCGCTGTAGAACCTGCGCCGGCCCGGGGTCGATTACCGGCCCCTGCTCGATGCTACCCCGCTGGTGGAAACGGGCTGCGCCTGGCGCCGCGACAATACCTCGCCGGTTCTGCACGGCTTTCTGGCCTTGTTAAAAAAAATCTAAGGAATTCACACTGATGCTCACCCACCCCATGCCCGACCCCGTGGCATTTTCCCTTGGCCCCGTGCAGGTGCACTGGTACGGCTTGATGTATGTGCTTGCCTTCGGCCTGTTCCTGGCCCTGGGCCGGGTCCGCATCCGCCAGCCCCATATCGCCGCACAAGGCTGGAAAAAGGAAGACCTCGATGACATGCTGTTTTACGGCATGCTTGGGGTGATCATCGGCGGGCGCCTGGGCGAAGTGTTCTTTTATACGCCGAAATTGTTCCTGGACGATCCCCTTGAAATTTTCCGGGTCTGGCATGGCGGCATGTCCTTCCACGGCGGTTTCATCGGCGTGCTGATCGCGATGGCGCTATGGTCGCGCAAGGCCAGGCGCAATGTCCTCGACGTGCTGGATTTTATTGCGCCACTGGTGCCGCTGGGCTACGCCGCTGGCCGCCTCGGCAATTTCATCAACGCCGAATTGCCTGGCCGCGTGGCCGATGCCAGCCTGCCCTGGGCGATGCGCTGGCCCGACCTGCGCTATCCCCTGCACCCGGACCCGGTGTTCCTCGAAGGCCTGCGCCATCCTTCTCCCATTTACCAGTTGCTGGTCGACGGTTTATTGGTGTTCGTGATTGTCTGGCTGTACTCGCGCTCGGCGCGCCCCCGTCTCGCGGTGGGCGCCCTGTTCACCACCTTGTATGGCTGCGCACGCTTCTTCACCGAGTTCTACCGGGTGCCCGACTGGGAACGCACTTACGCCGGCATCACGATCACCTCGGGGCAGGCCTTGTCCCTGCCGATGATCATCGGCGGCCTGTTGATGCTGGCCTGGGCGTATCGCCATCCCCACTTTGCAGGCGCTGCGCGGGCCTGATCAGCCCCGGTAGAGTACGTACCCCTTCCACAGCATATACCCGGCCAGCGCATACAGGATGTAGGCAAACACCTTGCGCAGGCGCTGCACGGGCCAGCGGTGCGCCGTGGCGGCACCCAGCGGCGCCATCAGCACGCTGGCGGTGGCGATGATCGCCAGCGCCGGTAGATAGACAAAGCCCAGCGAATGGGCCGGCAAGCCCGGCGCATCCCAACCGTACCAGATATTGGCCAGGCTGCCGGCCAGGGCAATGGGAAAACCCAGCGCCGCGCTGGTCGCAACCGCATTGTGAATGCGCACGCTGAACCAGGTCATGAAGGGGATGGTGACAAAGCCGCCGCCCGCGCCGACCAGTCCGGCCAGGATGCCGACCCCGCCGCCGGCGGCAAACATGCCGGCCCGGCCGGGCAACTCCTGGTGGCCGGCGGGCTTGGTATCGACCAGCATCTGGGTCGCGGCCACGGCGACGAAGATGCCGAAGAACAGGGCCATTACCAGGGGATTCATCTGCTTGCCGATCCAGGGCCCGATCCAGGAGCCGATCAGAATGCCTGGCGTGAACAGGCGCACAATATCCCAGCGCACCGCCCCTTTGCGATGGTGGGCGCGCACCGAGGAAATCGAGGTAAACAATATGGTGGCCAGGCCGGTGGCAATGGCCATGTGCACGATCAGGGCGGGCGGAAAACCGAGCGAGGTGAAAATCATGGTCATGAAGGGCACCAGCACCATGCCGCCGCCAATGCCCAGCAGGCCGGCCGCAAAGCCGCCGAATATGCCCATCGCCACCAGGGCCGCCACCAGAGTCCAGCTCATTGCGTTTCCCGTCTCGAAACGGGCAAGGCCCGGGTGAGCGCATTTTACGCGCGACCCGGGCCTTTTGCTGGTGACGGCCGAGGCCGCCTGCCTGGCGCGCTTAAAACTGTTCCCATTCCTCGCCCACGCCGGCCATCGCCAGGCGTTGCGGTGCGCGCTTGCTGACGGGTGCCGGCGCCGGCACTGGCGCCGGCTTGCCGGCTTTGATTGCGGCAGGCCGGACCGAGGGCGCGGCTGCCGCAAAGCCTTCCGCAAGTTTGAAGACACTGACTGCCTCGGCCAGTTGCACCGCCTGGTCCTGCAGGGAGCTGGCGGCCGCAGCGGCCTCTTCCACCAAGGCGGCGTTTTGCTGGGTGACCGCGTCCATTTCCGTCACGGCGCGGTTGATTTGCTGGATGCCGGCTTCCTGCTCGTGGCTGGCCGAGCTGATTTCGCCCATGATGTCGGTGACGCGCTGCACGCTCGACACCAGTTCCGTCATGGTGGTGCCGGCCTGCTGCACGAGGTGCTGGCCCAGGTCGACCTGGGTCACGGAAGCGTCGATCAGCTGCTTGATTTCCTTGGCGGCCGAGGCCGAGCGCTGGGCCAGGTTGCGCACTTCGGAGGCGACCACGGCAAAGCCGCGGCCCTGCTCACCGGCCCGGGCCGCTTCAACCGCGGCGTTCAAGGCAAGAATATTGGTCTGGAAAGCGATGCCGTCGATCACGGCGATGATGTCAACAATCTTGCGCGAGGCGTCATTGATCGACCCCATCGTCCCCACCACTTCGGCCACCACCGCGCCGCCCTTGACGGCAACTTGCGAGGCGGACAGCGCCAGCTGATTGGCCTGGCGGGCATTGTCGGCGTTCTGCTTGACGGTGGCTGCAAGCTCTTCCATCGACGAAGCGGTCTCTTCCAGCGCCCCCGCCTGCTGCTCGGTGCGGGCCGACAGGTCCATATTGCCGGCCGCAATTTGCGACGAGGCCGTGGCAATGGTGTCGGTGCCGAGACGGACGTCGCCGACAATGTTGCGCAGGCTGCCATTCATGTCGGCCAGCGCCTGCAGCAATTTGCCCGTCTCATCGCGGCGGGTGACGACAATATTGCTGCTCAGGTCTCCATCGGCGACTTTGCGCGCCACGCCGACGGCTTCTTCGATGGGGCGCACGATACTGCGGGCGACCATGGCAGCGACTGCAGCGGCGATGACCGAGGCGAGCGCGGCGATTGCGATCAGCAGTGTCTTGGTGGCGGCGGCATCGGCTTCGGCCGCCTCGCCGGATTTGATCATCAAACTGGTCTGGAAATCGAGCAGTTTATCGAGGCAGCCAAAGAAAGCCAGCTGGGCGGGACGCACCTTTTCCAGCAGGGCCTTGACCGCTTCTTCCTTGCGCTGTCCCTGCGCCAGTTCGATGAAAATGTCGCGCTCCTTGATGAACGCGCTGCGCTGGGCCAGCACTTCCTTGAACAGGGCGCGCCCCGTCGGCGTGATGATCGATTTGTCGAGCTGGTCCAGCGCCGTGGCAATGTCACGCGCGCTTTGCTCGATATTGGCGTATTCCTTGTTTAGCGAGGCGGCATCCGACATCAAGAGCACGTTGCGCATATTGCGCGCGATCTCGTTCAACTCGTCCTTGATGGTATGCACCAGCTGCGTCTTTGGAAAACGGTCCGCATTCGTCAGGTGAATGGCGTCGCTGATCGTGCCCAGGCGCGCAAAGGCAAGGCTGGCCATGATGAGCATCAGCGCAATCACCGCGGTGAAGCCCAGCGCCAGTTTCCGGCCGATTGAAAGATTTTTCATGGACACGCCCACTCCCCTCAGGATGCAAAATGCATTAGGGAAACAATGTTAATGAACATGTTTTTCTGAGGCAATAGCCCAATCGGTGTAACTACTGCCGACGTCGTATGCTCAAGCGGGCGTTCGCCTGCGCAGCGCAGCCAGAACGGCGCGCCATTGACCTGCCGTGACGGGCGACACCGACAGCCGGCTACCCTTCTGCAACAACACCATCTCCTCGAGCGCCCCCATCTGCCGCATCTCCGCCAGCGGCAGATACCGCCCCGCCTCCACCGCCTTGACATCGACCGACACCCAGCGCGGCGCCTCAAGCGTCGCCTTGGCATCGAAATAGCCACTGGCCTGATCGAACTGCGACGCATCCGGATAAGCGCTGCTGACCACCTCCGCAATCCCCGCCACCCCCGGCACCGCGCAACTGGAGTGATAAAACAAAATCCCGTCACCCGGCTTCATCTGATCCCGCATGAAATTACGCGCCTGATAATTCCTCACCCCAAACCACGCCACCGTCTGATCGGGCGCCGCCATGACATCGTCAAAACTGACTTCGTCGGGTTCGGATTTCATGAGCCAGTAATTCATCAAATACAAGAGAAAAGGAGAGGGTTTGAATTGAAAAAACGCGCAGCGTCCGCCCTAAAAACAAAAGGGAACAGCCAAAGCCGTTCCCCGAGGCGCACTCCGATCTGAATCGGGATTGCGTACATCCTTAAAAAATTATCCGGCTCTGCCGGGAATTTTTTCCTGACTAGCCCCACACAAAAGTAGGTTTGTACTTTTGTGTGTTCTATTACCCCGCCTGTGCCGTCCTTACCGGCATCCCGAACCAAACGGTTCAAGGTGGTCACAGTTAGTTCAATTTCGGGTTCGTCGGACTAGCGACGCTCACTCCCATCAAACATAATCCCGCAACCGGTGCACATAAATGGTTCAAGGAATATATGGCAATCGCGAACACCGCAGGGTGGAACGAAGTTTACTCTGATCGACTCACAAGTCAAACGAATTTGACCCTCAGAACAGATTTTCTTGCGGGGTCAAAGCGCCATCGAGCACCGTGTTCATTGCTTCCATTTTCTGCTTGACTTCCATCAGCGAGAGACCGGCAAATGGTCCTTCGCCCGACTTGGTCGACAGCAGTTCGGCGGCGACCGACAGGGCCGCCATCACGGCGATGCGGTCATTGCCCTTGACCTTGCCGGAGTCGCGCAAGGCGACCATCTTGCCGTCGAGATAAGCAACCGCTTCTTTCAGAGCGCGCTCCTCGCCTTCGCGGCAGGCCAGGCGGTAGGGATTGCCCATGATGGTGACGTCGAGCTGGATCATCGCGACGCTCCTTCGCTGGCGCTGACGGTGGCGTCATCGGCGGCCGGGTCGTCGCTGCCATCGTCGTCCGGGTCGGCCGGCGCCCCCGCAGGTGCGGGCAACTGGGCCAGCAGGGCGCCGATGCGCTGGCGGGCCTCGGCAAGGCGCTCGCGGTAATCGGCATTGGCGGCGGACAGCTCGACATTGGTCTGGCGCAGCAGGGCGTTTTCACGCCGCAGTGCAGCCGTCAGGTCGGCGAGCTGATCGATCTTGTGGGAGAGGTCTTGGAATTCGGAGATCATCCATAACTATAGAACCGGGATCGAATGCCAGTCAACCGAATCAGTGCCCCTCGCCCCCTGCACGGCCACCCATGCTGTTCCGAAAAGCGAAATAGTTAAAAGACCGAGCTTGAAATAGCAGGGTATCATCCCTATAATTAGCACTCGTTGGCAGAGAGTGCTAACACCCTCATGCAAGGCCGCGCCCCACCGGGGGCGGCTCTCGGCAGTAGCGGACCGGCGCCGGGATTACCCGGGCAACGTCAGTCAACCCATTGAATTTAAAGGAGTCTTACATGAACCTTCGCCCTTTGCACGATCGCGTCATCGTCAAGCGTCTCGACCAGGAAACCAAAACCGCCTCCGGCCTGATCATCCCTGATGCAGCCGCGGAAAAGCCGGATCAAGGCGAAGTGCTCGCCATCGGTAACGGTAAAGTCCAGGACAACGGCACGGTGCGCGCCCTCGAAGTGAAAGTCGGCGACCGCGTTTTGTTTGGCAAGTACTCCGGCCAGGCCGTCAAGGTCGACGGCGAAGAACTGCTGGTGATGCGCGAAGAAGACATCATGGCCGTGCTGGTCAAGTAATCAATACCAACAAATTACCGGAGAAATTCACATGGCATCTAAAGACGTAGTATTTGGCGACAGCGCTCGCTCCAAGATGGTCGAAGGCGTCAACATCCTCGCCAACGCAGTCAAAGTCACCCTGGGCCCAAAGGGTCGTAACGTCGTGCTCGAGCGTTCGTTCGGCGCCCCCACCGTCACCAAGGACGGCGTGTCGGTTGCGAAAGAAATCGAACTCAAAGACAAGCTCATGAACATGGGCGCGCAGATGGTCAAGGAAGTTGCTTCCCGCACCAGCGACAACGCCGGCGACGGCACCACCACCGCCACCGTGCTGGCCCAGGCCATCGTGCGCGAAGGCATGAAGTTCGTTGCCGCCGGCATGAACCCAATGGACCTCAAGCGCGGCATCGACAAGGCAGTTGCTGCCACCGTCGAACAGCTGGCCATCATCTCCAAGCCTTGCAACACCACCCGCGAAGTCGCCCAGGTCGGTTCGATCTCGGCCAACTCGGACACTTCGATCGGCGAGCGCATCGCTGAAGCGATGGAAAAAGTGGGCAAGGAAGGCGTCATCACCGTTGAAGACGGCAAGTCCCTGAACGACGAACTCGACATCGTCGAAGGCATGCAGTTCGACCGCGGCTACCTGTCGCCTTACTTCATCAACAACCCGGACAAGCAGGTTGCCGTCCAGGACAGCCCATTCGTCCTGCTGTGCGACAAGAAGATCTCGAACATCCGTGATCTGCTGCCGATCCTGGAACAGGTCGCAAAAGCTGGCCGTCCTCTGCTGATCATCGCCGAAGACATCGAAGGCGAAGCACTGGCAACCCTGGTCGTCAACAACATCCGCGGCATCCTGAAAACCTGCGCCGTCAAGGCCCCAGGCTTCGGCGACCGTCGTAAAGCCATGCTGGAAGACATCGCCATCCTGACCGGCGGCCAGGTCATCGCTGAAGAAGTCGGCCTGAC
>JBJMVV010000034.1:0-22398 GCA_045810505.1 Massilia sp.
CTGTTGGCCATGCGGATCACCGCGGCCACCAGCACCACGTCGCTTGAAATCGTCTTTGCCAACTGGGCGCCGGAAAAGGTATCGCTGCGCAGGCTTTGCAGCAGTTGCGGCAGCATGCCGGGCATGCGCCGTACCAGCGCCGATCCCGATTGCTGGGCATTGATGATGGCGGCCAGGGCGTCGAGCACCTGCACTTCCAGTTCATTGGTATCGAAGGCCGCCTCGCCGGGCGTGTCGAACAGCCAGTGGTTGAACAAGTGGTTAATACGGTCGAGCTGCTCGAAAGCGACAGCAGGACGGAGCGTGGTCCTGGCGGCGGGCGCCTCCGCGGCCGGCGCTGGCTGCGCCGGCGGCGCCGCTAGCGGGGCGGTTGCGACGGTGGTGGCGACTGGGGCAGGCGGCGTGTCAGGCGCGCGCGGGGGCGCCGCCTCAGCCAGCGGCGCGGGATGGGAGGCGCCCGGCGAGCCGGAAAATAGTCGCTGCAGCCACTGAAACATTTCTGTCCTTTTAGGTGAACAATGTTATCGACGTAACATCGTCCCGCCATTGTAAAGCCTTTGGCCCCTGCTGCGAAACTTTCGGTAGCGTCCGGAAAGGTTGAGTGTGGTCAATTTCGTTAATTAAGCATGCATTAGGATGAGACTGTTGCCTCATTTCAATTTGCCCCAGACGAAAGGTTCGCCATGACGATGCCCAGCGAAGTCCCCGGCCGCACGCAATACCTCAGCTTCCAGCTTGGCGGACTGGAGTACGGCCTGGACTTTCGCAAGGTCCGCGAGCTGCGCCTGCTCAAGTCGCTCGAACGCTTCGCCTCAGAAGGCGAGATCATCAGCGGCGTGGCCGTCTCGCGCGGCGTCATCATGCCCATCGTCGACATGCGCGTCGCCGTCGCCGGCGGGCAGCCCGCCAGCACGCCCGACACGGACGTCATCATCCTCGCCCTGTCGAACTGCGTGATGGGCATGGTGGTCGATGGCGTGACCGATACGATGTGGCTGGGGCCCGAGCAGATCCACCCGATTCCGGGGGCGGTGATGGTGGATTATTTGCTGGGGGTAGGGGAGTGCGAGGGAAGGCGGCTGATCCTGATTGACGTGGATCGCTTGATGTCTCTGAAACACGCTGGCGTTACTAGCACCGGGGACTGGCCCTGCGGGCCTGTCCCCATTTTGGGCCGCGGCGGAGTATAGACTGCACAGTAACTCGGCCGCGAACAATTAGTTCAGCGCCGCGGCCCAAAATGGGGGACGCAGCCGCATGCGGCTGCCCTCCGGCGCCAGTCCCCGGGGCTTTACGCCGCAATGGCTTCCAGCTGCTCCTGCAACTCCAGCCACTCGCCTTCCAGCTGCGCCAGATCCTTGGTAAAGAAAGTCTGGTCCGCCAGCAGTTGCTTCAGCTTGGCCTTGTTGGCCGCGTCGTAGATGCCCGGCTCGCCCAGCTTGGCGTCGACTTCCGCCTTCTGGCCGTTGCGCTTGGCGATCTGTTCTTCCAGGCGTTTCAGTTTGCCCTCGATGGGTTTTTTGAGCGCCGCCATTTTCTGGCGCTGCTCCGCTTCAACCTTTTTCTGTTCCTTGCTGTTCACGCTCGGTGCGGCCACCGGCGCCTGCACGGGGAAGGCGGTCTTGTTGTCCTTGCCAGCGGCGGGCAGCACGCTGGTGCCTTTACCGAGCTTGGTCTGGAACAGCCAGTCCTTGTAGTCATCGAGGTCGCCATCAAAAGGCTGCAGCTTGCCGTCGGCGACGATGATGAACTGGTCGGTGGTGGCGCGCAGCAGGTGGCGATCGTGCGAGACCACCACCAGGGTGCCTTCGAACTGCGCCAGCGCCATCGTCAGCGCTTCGCGCGTTTCCAGGTCAAGGTGGTTGGTCGGCTCGTCCAGCAGCAGCAGATTGGGGCGCTGCCACACGATCAGGGCCAGCGCCAGGCGCGCCTTTTCGCCGCCCGAGAAGGGGGCGATGGAACTGGTGACCATGGTGCCGGGGAAGTTGAAGCCGCCCAGGAAGTTGCGCAGTTCCTGCTCGCGCACGGTGGGCGCGATCTTCGCCAGGTGCCACAAGGGCGACTCGTCGTGGCGCAGCATCTCCACCTGGTGCTGGGCGAAATAGCCGATCGACAGGCCCTTGCCAGTGGTGGCGTCACCCGTCAAGGGCGCGATTTCGCCGGCGATGGTTTTAATGAGCGTGGATTTGCCGGCGCCGTTCACGCCCAGCAGGCCAATGCGCTGGCCGATCTGCAGCGAGAACTTGATGTTCGAGACGATGGTCTTGCCGCCCACCTTGTCGCCATGTTCGTCGAGGATGGGGTAGCCGGCGTCGACGTCTTCCATCACCAGCAAAGGATTGGGCGCTGATAGCGGCTCGCGGAACTCGAACGAGAATTCGGCGGCGGCGCGCAGCGGCGCCAGTTCTTCCATCTTGGCCAGCGCCTTCATGCGGCTCTGGGCCTGGCGCGCCTTCGAGGCCTGCGCCTTGAAGCGGTTCACGAACGATTCGAGGTGGGCGCGCTGGCGGCGCTGCTTCTCGAGCGCGCCCGCTTCCAGGATCATCTGGGCGGCGCGCTGGCGCTCGAAGCCCGAATAATTGCCGGAGTAGCGTTTCAGTTTGCGCTCGTCGATGTGGACGATGACGTTGCAGATCTCGTCGAGGAAATCGCGGTCGTGCGAAATGATGATCAGGGTGCCGGCGTATTTTTTCAGCCAGTCTTCCAGCCAGATGATCGCATCGAGATCGAGGTGGTTGGTCGGTTCATCGAGCAGCAGCAAATCGGATGGACACATCAGCGCCTGCGCCAGGTTCAGGCGCATGCGCCAGCCGCCCGAGAAACTGGCGATCGGCTGCTGCATCTGGTCGAGCGAAAAGCCCAGGCCCAATAACAGCTGTTCGCCGCGCGACTGCACCGTGTAGGCGTCGGCGTCGGCCAGCGCCGAATAGATCTCGCCGATGGCGATGCCGTTGTCGGTGGTGGCTTCCTCGCCCTCGAGGCGGGCCAGTTCCGCTTCCAGGCGGCGCAAGTTGACGTCGCCGTCGATGGCGTAATCGAGCGCGGCGCGCTCCAGCGGCGGCGTCTCCTGGGCCACGTAGGCCATGCGCCACTTGGCGGGGAAATCGATCTCGCCCTGGTCCGCGTGCAGTTCGCCGCGCAGCATGCCGAACAGGCTGGATTTGCCGGCGCCATTGGCCCCGATCAGGCCGATCTTGTCGCCGGGGTTCAGGGTCAGGTCGACCGATTCGAGCAGCGGCTTGGTGCCGCGCATCAGGCTTACGTTAATGAAGCGGATCATGCGGAGTCTTTATTGTGAAATTATTTGCGGAGCTGGTCGGCGGTCAGCAGGAACACCATGTCGTCGCCGGCGGAGGTGGTCACCCAGGTCAGGCCCAGGTGGCCGAAGGCGGCTTCGGCGTAGTCGCGCTCATTGCCGATTTCGACCATCAGGATGCCGTTCGGCGTGAGGTAGTCGGCAGCGCCGTCGATGATCTTGCGCACCAGGTCCATGCCGTCGGCGCCGCCGGCCAGGCCAATCTGCGGCTCGTGCAGGTACTCCGGCGGCAAGGCCGTCATCGAGTCCGCGTTCACGTAGGGCGGGTTGGTGACGATCAGATCGTACTTTTTGAAGGGGACGTTCTGGTACAGGTCCGAGGCGATCGGGTTGACCCGCCCTTCAAGGTGATAGTCGCGGATATTGTGTTCGGCCACGGCGAGCGCATCGGCCGAGATGTCCACCGCGTCGACCACGCTGTTGGGGAACGCATCGGCCATCATGATGGCCAGGCACCCGGAACCGGTGCACAGTTCGAGGATGTTCTCGACCGCGAAAGGATCTTCCACCCACGGCGAAAAGGATTCGGGAATCAGCTCGGCGATGAAGGAACGGGGCACCAGCACGCGTTCGTCGACATAGAAGGCATACGTCCCCAGCCAGGCCTGGTTGGTGATGTAGGCGGCCGGCACCCGCTCCACGGCGCGGCGCTCGATCACGGCCAGCACCTTGTTCACTTCGTCCGGCAGCAGTCTGGCGTCGAGGAAGGGATCGAGCTTGTCGAGCGGGAGCGCGAGCGTATGCAGGATCAGGTAAGCGGCTTCGTCGAGGGCGTCGGCGCTGCCGTGGCCGAAGAACAGCTTGGCGCCGTTGAAGCGGGTGACGGCGTAGCGCAGCAGGTCGCGTGGCGTGGTGAAGGAGGAGGTCATGGCAGTCTCGGGACAGTTCGCAAGTGGTCTGGGCTCAGGTGAGCAGGTTTTCCAGCGTGCGCCGGTAGATGTTTTTCAGCGGGTCGATGAAGCGCAGCTCGATGTGTTCGTCGATCTTGTGGATGCTGGCATTCGGAGGGCCGCATTCTATCACCTGGGGGCAGATGCGGGCGATAAAGCGCCCGTCGGAGGTGCCGCCGGTGGTCGAGAGTGTGGTGCGGATAGCGAGTTCGGCGTTGATGGCAGCGGCCACCGCATCGACCAGCGGGCCCTCGGGCGTGAGGAAGGGCAGGCCTGACAAGGTCCAGTCCAGATCGTAGTCCAGCCCATGGCGGTCGAGAATGGCGTGGACCCGCCGCTGCAGTTGTTCCGGCGCGCTGGCGGTGGAAAAGCGGAAGTTGAAGTCCAGCGCCAGCTGGCCGGGAATGACGTTGTTGGCGCCCGTGCCGGCGGCGATGTTCGACACCTGCCAGGAAGTGGGCGAATAAAACTGGCTGCCTGCATCCCACTGCTCGGCCACCAGTTCGGCCAGCGCGGGCGCGCAAGCGTGGATCGGGTTATGCGCAAGCTGGGGATAGGCGATATGGCCCTGCACGCCCTTGATAACCAGGCGCCCCGAGAGCGAACCGCGGCGGCCGTTCTTGATGGTGTCGCCCAGGGTTTTTTCCGCGGTCGGTTCGCCCACGAGGCAGTAGTCGAGCTTTACGCCGCGTTCTTCGAGCATGCGGCAGACCACGGCGGTGCCATCGAGCGCGTCGCCTTCCTCGTCGCTGGTAATCAAAAACGCGATCGAGCCGCCATGCTGCGGGTGCTGCGCCACGAACTCCTGGCAGGCCACCACCATGGCGGCCAGCGAGGTTTTCATGTCGGCGGCGCCGCGGCCATACAGGCGGCCATCGCGCACCACCGGTTCAAACGGGGGCGAAGCCCATTGCTCGAACGGGCCGCTGGGCACCACGTCGGTGTGGCCGGCAAACACGAACAGGGGGGCTGCCTGGCCGCGCCGGGCCCACAGATTGGTGACGCCATTGCTGCTGATGGTCTCGCACACGAAGCCGAGCGGCGCAAGCAGATCGGCGATGCGCTGCTGGCAGCCGCGGTCCTCGGGCGTGACGGAAGCCTGGGCGATCAGCTTCGCGGCGAGGGCCAGGGTGGGCGACCAGTCGTTCATTGCGCGTGACCGAACAGCGCCGCGTAGCGCTCGGGCGTAAAGCCCACCTGCACGGCGCCGGCGCCAACCAGCACGGGGCGTTTGATGACGGAAGGCGTGGCCAGCATCAGGGCGGTGGCGCTGGCGGCGTCAAGGACGCGGCTTTTCTCGGCTTCGTCGAGCTTACGCCAGGTGGTGCCCTTGCGGTTGACCAGGGTCTCCCAGCTGGCGTCCTTGAGCCAGCCGGCCACGGTGGCCGCGTCCAGGCCCTGCTTTTTAAAATCGTGGAAGACGGCGTCGACGCCGTTCTCGCTCAGCCAGGTGCGGGCTTTCTTGACGGTGTCGCAGTTGGGAATGCCGTAGAGGGTTATTGAAGTTGAGGCGGTCATGGTCGTCGGGGCGCGGCGCCGGCAATGAAGGGCGCAATGGCAAAGGCTGGGGAAGTGCGCAGGATACCATAGGGAGCGCGCCGCTCCCCCTGGCGCGGCGTGGTCCGGCGCCTACTCTGTGGCGCGGGGCGCGCCCTTGCGCAGCATTTCCAGCTTGGCCGAATAGAGCCGGCCGGTGGCGGGCGACTCGGTGGTCTGGGCGGCCAGGGCCAGCTGGTCGCGCGCTTGTTCGCGCTCGCCGAGGCGCAGCAGGGCGATGGCCAGCCAGAAGTGGAATTCATCGTGATAGGGCGCGCGCTTCACCTCGCGCTCGAACATGCTGCGCGCGGCCGTGTAGTCCTTGCGCTCGAGCGCCGCCATGCCCCGGCCATGGAAGTAGAAAGGTGGATAGGGCTCGATCCCGGCGGCCTGTTTGAGCAGGGCGTCGGCCTCCGGCTGGCGCCCTTCGCTGGCCAGCAGGGGCGCCAGGTTGCGCATGGCGACGACGTTTTCCGGCTCGCGCTCCAGCGCGGCGCGCCAGCTGCGTTCGGCCACGACGGCGTCGCCGTGGCGCTGGTGGATCACGGCCATGGTGTTGTACGAGGCGATGAAGCGGGGATCGCGCTGCAGGGCCGCGCGGGCCCACCAGTAGGCCTCGTCGAGCTGATTGCGCAGCAGCGCTTCGACAGCGCGGTTGTTGGCGTACATGGCCAGGATGGTGGCCTCGTCGAGCGGATAGCCCTGGTAGCCGTCAACCGCTTCGCCGGGCAGGAAGTCCACAGTGATGCCTGGGGTGGGGCCCAGCGTGACGATGCGCTCGACCCGTTCCGGGCGGCTGATTGACAGGTTGACGTGACCGCTCGAGACCACCATGTCGCCGCTGCGGCGCCAGCTTTCGTCGACCACCACCTGCTGGTAGCGCACTTCCAGCCCCAGCGCGCGGGCAAAGGCGGCCGTCATCATCACCAGCGAGAGGCAGTTCCCGCGCCGCGCGGCGAAAGCTTCGGCGGCGGTGCGGGTTTTGGCGGCGTCGTATTCGAGTTTGAGGCTGCCGTCATCGTACAGGGCCGCCACCAGCCCGCGCTCGACACCGAGGCGCTTCAACTGGGCCCGAAAGGCCGGGCTGTCGAGGGTAGCGCGCATGGCGGGCGAGAGGGCGAACACATCGTCGGCGCCCACCGGCGACGGCGGTGGCGCGTAGCGTGCATCGGCAAACAGGGCGTCGACGGCGGGCACACGCGCGGACGGCGTGGCGCAGCCGGCGAGGATGGCGCAGCAGGCCAGCAACAGCGCCCAGGCATGCCAGCGGCTGTGACGGATTGACGTGTCCATGACGCACTCCCGTGAGATTCGTGACAGTCTGAGCGTAGCACAATGGCATGGGAGCACAAGCGCTACGTGGATCCGCTTATGCGAAATTTCGCATAAGCGCATGGAAAATAAAAAACTGCACCGGCGTAAAAAAAGCCTCCGCAGAGGCTTTCTTGATGCGCTGCGCCGATCAGCCGCGCTGGCGGCGGCCGAACATGGCCACGCCGGCCAGGGCCAGGCCGAACAGGGCGATGCTGGCTGGCTCGGGGACGACGGCGCTGCCCTGCACGTCGATTTCACGGTAGCCGTTGTAACCCTGGTTCAGGTTGTCCTTGAAATTGAAGCGCAGGCTGGTGACGTTGGTGGCCAGGAAGCCATTCGACCCGATCAGGTTGGCGCGGGTATTGGTATTGCCGATGTTCACGCCGGTGGCGTCGTTATAGACGGTGGCGAGGAACTGGTAGGTCGAGGGATTGGCCAGGGTGGCGAAGTAGACGTCATAGCTCTGGCCGCCGCGGTAGGCGTCCCAGCCGGCGTAGGAGTCGATCGAGCTCAGGTTGTAGGCGCGGTCCAGCATGAAGGTCGCGACGTTGCCGGTGAAGCCGGTGGCAGCCTGGCCGCCATTGCCCTGGTTGCCCTGGGTGCCGAACACGCCGTTGGTGAATGCGGCGGCGCCGAGCGCGTTCTCTGCGCTGTAATTGCCGGAGTACGTGGCCGAGGCCAGGTGCTGCTGCAACAGATCCGTGTTCGACACGGTGAAGCCCGCGTTGTACTGGGTCGTGTTGGTGACAATGACGGCAGCCTGGGTGGTGGCGGCAGCGGAAAGGGCGAGCAGGGCAGCGGCGAACAATTTCATGGAAATCCTTGTTGAGCAGTGGAAACTAATTTCCTAATGTTAAGCAAGGAGTGTGCCTGGCAATAAAATCAATTACTTAGCGAAAGCAATCATGCTTACTGTAAAGTTTCTCGACAGAAAAAAGCCACCTGCACGAGGTGGCTTGCCTACGAGATCGAATTTTACGGCGCGATCTTGCCCTCGATCGTGTCGTCAAGTGTCTTGCCGACCACGGCGCCAATCATCATCTTGACCCCGGCCACGGCGCTGCCGTGCTTATTGTCCCAGTAGTAGCCATCAAGCGGGGTGACCTTGATGGCGGTGATGCGGGGATCGTCCTCGCCCTCGGTGAACCAGACTTTGAGATGAGCATCCCACAAGCGGTGGATGGTGCCCTTGTCGCGGGTGATGCTGGCGCGCCCGTCGAGGCTGAGGAACTCGGCATGCGAGGCGCCCTTGAAGTAGAGCTTCACCTTCGGGTCGGCTTCGATGGCGGCGTTCTTGTGGCTGTCCGAGGCGGACAGGAACCAGATATCGCCATTGTCATCGACCTCGCGCACGCTCATCGGGCGGGTGCCGCCGGTCTTGCTGACCTGTTCGCTGGTGTTGAAGAAACAGGTCTCGTCCTTGGTCAGATCCTTGAGCTTGTCGATCGCCTGGCGGCCCTTGAGGTCTTCGTAATTGTCTTCCGGCTGGTTTTTGTTGATTGAATCCATGTTCACTCCTGAAGGTAGATTGTCCTGAACAAATGCTACCCGCGCGGCATCTTGTTCAATGTGACTCATCTAACCAACGAGCACATTTGACCGCCCGCGGGCGCAGGTCCACGGTGCGTCAGCGAACCGTGAAAGGGCCGGTGCGCTGGCAAGCTGGGAGCATCTGCCATCACCTGAGGAAACGCCATGTCAGACAATCCCCTGGAACCGCATCCCCAGCCTTACGAACGCATCAATGTGCTGGTCGACAGCGAGCTTGATTACTGGACAAAACAGTTGAACGTCACCCGGCCGGTGCTGGCGCGGGTGATCGAGGAGGTGGGAGAGAAGGTGGAGGACGTCAAGCGCAAGCTGGCCGTGAGCGAGTCGGGCGACTAGCGCTCGCCACCGATCAGCTGTTGAGCGTGAATTCCGTAAACGACGGCCCCTCGTCGGCCGGCTTGGCCGCTTCCGGCGCGGCCGGCTCGACAGTACTCCTGGCGTTGGCATTGTTCAGCAGCCACAGCAGGTTGGTGGCCGAATCGGCGTTGGCCAGCGCTTCTTCCTGGCTGACCAGGCCGTCCTGCACCAGCGCCAGCAGTGCCGATTCAAAGCTTTGCGAGCCAGGTGACAGGCTTTTTTCCATCGCTTCCTTGATCTGGCCGATCTCGCCTTTTTCAATCAGGTCGGCGATGTAGCGCGTGTTGACCAGGACTTCGACGGCAGCCTGGCGCATGCCGCCCGCGGCTGAGCGCACCAGGCGCTGGGAAACGATGGCTTTCACCGCCGAGGACAGGTCCTGCAGCAGGGCCGGGCGATTCTCGATGGGATAGAAGCTGATGATGCGGTTGAGGGCGTTGTAGCTGTTGTTGGCATGCAGGGTCGCCAACACAAGATGACCTGACTGCGCGTAAGCGAGCGCGGCCGACATGGTTTCCTTGTCGCGGATTTCGCCGATCAGGATGCAGTCAGGCGCCTGGCGCATGGAGTTGCGCAGGGCAACGGCGAAACTGCTGGTGTCGCTGCCGATCTCGCGCTGGTTGACGATGGACTTCTTGTTCTTGAACAGGTACTCGATGGGGTCTTCGAGCGTGAGAATGTGACCGGCGCGCAATTCATTGCGATGGTCGAGCATCGACGCGATCGTGGTCGACTTGCCGGATCCGGTGGCGCCCACCAGCAGCAGCAGGCCGCGTTTTTCCATGATGAGTTCGGACAGCACGGACGGCAGGCCCAGTTCGCCCAGCGGTGGAATGCTGGCCGGCACAAAACGGAACACCGCCGAGATCGATCCCCGCTGGCGGAAGGCCGACAGCCGGAAGCGGCCCAGGTTGGGCACCGAGATACCCATATTGAGTTCGTTGCTGCTTTCCAGTTCCGCCATCTGCTCTGCCGTGGTGACTTCGGCCAGCAGGGCGACGATATTGTCGCGCTCCAGTTTTTGTCCGTTGATGGGAATCAGGTTCCCATTGATCTTGATTTGCACGGGAGAATTCACGGCGAAGAACATGTCCGACGCGTTCTTCTCTTTCATCAGCTGGAACAAACGGTCCATCGCCATGGGCTTCTCCTTAGATTCCGCGCAGCAGTTCGTTGATGCCCGTCTTCGAGCGGGTCTGGGCGTCCACGCGCTTGACGATCACGGCGCAGTACAGGCTGTACTTGCCATCGTCGGAGGGCAGGTTGCCCGACACCACCACGGAGCCGGCCGGGACGCGGCCATACGTGACTTCGCCGGTGGCGCGGTCGTAGATCTTGGTCGACTGGCCGATGTAGACGCCCATCGAGATGACCGAGTTTTCCTCGACGATGACGCCTTCGACGATCTCGGAACGGGCGCCGATGAAGCAGTTGTCTTCGATGATGGTGGGATTGGCCTGCATGGGCTCCAACACGCCACCGATGCCGACGCCGCCCGACAGGTGGACGTTCTTGCCGATCTGGGCGCAGGAGCCGACGGTGGCCCAGGTGTCGACCATGGCGCCTTCATCGACGTAGGCGCCGATGTTGACGTAGGACGGCATCAGGACAACGTTTTTGGCAATGAAACTGCCGCGGCGCGCAACGGCCGGCGGCACCACGCGAAAGCCGCCACGGGCGAAGTCTTCCGGCGTGTAGTCGGCGAACTTGGTGGGTACCTTGTCGTAGAACTGCATGCCGGCCAGGGGCATGGCGACATTGTTTTCCAGGCGGAAGGAGAGCAGTACGGCTTTCTTGATCCACTGGTTGACCACCCAAGTCCCGGCGTCTTTCTGCGCCACGCGCAGGCTGCCGTCATCGAGGCCGGCGATGACGTGGGCCACTGCCTCGCGCAGTTCGGCCGTGCCGTTCGATGGGTTGATTTCGGCGCGCTGGTCCCAGGCGGTGTCGATGAGGGTCTGCAGTTGTTGGGTCATGGTTTTCAGGTTAATTGTTTGTTGTTTTAAGCTTGTGCTTCAATGTATTGCAAAACAGCACTATACGCTGCGCCGCCTCCAGGCCCTCGTCCACTTCGGCGACCAGCGCCATGCGGACCCGGTCCTGGCCTGGATTGATGCCGTGTGCATCACGCGCCAGGTAGCTGCCCGGCAGCACCGTCACATTGTAGTCGGCGTACAGGCGGCGAGCAAATTCGGTGTCGGACAGGCCTGTGGGACGCACATCGGCCCACAGGTAAAAGCCGGCGTCGGGCAATTCGACGTCGAGCACCCCGCGCAGCAGGGGCGTGACGAGATGGAATTTTTCGCGGTACTTGTTGCGGTTCTCGTGGACGTGTTCCTCGTCGCTCCAGGCGGCAATCGAGGCGGCCTGCACCGGGGGCGACATGGCACCGCCGCTGTAGGTGCGATACAGCAGGAATTTCTTCAGCACCTGGGCGTCGCCGGCGACGAAACCGGAGCGCATGCCCGGCACATTGGAGCGCTTCGACAGGCTGGAGAACACCACCAGGTTGCGGTAGGGATGGGCGCCCGTGCTGCGGCCGAGGCGGTGCGCCGCTTCCAGCGCGCCCAGCGGGGCTTCGCTGGTGTGATAAATCTCGGAATAGCACTCGTCGGCGGCAATGATGAAGCCGTAGCGGTCGGCCAGGTCGAACAACTGTTTCCAGTCGTCAAGCGAGACGGTGGCGCCGGTGGGGTTGCCGGGGCTGCACAGATACAGCAGGGCGGTGCGCTCAAGAATGCTGGGCGGCACGCTGGCGTAATCGCAGGCAAAGTTACGCGCCGGCTCGGAATTGACGAAATACGGCGTGGCGCCGGCCAGGTAGGCCGCCCCTTCATAGATCTGGTAAAACGGATTCGGGCAGACCACCAGCGGCCCGCCCGCGCCCTTGTGCGCGCCGGCGTCGACGACGCAATGGGCAATGCCAAACAGGGCTTCGCGCGAACCGTTGACCGGCAGCACCTGCGTGGCGGGATCGAGCGGCGGCACCGCGTAGCGCCGTTCCAGCCAGTGCGCAATCGCCACCCGCAGCGGTTCGGTGCCCAGGGTGCTGGGGTAGTTGGCCAGGCCCTGCACATGGTGGATCAGGGCGCGCTGGATGAAGGCCGGGGTCGGATGCTTCGGCTCGCCGATGCCCAGGCTGATGTGTTCATAGTCCGGATTGGGCGTCACGCCGGCAAACAGCTGGCGCAGCTTTTCAAACGGGTAGGGGTGCAGTTGCTCGAGATGTGGGTTCACGGCGATAACCAGGGGCGTTATGACTGTTTGATTATAACCGCCGCTGCCACATGATCGGGCAGGCGAAACCGCCACCTGAATAATGCTTTTTCGTAGGTTTTTTCTGGTCACAATCATCTGGCTCCGCCAGTGATTGATGACCGCGACCCAAACAAAAGTAGGGTTGCACTTTTGTTTGAATGTTTTACATCATCACATGCGTGCCGCCCGACTCCCACAAGGCGCCTTCCCGCGTGGTAGCCATCACCCGGTTGCGGCCGGCTTCCTTGGCCGCATACATCATCCGGTCGGCGGCGACGAAAAACTGGTCGATGCGGTCGTACTGGGTGGGGGCGATGGCCGCCACGCCCATGCTGACGGTCAGCCAGGGGCTGGTGGACGAACGGGGATGGGGCAGGGCCAGCGACTCGATCAGGGCGCGGATCGATTCGGCCAGGTGCAGGGCGGTCTCGAGCGGCGTGTCGGCGAACAGCAGCACGAATTCCTCGCCGCCGTAGCGGGCCGCCAGGTCGGTGGCGCGCAGGGCGCGTGACTGCAGGGCAGCCGCCACTTTTTGCAGGCAGGCGTCGCCGGCGGCGTGGCCGAGGGTGTCGTTGTAGAGCTTGAAATGGTCGACGTCGAGCACCACCAGCGACAATTCCTGGCCGCTGCGGGTGGCGCGGTGCCATTCCTGGTCGAGGAAGGTGTCGAAGCGGCGCCGGTTGGCAATCTGCGTCAGCTGGTCGATCATGGCCGCCTGCTGCAGGGCTGTTTCGGACTGCTTGTGGCGGGTGATGTCGTGCAGCAGGCCGACGTAAAGCTGCTCGGCCGCATTCATCGGGGTGACGGAAAAATCCATCGGGCGCAGCATGCCGTCGCGGTGGCGCACCATCACCTCCCTGGCACTGGCCTGGATGGCGCGGCCGGGGTCGACTTCGCAGGCGGAAAAGTAGCCGAAATATTCGGCCGCAATCTGCTGGCCCAGCAAATCGGCCAGTTGGCCGCCCGCCAGTTCGTTCGGACCGTAGCCCAGATGGCGCTCGGCGGCCGGGTTGGCATACTGGATGCGCCCGTTCGACTCGATCACGATCAGGCCCTCGTCCATCGAATTGACGATGGTGCGCAGGCGGTCGGTCTGCTCCTTTTGCGCCACGCTCATGCCGCGCACCTGCAACTGGGCGCGCACGCGGGCCACCACTTCGCCCATGCGCAGGGGTTTGCCGATGAAATCCGCGGCGCCGCTGTCGAAGCCGGCCACGATGTCGTCCGTGTCGGCGCGGGCGCTCATGAAAATGACGGGAATGTGCTGGGTGCCGGGATGCTCTTTCAGGCGCCGGCAGGTTTCAAAACCGCCCAGGCCAGGCATGATGACGTCCATCAGGATCAGGTCCGGATAGACCCGCTGGGCAATGGCCAGGGCCCGTTCGCCGGTGGTCGCAACAAAGGTCTGGTAACCCTGCTGGGCCATCATCGCGCGCAGCGCACCGAGGTGGTCGGGGGCGTCGTCGACGATCAGGATGGCGGGTTGCCGCGCGGTCGGCGGCTTGGGGGTGGTCAGGTGCATGGCCTGAAGATCATAACCCCATGTCATCTGCTGGGGGAACAAATGTTGCCGTTAAGTTAGTGTCTTGCGTTGTTACAGCACAACTTTTTGCGGCGATGCAATATGGTCCTGCGGGGCGCAAAAGCCGCATCCCCGCAGTCCCATCAAGACTGTTAGTTGCCAGTCCAAAAAATCACAGCAGATCGCCGATCAGCTTGCCGAGGATGGCGATGCCTTCGCGGATACGCTCGGGCGTCACGGTGACAAACGACAGGCGCAGGGTGTTGCTGGCCGGGTTGTTGGCGTAGAACGGCGCGCCCGGTACGAACGCGACTTTGGCGGCAATCGCCTGGTCGAGCAGTTTCATGGCGTCGATATGGGCCGGCAAGGTCACCCAGATGAACATGCCGCCTTCGGGACGGGTCCAGCTGACGCCTTGCGGGAAGCTGGCATCCATCGCGTCGAGCATGGCCTGGCACTGGTTGGCGTACAGGGTGCGGATGGTGGGGATGTGACGGTCGAGGAAGCCGTCCTTGATGACGTCATGCACCACCATCTGGGTCAATTGGGCGGTGTGCAGGTCGGCCGCCTGCTTGGCCAGTTCCAGCCGGCGCAGCAGCGGCAGCGGAGCCACCACATAGCCCAGACGGATGCCGGGGGTGAGCACTTTCGAGAACGAGCCCATGTAGATGACGCCGTCCGGATTCATGTTCAGCATCTTCGGCGCCGGCGCGCCCTTGTAGCTCAGCGCCCCGTACGGGTCGTCTTCGATCAGGGGCAGGTTGTGGCGGGCGCAGGTTTCCACCAGTTCGAGGCGGCGCGCCACCGACAGGCTGCGGCCGGTCGGGTTCTGGAAGTTCGGCAGGGCGTACAGCATGCGCGCGCCTTCGGCCACCGTGGTGACGGAAGAGGGCACCAGGCCGTCGTCGTCGGTGTCGACCGAGGCGAACTCGGGACGGTAGACGGAAAACGCCTGCAGGGCGCCCAGATAGCTGGGAGTCTCGACCAGCACGCGGCTGCCTTCGTCGATCAGCACTTTACCGAGCAGATCGAGGGCCTGCTGGGAACCGGAAGTCATCAATACCTGCTCGGGCGCGATCTTGCAGTCGGGCGTAGAGAGCGAATTGGCGATCCACTCGCGCAGGGGCGGGAAGCCGTCGGTCGGGCCGTACTGCAGGGCAGACTTGCCGCTGGTGCTGAGCACGCGATCAAAACTGGCCTTCATTTCCTCGACCGGGAAGGTGGCCGCGGACGGCAGGCCGCCGGCAAAGGAGATGATGTCCGGACGCTGGGTGACCTTCAGGATTTCGCGGATGAAGGAACTTTGCATCTGCGCCGCGCGTTCGGAAAAACGCCAGTCGATCGGATTGGGATTTTCAAGTTTCATGCTGGTCTCTTTGTAATGCCGCCGGGTAAGCGACTGATGACTCAGGCTTGCCGGGTAGGCTTGCCCATGGACGGCAAGGCCGGGTAAGCCACGCCGGAAAACGGTTTTTGAAGCACTAACTATTAGATATGTGTTGGCGTACCGGTGCGTGACGAAACCGTAGCGAGCGGAAGGGAGTTGTGGCCGAGAGCGGAGCTGTACGCATGTACAGCGAGCACCGCAGGCCGCAAATACCGACGCGCAGTAGGTTTAGTCATGCGCCCACTACACTTCGACGATCATCTCAATCTCGACGCAGGCGCCGCGGGGGATCTGGGCCACGCCGAAGGCCGAGCGGGCGTGCTTGCCGGCATCGCCGAACACTTCGCCCAGCAGCTCCGAGGCGCCGTTGGTGACCAGGTGATGTTCGGTGAAATCCGGGGTCGAGTTAACCAGGCTCATCAGCTTGACAATGCGTTTTACGCGCGACAGGTCGCCGCCGACGGCTTCCTGCAGGGTGCCCATCAGGTCGATGGCGATGGCGCGGGCGGCAGCCTGGCCTTCGGCCGTCGTCTTGTTCTTGCCCAGTTGACCCACATTGGGTGTGCCGTCGGCGTTCTTGGCGATGTGGCCCGACAGGAAAATCAGATTACCCGTCTGCACGTACATGACGTAGGCGGCCACCGGCGCGGCTGGCGAGGCGAGGGTGATGTTCAGTTCCTGGAGTTTTTGGGCGACGGTCATGGCTAATCCTTGGTGCGGGTGTTGAAAGCGGCTATTGTACCCGTCAAAACTGCCGGGCTGGCTTCTCCACCCCTTGAAACGGCGCTGATCAACCCCACATCGCGTCTATCGTTCAACCACCTCACGAGGAAATAAGATGGCAGTCGCCGAAAAAGAAACCCTTGGCTTCCAGGCGGAAGTAAAACAGTTGCTGCAACTGATGATTCACTCCCTGTATTCGAACAAGGAGATTTTCCTGCGCGAGCTCATTTCGAACGCCTCCGACGCGGCCGACAAGCTGCGCTTCGAAGCGATCAATAACGACGCGCTGTATGGCAACGACCATGAACTGAAAATCACTGTCAGCTTCGACAAGGACGCCAAGACCATCACCATCTCCGACAACGGCATCGGCATGAACCGCGATGAGGTGATTTCCCACCTGGGCACCATCGCCAAGTCGGGCACCAAGGAATTCTTCGGCAAGCTCTCGGGCGACCAGCAGGCCGATGCGGCCCTGATCGGCCAGTTCGGCGTCGGCTTCTATTCCGGCTTCATCGTCGCCGACCGCATCATCGTCAACACCCGCCGCGCCGGCGAATTTGCTTCCGAAGGCGTGCGCTGGGAATCGCGCGGCGAGGGCGATTACTCGGTCGAGCAGATCGAAAAAACCAACCGCGGCACCGACGTCATCCTGCACCTGCGCGCCGGGGAAGAGGAACTGCTGTCCTCGTGGAAGCTCAAGCAGATCATCCGCAAGTACTCCGACCACATTTCCCTGCCCATCCAGATGCTCAAGGAAAACTGGGACGAGGAAAAGAAGGAAACCGTGACCGGCCCGGACATGGAAACCATCAACCAGGCCAGCGCCCTGTGGGCCCGCAGCAAGAGCGACGTCACCCCTGAAATGTACGAGGAGTTTTATAAACACGTCTCGCACGATTTCCAGGCCCCGCTCGCCTACACCCACAACCGGGTGGAAGGGCGCAGCGAGTACACCCAGTTGCTGTACGTGCCGGCCCACGCGCCGTTCGACCTGTGGGATCGCAGCAAGCGCGGCGGCATCAAGCTCTACGTCAAGCGCGTCTTCATCATGGACGACGCCGAGCAATTGATGCCCGCCTACCTGCGCTTCATCAAGGGCGTGATCGATTCGAATGACCTGCCGCTGAACGTCTCCCGTGAAATCCTGCAGGAGTCGCGCGACGTCAAGGTCATCCGCGAAGGCTCGACCAAGCGCGTGCTGGGCATGCTGGAAGAACTGGCCAACAGCGACGAGCAGGAGCAGAAGGACAAGTACGTCACCTTCTGGAAGGAATTCGGCCAGGTGCTGAAAGAAGGTATCGGCGAAGACGCTACCAACAAGGACCGGATCGCCAAACTGCTGCGCTTTGCCTCCACCAGCACCGATACCGCCGAGCAGACCACCTCGCTGGGCGACTACATCGGCCGCATGAAGGAAGGCCAGGAGAAGATTTATTATGTGGCCGGCGAATCCTACCTGGCCGCGAAGAACAGCCCGCACCTGGAAATTTTCCGCAAGAAGGGCGTGGAAGTGCTCCTGATGACGGACCGCGTGGACGAGTGGATGCTGTCCTTCCTGACCGAATTCGAAGGCAAGGAAATCGTCTCGGTGGCAAAAGGCGGCCTGGACCTGGGCGGCCTGGAAGACGAGGCGGAGAAAAAGCAGCACGAGGAAACCGAAACCTCGTACAAGGAACTGGTCGAGCACATGAAAACGGCCCTGGGCGACAAGGCCAAGGACGTGCGCGTCACCTTCCGCCTGACCGATTCGCCCGCCTGCCTGGTGGCCGACGAGAACGAACTGTCCGGCAACCTGCTGCGTATGTTGAAAGCGGCTGGCCAGAACGCACCGGACTCGAAGCCCATCCTGGAAATCAACCCGGATCACCCGCTGGTGCAGCGCTTGAAGTATGAGGACGCAACGGGCGCGCGCTTTGGCGACTGGTCGCACATCCTGTTTGACCAGGCTTTGCTGGCCGAGGGCGGCAGCCTGGCGGATCCGGCTTCGTTTGTGAAGCGGATGAACGAGATGCTGCTCGCGAAGTAATCAGAAGGGGGGACTGGCCCTGCGGGCCTGTCCCCATTCAATCTTTACCTGCGCCCCCGGCGCCCGTTCTGCATTAATAGCTGAGCGGAGAATGGGGACAGGCCCGCAGGGCCAGTCCCCGATGCTTTTTATTTTTCGACCTTCTCGCAAAAATCCAAAAGCATCTTCAGCCCCTCCGGCCACGCTCCGTGCCCGGACTCGCCATTAATATGGCCCGCTTCCCCAATCTCCACAAACTCGCTCCCCCACGCCTTGGCAAACGCCCGCGCCCGCTCGATGGTGACCCACTCGTCATTGCTGCTTGCAATCACCACGCTGGGAAACGGTAATTTGTTCATCGGCATGGAACCGAAGCCGGTAGCGTCGCTGGGGTAATTCGGCGCTTCGATGTCGCTGGGCGCCACCAAAAAGGCGCCGGCAATATGCAGGGGCGACTCGTTCTCGGCCCAGGCGGCCCACTTGTTGACCAAGGCGCAGCCCAGGCTGTGGGCGACCAGGATGGGCGGGCCGGCGTCGCTGGCGGCAATGGCGGCGTCCAGTTCGGCCACCCATTCATCGCAATGGGGATTGGTCCAGTCGCGGTGCGGCACCCGCTCCCAGGCGGGATACTGTTTTTGCCACAGGCTTTGCCAGTGGCCCGGCCCCGAATTCCACATGCCCGGCACAATCATCACATCGCATTCCATGTTGCCTCCCTTTTCAGCGATTGTAGACTGTTCTACAAGGCGGTGTGCCTGGCGCCCGCTGTGCCCCTAAAAATCCTCTGGCTCCGCCAGGGATTTTTAGCTGACTGGTTCTGCGAAGGTAAGCCGGTTTGCCAACTGAGGTTTGCGGATTTCCGCAAACCTCACACCTCAGTCCACTCAAAAGTAGGTTTCCACTTTTGAGTGTTCGATCTTACAAGGCCGTGCGCAGGGAGAACAGTTCGGGGAAGAGCACGACGTCGAGCATCTTGCGCAGGTAGGAGACGCCCGCCGTGCCGCCCGTGCCGGTCTTGAAGCCGATGATGCGTTCGACCGTGGTGACATGGCGGAAGCGCCAGAAGCGGAAGGCCGTTTCCAGGTCGACCAGCTTTTCGGCCAGTTCGTACAGGGCCCAGTGCTGCTCGGGCTGCTGGTAGACGGCCAGCCAGGCTTGCTTCACCGATTCGTCCGCCACGGTGGGCAGGGTCGGGTCGATGGCCAGGCGGGTCGGGTCGATCTGAAAGCCGCTGCGGGCCAGCAGGGCGATCGCCTCGTCGTAGACAGATGGCGTGTGCAACTCTTTTTCCAGCAGGGCGTGGGCTTCCGGCACTGGCGTGTGCACGGCCAGCACATTGGCGTTCTTGTTGCCGAGGATGAATTCGAGTTCGCGGTACTGGTGCGACTGGAAGCCCGACGAGGCGCCCAGATACGGGCGGATGGCGGTGTACTCGGGCGGCGTCATGGTCGCCAGCACGTCCCAGGCATGCACCAACTGGTCCATGATGCGCGCCACCCGCGCCAGCATTTTAAAAGCCGGCGCCAGTTCGCCGCTGCGCAGGTGGTGGCGCACGGCGTGCAGTTCGTGCAGCATGAGTTTGAGCCACAACTCGCTGGTCTGGTGCTGGATGATGAACAGCAGCTCATTGTGATTGGGCGAGCGGGGATGCTGGGCGTGCAGGATCTGGTCCAGGCCAAGATAGTCGCCGTAGCTCATGGACTGGGTGAAATCGAGCTTGGCGCCATGCCATTCGGCGGTTTTTTTGTGATCGTTCATGGGTATTTTGGGTAACAGCGTCAGGTCACAGCGCCGCGGGCGGCATGGCGGTCATAGGCCTCGCGGTCGAGGATGTCGCGCAGGATCTCCACCGCGTCCCACACGTCCGTAAAACTTGTGTACAGGGGCGTGAAGCCGAAGCGCATCAAGGCCGGCTCGCGGTAGTCGCCAATCACGCCCCGTTCGATCACGGCGTGCATCACGGCATAACCATGTTGATGGGCAAAGCTGACGTGGCTGCCGCGGCGGGCGTGTTCGCGCGGCGTGGCCAGGGTCAATGGATGGGCGGCGCAACGGCTTTCCACCAACTCAATGAAGAGGTCGGTCAGCGCCAGCGATTTGGCCCTGAGCGCCGACATGCTTGATTGCTCAAGTATCTCCAGCCCGCACTCGACCAGGGCCAGCGACACGATCGGCTGGGTGCCGCAGAGAGCCCGCCCGATGCCCTCGACCGGCGCATAGTCCGGCGCCATGGCAAACGGGGCCGCGTGGCCCCACCAGCCGGTCAGGGGATGGGAAAACTGCGCCTGGTGCCGTTCGGGCACCCAGATGAAAGCCGGTGCGCCGGGGCCGCCGTTCAAGTACTTATATGTACAGCCGACAGCGAAGTCGGCGTTCGCGCCATGCAGGTCAACCGGCACGGCGCCGGCCGAATGGGCCAGGTCCCAGATTGCCAGCGCCCCCTGCGCATGGGCATGGGCGGTCAAGGCGGCCATATCGTGCTGGTAGCCGGTGCGGTAGTTCACATGGGTCAGCATCACGACGGCGGTGTCGGCGTCGATTGCCGCTGGCAGTGCCTCGGGCGAATCGACCAGCCTGACCGTGTAGCCGTCGTCCAGCCAACTCGACAGGCCCTGCGCCATATATATATCAGTAGGGAAGTTGGCGCGCTCGGTGACGATGACCCGGCGCCCGCTGCTTTTTTGCAGGTGCACGGCCGCCGCCAGCGCCTTGAACAGGTTCAGCGAGGTGGTGTCGGTGATCACGACTTCGCCATCGCGGGCGCCAATGAAGGGGGCCAGGCGATCGCCCAGGCGACGGGGCAGCTCGAACCAGCCGGCGCTGTTCCAGCTGCGAATCAGGTCGGTGCCCCATTCGGCGGCAATGACCTGCTGGGCGCAGGCGAGGGCGCTTTTGGGGCGGGCGCCCAGCGAGTTGCCATCCAAATAGATAACGCCGTCGGGCAGGTCGAACAGGCCGCGCAGGGGCGCGAGCGCATCGGCGGCATCGCGGGCAAGACAATCGTTGCGTGAGGTCATGGTGAGCATGAAGATGGGGAAGCTGCCAGTTTATCAAACTTGTCCAGACAAGCGGACGCGAAGTTTTTCCACCTTTTTTTTCACTTTTTTAAAAATAATTGAAAATCGCCCTAAAGTTCTGCCGCGGCCCGCCGTAACCGGATCAGACAAGGGGAAATCCACCGCGAAAACGGGCTTGTCGAAAAGGCTGGCAGATCAGTCTTTTCAAAAAGTTGCGATTTTTCTCAAGTTTTTTTGCAGAAAGCCCTAAAGTTCTAAAAAAGTTTGACGTAAATGGTACAAGACGACAGAAGATCGGCGTCCACCGGATCACCAAAATGCTTTTTTTGAGCACCCAAAATTCCGCCCTGTTTCATAGGGGCGCGACCATGACTGGAACGTGTTTGTAAGACAAACACCGACGGTCTGCTTTCGCTTTTCGCGGACGCAAAATACAGTGCCCATCCTATTCCTGAAAAGTTGCCCCACGGTCAGAATGTATCTCACTGGCAATGCGAAACAATGCCAGCTTTCAACAAGACCCTGGAGATGGAAAATGACTGCAAATGACATGATGGCCGAAATTCGTGATGCGAACCTCAGCTACCTGATGCTGGCTCAGCAGATGATCCGCGCCGACAAAGTCACCGCCATTTTCCGTCTTGGCATCTCCGCCGACATCGCCGAACTGATCGAAGGCATGAGCAATGCCCAGATCCTGAAGCTGGCCGGAGGCAATATGATGCTGGCCCGATTTCGATTCGATGACAGCGCCATCCTGTCCATGCTGACCAACTACAACAAGGACCGCGGCCTGGCCCAGTCCCACGCCGCCATCCTGATGGCCGGCCAGGCTGTTGAAGAGATCGCTTAATACCTTGCTTGTTTTTTGTCCCCGATTTTGTCCGAATTCGAAGGAAACACCATGAGCAAGAAAAGCGTTGTCACGGAAGCCCAGGAAATCGTCCTGGCCATCGAGTTGATCAAGCTGGGCGCCCGCCTGCAGTTGCTGGAAACCGAAGTGTCGCTGTCCCGTGAACGCCTGCTCAAGCTGTACAAGGAACTCAAGGGTGTGTCGCCCCCGAAAGGCATGCTGCCTTTCTCCACCGACTGGTTCCTGACCTGGCAGCCGAACATCCATGCTTCGCTGTTCATCAATATTCACAAGTTCCTGGTCGATCATGCCGGCGCCACCGGCATCGAAGCGGTCATGAAAGCCTACAAGCTCTACCTCGAGCAGATGCCGCCCGCACCCGGCGAAGAGCCGCTGCTGTCGCTGACCCGCGCCTGGACCCTGGTGCGTTTCTTCCAGAGCAATATGCTGACCATGGCCCCTTGCGCCTGCTGCCAGGGCAAGTTCGTCGTCAACGGCCTGGACCTGAACCAGGGTTACCAGTGCGGCCTGTGCCACATGCCTTCCCGCGCCGGCAAGACCAAGAAGGTCAAGGAAGCGGCCCGCGACGCCGCCGCGCTGCAAGCGGCGTGATCGTTTCACTGTTGATTTCCCGCAAGGGCAGGGCGCAAGTCCTGCCCTTTTGTC
>JBJMVV010000035.1:0-6662 GCA_045810505.1 Massilia sp.
AATCACTACCAGTAATACAAAACTTACTTCTTCCAGATTCAAGGCCGTGCTGCTCCACCGAGAGCACAGCCTGTACAAGTTATGCCTGATGACCATAGTAAATCGGTACCACCCCTTCCCATCCCGAACAGGACCGTGAAACGATATTACGCCGATGATAGTGCTGCAACCAGTGTGAAAGTAGGTTATCGTCAGGCTAGTTATAGTGAAAAACCCCCTGTAAGCCTTAACGCGCTCAAGATCGCGTTAAGTGCCGACAGGGGGTTTTTTTACGTCCAAAATCAAGCAGTCGGTGTTAAGCTCGAAGTTGCTGCTTATCAACATCACTCTTGAGGAAACAGGCAGCATCTGTTTTCTCGCTTAAAAGGGCGCACCGATGAAACTAGTTCTACTCGCACACGCGATTGCTTTGCTGTTTGCGGCAGCCGCCTCGACGCAGGCCGCCACACCAGGCGTCAAGGATGCATTGAGCAATGAGCGCATTGGTCTGCTCGATGCCGGCAAACTGCAGATCACCGACGGTAAGTGCAGCAACTGCGCCAGTTCACCACAATCGCTGTGGTATTTTCAGGATCAAGCCATCGCCGCGCCTGGCGCCGGGGTGCCCATTGCCGGATTCACGCCGCGGATGGACCGCCGTGCCGATATCACCGCGTGGGCGGCGACCCCGGCCGCGCTTGAACTGGCTTACCCATCCGTGACTTGGATCGGTGCGCGCGAAATCGCCGACAGCGCCCGCCTTAGCGCGGACGGCGTCTCGCTCGAACCCGAAGGCGGCGCACCAATGCCCTTTCAGCTTGCACCAAAACTGTCGACCAACCGCTCCTACGCCAATGCGGCCACGATGGCGTATTTCAGCGCGCGCCCGCTGCGCCTTCGCGGCGACGTGAAAGAGCGTGACGGCAAACCGACCTTTGTCGCCCGCACCATCTGGCCTGCGGATTACGCCATCGATGGCAGCCGGCTGAGCGTCCGTCCCGTGGCGGGCAGCGGAGATCTCGACCAGTTCGTGCGCGATGACGCCTTCAAGCGCGACGATCACCTGTCGACCCGCCTCGTGTGGGAAAAAAGCCCCGGCGCCGGCGCCCAGCTTGCCAACAAACCCGTGCTTGGCCTGGTCCTCAATGGCGCCCAGGGCGATGACGACGAGTCCCTCGGCGGCCACTTCGCTGTCGCCACTGGGCGTTTCGGTGCGCATGGCGAGTGGGCCGACTGGGCCGTCAACAATTTTTATAATCTCGACGCGGTGAGCGAGAAGGGCATCCTGGCGGGGACCCTGCCGATGGATAACTACCTGATGGACTTGAACAGCGGCCAGCAGTACTACCGCCCCTCGTACATGCTGGTAGCGGTTCTCAAGGATGCCCGCACCGCGATTGCCTATCAGGGCGCGGTGCAGCGCAGCTTCAACCATTTTTATCGTCACGACATGCTCTACGAGCACGCGGCGAATAACTGCTCCGGCATCAGCATCGATGTCTTCCGTGCGCTGGGCTGGCATGTCCCGGAGCGTGGTCCCACCAGCAGAACCAAGGCGGTCGGCGCCTGGTTCTACGTGGGCGCCAAGGAAGGCAGCCTTAAAAAGGGGCGGAATATCTACGATTATCTGACGGCCGAGACCACGCGCCTGTATCCGTCAGTCGCCTTCGATGCGCTCGGCGTCGACCTGCTGCAGCTGGTGGGCGCCTTGCCGGCGCGCTCGCGCACCCTGTCGCCGTTCGAGCAGCAGCTCAAGGACGACGTCGAGGCCATCGTCCTCGTCAAGATTCCCCAGCTGCCGTCGAGCCGCGTAACGGGTTCGCGTCCCGCCGCTTCTTTTGACGACTACATGGCGCGCGTCCCTGCAGACCAGGCCAAGTGGCAGGTGGTGCCAGTCGGGCCACGGCCTTTTCCGACGGCGCTGCATGACGCGCAAACGGCGCAGTTGTCCGGCACGCCGGTGGTACCCCTGCCGGTTGCGGCGATCGGCATGGCGGGCCTGTTCGGTGGCGGCGCCTGGTGGCGACGGCGCCGCAAGCGGGCGCGCCGCCCCTGAGGCGTTCTTCTAAACCAGCTTGTCGAGCGTGATGGGCAGATCGCGGATGCGCTTGCCCGTTGCGTGAAACACCGCATTGCCCAGCGCGGCGGCCACACCGACAATGCCGATCTCGCCGATGCCTTTGGCGCCCAGCACATTGATGTGCGGGTCGTCCTCCGGAACGACGGAGACATCGATGCTGCCGATGTCCGCATTGACCGGCACGTGATAGTCCGCCAGGTTGGCGTTCACGGCGCGGCCGGTACGCCAATCGATCTCGGTCTTTTCCATCAGGCCCATGCCCAGGCCCCAGACCACACCGCCCATCAGCTGGCTCAGGCCGGTCTTCTGGTTCATCAGTTTGCCGATACCGTAGACGCCGACCACGCGCGGTACGCGGATGGTGCCCAGGTCCGGGTCGACGTGGACCTCGACAAACACGGCGCCGAAGGAGTGCATCGAGTACTGCTTCTTTTCGTCTCCCGGCTTTTCCTCGCTGACCGCTCCGACGGCTGCACCGCCATGCCGCGCGATGACGGCCACCATCGGCTCGCGGCGCTCGGGACGCTGGCGGTCCGTCAGCCAGCCGTTTTCGACGACGACTGCATCGGGCGCCAGGCCCCGCAGCGGCGAATCGAGGTCGGCCACCGCCATCGCCACGACTTTTTCGCGCGCAGCTTTTGCTGCGGCGTAGACGGCCGGGCCAACGCTGGCCGTGGTCTTCGAGCCGCCCGCACCGGGCGATTCAGGCTGCAGGGTGTCGCCCAGCTCAAAGCGCACTTTATTGACGGGCAGTCCCAGCGCATCGGCCGCAATCTGGGTCATGATGGTGTAGGTGCCGGTACCCAGATCATGGGTGCCGCATTTGACCAGCGCCGTGCCGTCGGCGCGGATCAGCGCGGACGCTTTTGCGCCATCCCGGTTGGCCGGATAGGTCGCGGTGGCCATGCCCATCCCGACCAGCATGCGGCCATTGCGCATCGAGCGAGGTTCGGGTGTGCGCTTGGCCCAGCCGAAGCGCTCCGCGCCCACCCGGTAGCATTCGCGCAGCGATTTGCTGGAGAAGGGCAGATTCTTTTCGGGATCGGTGTCGGCATAATTCTGCAGGCGCAGCGCGATCGGGTCCATCTTGAGCGCGTAGGCCATTTCATCGAGGGCACATTCAAGCGCGAAGCTGCCGGAGGCTTCGCCGGGTGCACGCATATATGTGTGGCCGCCCAGGTTCATGGTCGCCATTTTCTGGGTCGTCTGCAGGTGCGCCGGCGTGTACAGCATCTTGGTCATGGTTGTGCAGGGTTCGGAAAAATCAAGCACAAAGGAGTTGCTGCTGACCGTATCGTGCAGCAGGGCGTCCAGTTTGCCGTCGCGCGCCGCGCCCACCCGCATGCGCTGTTCCGTCATTGGACGCGAGCCGACCGGGCCCACCATCTGGGTGCGCTCCAGGGCCAGTTTGACGGGCGTGCCGCTCATCTTCGACGCCATCGCGGCCAGCATGACATGGGTCCAGGCGCTGCCCTTGCTGCCAAAGCCGCCACCGACGAAGGGGCAGAGCACGCGGATTTTTTCAGGCGCGATGCCAAAAGTCTTGGCGGCGGTTTTTTGCACGCCCGAGATGTTCTGGCTGGAGTCGTACAGCGTCAGTTCGTCGCCGCTCCACGCCGCGATGGTGGCGTGGGGCTCCATCGGATTGTGGGTTTCGATCGGCGTGGTGTACATCGCATCGATACGGGTAGCGGCCTGGCTGAAGGCGCCGACCGGATTGCCGCGCGTGGTATCGGTTTTTTCGCCGGGCCGGCGCGGGGGCGGGGTGCGCAGGTTTTTCTTCGCGGCCTGCATGCCGAGTACGGCCGGCTTGGCGACGTAGCGGATCTTTAAAGCCTGGGCGGCGTCGCGCGCATGTTCGAGCGTGTCGGCCACTACCACTGCCACCGGCTGGCCATTGTATTTGACGGTCGCGTCCTGCATCAGCGGCGCCGGTGCGCTGGGCGGGGCGCCAGTGCCGCCGCCCGCATCGGGCTTTGGCGCCGGCAGCCGCGGCGCGTTCAGATAGGTCATGATGACCATCACACCAGGCAGGGCGCGCGCGGCGCTGTCATCGATGGATGCCACGCTGCCGCTGGCGATGGTGCTCTGGACGATGACGGCCTGGGCCAGCCGCGGCAGCGGGTGTTCGGCGCTGTACCTGGCGCCGCCGGTTACTTTGAGGCGACCGTCGAGCCGGTCGAGTCCCTGTCCGATGATACTCATGCGCGTACCTCAGCCTGTTCCGCCATGCGCAGCGCCCGAACCACGGCGCGCTGGGCCAGCTTGATCTTGAATTGGTTGTCCTTGAATCCACGCGCGCCCGCCGTCAGCAGTAGCGCGGCCTGCTGGCAGCTTTGGTCGGACAAGGGTTTGCCGACCAGGGCCGCTTCGGCCGCCTGCACCCGCCACGGCTTGTGGGCCACGCCACCAAGGGCGAGGCGCGCGCCGCGCACCGTGCCGCGGTCGATATCGAGCGCCGCGGCGACCGACACCAGGGCGAAGGCGTAACTGGCGCGGTCGCGTATTTTGAGATAGTGGGCATGCAGCGCGAAGGGCGATGCCGGCAGTTCGACGGCGACGATCATCTCGCCCGGCGCGAGCACTGTGTCGATCTGCGGGGTCGTGCCGGGCAGGCGGTGAAACTCGCCGATGGCGACCGTGCGCTCACCCTTGGGCGAGGCGAGGATCACACGCGCATCGAGCGCCGCCAGCGCCACGTTCATGTCGGACGGGTTGACGGCGATGCAGGAGGGACTGGCGCCAAGGATGGCGTGCATGCGGTTATAACCTTCGCGGGCGCCGCAGCCGGAGCCGGGCAGGCGCTTGTTGCACATGTCGAAAGCGGTGTCGGTGAAATAGCCGCAGCGGGTGCGCTGCATCAGATTGCCGCCCATGCTGGCCATGTTGCGCAGCTGGGGTGAGGCGCCCGACAACAGGGCCTGGCTCAGAAGCGGATAACGCTGGCGCACCAGCGGATGGCTGGCGGTGTCGCTGTTGCGCGCCATCGCGCCAATCAGCAGGCCACCGCCCGGTTGCTCGACGATCTGATCGAGGCCGATGCGCGAGATGTCGATCAGCCGCGCGGGATGCTCGACGTCGCCTTTGGCCAGGTCGAGCAGGTTGGTGCCGCCGCCGATAAAACGGGCGCCCGGTTGCTGCGCCAGCGACAGCGCGTGGGCGCGGTCGGTGGCGCGGTCATAGAACATCGATTGCATGCGCGGCTCCTGGTTCAGGCGGTGGTGGAGGCGACCTGGCGGATCGCGATCACGATGTTGGGATAGGCGCCGCAGCGGCAGATATTGCCGCTCATGCGCTCGCGGATTTCATCGTCCGTCAGGGGCGGCGCCTTGCGCACGTCCGCGCTGACGGCGCTGGCCGTCCCGGCGCGCAGTTCGTCGATGCAGGCAGTGGCCGAACAGATCTGGCCGGGCGTGCAGTAGCCGCACTGGAAGGCGTCATGTTCGATGAAGGCCGCCTGCAGGGGAGAGAGGGTGTCGCCCTTCGCGATGCCTTCGATGGTAGTGATCTTGTCCCCTTCGTGCATGACGGCGAGGGTCAGGCAGGCGTTGATGCGGCGCCCGTTGACCAGCACCGTGCAGGCGCCGCACTGGCCGCGGTCGCAGCCTTTTTTTGCGCCCGTCATGCCGATGTATTCACGCAGCGCGTCGAGCAGGGTCACGCGCGGCTCGAGCGCAAGCTGATGGTCCTTGCCATTGATATTGAGGTGCACCGGGCGCGGAGGCGCTTGCGGTGCGGGCGGACGGGCCGCGACATCAGGCGCCCGCGCGGCGGCGTCGGCCAGCGCGGCAGGCGTCTTGGTGGCGGCGGCCGCGGCAAGTGCGGATTGCAGGAAGCCGCGCCGGGTCAGGGACGGCGAGGAGTCATCGGGCGGATTTGCAGACATGGGGGGCTTTCGCGGAGAGGTGCGATCCATTATGCGGATGACATGGTTCCCTTCCGTTAAGTGCTTCACATAGAAGTGCAATCTCCGGCCTCAGCGCTCATTGCGGTTTTGATTCTAGTCAATACGCCACATTGCCCCGCCTCCATCATCAATGCCCGTCACAACCATGAAGTGGGAGTCAGCATGCTGCAAGTTCGACCTTTGATGTTCGCTGTATTTATCGGCTGCGCAGTGCTCGTCGACGCCTGCAGCGCACAGGACAGTCCGCCCGCGGCCCCCGCGCACAGCGTCGAACTGGCGCGCACCAGCTACGGCGTTGCCCACATCAAGGCCGCCGACTTCCGCGGGCTCGGCATGGGCCTGGCCTACGCCTACGCGCAGGACAATCTGTGCATGGCGGCAGACAGCTTCCTGACGGTGCGCGGCGAGCGCTCGCTGTATTTTGGTCCGGCCAGCCAGGCCACGCCGTCCGTCAACGGCGAATACGGCGCCGCCAGCGTGCTGTATTTATCGCTCAATAATGAAAACAGCGACCTGTTTTTCAAGGGCTATCTCGACATCGAGCAACTCAAGGCCGGCTACGCTGCCGGCTCGCAGGAGGTGCGCGATCTGCTGGCCGGTTACGCCGACGGGTACAACCGCTACCTGGCCGACAGCGGCGGCCGCTATCCGGCCGCGTGCGCCAGGGCCGCCTGGGTCAAGCCCATCAGCGTCGAG
>JBJMVV010000036.1:0-6121 GCA_045810505.1 Massilia sp.
GCAGGGCCGACAGGTGCAGCGCCGGCAATTCCAGCTCCAGCAGTTGCGCCGCGCCGCGGATGCCGCCCAGGGGGTTCTTGATTTCGTGGGCCAGGTTGCGGATCAGTTCCTTGTTGACCTGGCTCTGGTCGAGGATGCGCTCCTCGCGGTCGAGTTTTAATTGCTGGACGTTTTCGCGCAGTTCGACAATCACCGTGTCGTCAGAGACCGCGCTGACGATCAAGTGCACCTGTAGCGCTTCGCGCCCTGCCCGCTCCAGGCTCAGATCCTGGCGCAGGTCGGTGTACTGGTGGGCCAGCGCCTGGCTGCACAGGCTTTGCAGTTCCTCGGCATTGACGAACAGTTGCGCCAGGCTGCTGCGCACCAGCACCCGGGCCGAGTTCTCGAGCAGGTGTTCGGCGGCCGGATTGGCGTACAGGATATGGTCGTCCGCGCCGACCAGCAGCACGCCGGAGGCCAAGAGCTCAAGGCCAGTAAGCGTATGCACCGGCGGCGTCATTTGATGTTGGCGATCTCGCGCTTCAAGGCTTCGACATTTTTCTCGGCGCGTCCGATATTGTCCTTCATGTCGGCCACGCGTTCCTGGTACTTGGCGTAGTTGCGTTCATTGCCCTGGCGCTCAGGCTCGCCGCCATTGAAGTCGCGGCGAAGTTCAGCCAGCTTTTTTTCCTCATTGCGCAGTTCGTCATTGAGGATCTCGCGTCGTTCGTCGTCGCGCTGCTTTTGCTGGTAGCTGCTGACCTTGGGGAAGTCGGCCGGGGCCGCCGTCGCCGTTTGAGTGGGCGTGCCCTTGCCGCCCCCGTTCGCCGGTCCGCTGCGCGCCTTGGCGGGCGCCTGGATCGAGCTGGGCAGGTCGAGCGCCTTGCAATTCTTCTTGACTGAATCGGTAAATTCAATGCGTCCGTCCGCATCCACGCATTTATAGATGGTGGTGTCGGCATGGACTGCGCCGGCAGCACCGAGCATGAGGCTGGCGGCAAGAAGGGACAGGCTTGTTGAATACATCATTGGTTCTGGAAGGCGCTGCACGCGAGGTTGAAGTCTCTCAGAATATACCTGAACCAATAAAAAACGCGATGAAAGCAGCGGCTTTCATCGCGTTTTCGGGCATTTTCCCCACGTTTCGATGCCATTCTCTTTACGAGTTTTAGCACCGAAACAAGGGAGTTGCCGACTTTATTACAGCGAATAGTACATGTCGAATTCAGCAGGGTGGGTGGTCATGCGCATGCGCTGGACGTCCTGCATTTTCAGTTCAATGTAGGCATCGATCATCGAATCGCTGAACACGCCGCCACGGGTGAGGAATTCACGGTCCTTGTTCAAGGCGTCGAGCGCTTCTTCCAGCGACGAGCACACCGTCGGGATCAGCGCGTCTTCTTCAGGCGGCAGGTGGTACAGGTCTTTCGATGCCGCTTCGCCCGGGTGGATCTTGTTGGCGATGCCGTCGAGACCGGCCATCAGCAGCGCTGCGAAGCACAGGTAGACGTTCGCCAGTGGATCCGGGAAACGGGTCTCGATGCGGCGGCCTTTTGGATTGGCCACGTGCGGGATGCGGATCGAAGCCGAACGGTTACGGGCCGAGTAGGCCAGTTTGACGGGCGCTTCGAAGCCAGGCACCAGGCGCTTGTACGAGTTGGTGCCTGGGTTGGTGATGGCGTTGAGGGCCTTGGCGTGCTTGATGATGCCGCCGATGTAGAACAGCGCCGTTTCCGACAGGCCCGCATAGCCGTCGCCGGCGAACAGGTTCTTGCCGTCTTTCCAGATCGACTGGTGCACGTGCATGCCCGAACCGTTGTCGCCAACGATGGGTTTGGGCATGAAGGTGGCGGTCTTGCCGTAGCTGTGCGCCACGTTCCACACCACATACTTCAGGTTCTGGGTCCAGTCGGCGCGCTCGACCAGTGTCGAGAATTTGGTGCCGATTTCGTTCTGGCCGGCGCCGGCGACTTCGTGGTGGTGCACTTCGACGGGAATGCCCATCGCTTCGAGGATCAGGCACATTTCCGAGCGCATGTCCTGGAACGAGTCCACTGGCGGTACGGGGAAGTAGCCGCCCTTGACGGTTGGACGGTGGCCGCTGTTGCCGCCTTCGGTTTTGGCATCGGTCGACCAGGAAGCTTCGTCCGAATCGATCTTGACGAAGCAGCCCGACATGTCGATTTTCCAGCGCACGGAATCGAAAATGAAGAATTCCGGCTCGGGACCGAAGTAGGCGGTGTCGCCATGGCCCGACGATTTCAGATAGGCCTCGGCGCGCTTGGCGATCGAGCGAGGATCGCGGTCGTAACCCTTGCCGTCGGACGGCTCGATCACGTCGCACTGCATGAACAGGGTGGTCTCTTCCATGAACGGGTCAATATTGGCCGTGTTCGGGTCAGGCATGAGGATCATGTCGGACGCTTCAATGCCCTTCCAGCCGGCGATCGAGGAGCCGTCGAAGGCGTGACCGGACTCGAACTTGTCGAGGTCGAAGTGCGATACCGGCACGGTAACGTGCTGCTCTTTACCACGGGTATCGGCGAAGCGGAAGTCGACAAACTTGACTTCGTGCTCCTCGGCCATCTTCAACACTTCTGCGGCGGTCTTTGCCATTCAAAATCTCCTGAGAAAAATAAGGGGTGCGCCAGCTTGTGGCGGCGCAAACGCAAGAACAATCTTAGCAGAATCCATGCCAGCCAGAAGCTGCGATTGCAGGCCATGCCCACGGTCATGCACACCAGATGCGTAGACGGACGCACCAAAACCGTGCCAGCCGTTATGCACCATTTTGGTGCATATTTCCAGAGCGCACTACCCTGGTGCGCCTTCAGTGCGGCGTCACGGTGCCCTCGCCTCGTCTTATAATCCATACAACGCAACCCACCAGGACCACCATGCCCACCGCCGACCAGCTTCTTGCCACCGCCCGCAGCCGCGGCGCCGGCCTGCCTTACGCAGGTGCTCTGACCCCGCAGGAAAGCTGGGAGTTCCTGCAACAGCATCCATCCGCCAAATTGATCGACGTGCGCACCAACGCCGAGCGCCACTGGGTCGGCCAGGTCGCCCTGCCCCCGGGCCAGCACATGGCGGTCGAATGGACGTCCTGGCCCAGCGGCATCGTCAACCCCCAGTTCATTGAACAGTTGGGCGCCATCGCGGCAAAGGACGATGTGCTGCTGTTCCTGTGCCGCTCGGCCGCCCGCTCCAAGCACGCGGCGAAAATGGCCACCGAGCATGGCTTTACCAATGCCTACGACATCCTCGAAGGCTTTGAAGGTGGCAAGGATGCATCCGGCCACCGCAAGACGGTCGAGGGCTGGTGCTACGCCGGCCTGCCCTGGATCGGCGGCTAGGCGGGCGCTTTCATCGTCGCATTGATCCGCTGGCGCACGAAATTGATGTGGCTGCGCAGGCCATACAGATTGTCGGCAAAGGCGAGCGGGATCGACATGTGATTGACCCGCTGTTCGATATCGTCGAGACGCTTGAGCAGGGTCGCGCAGACGGCGGCGCGCTCGGCCGGGTCAGCTTCGTCGAGGGTCTGCTCGACCACCCGCAACTGGCCATACCAGCGGTACAGGCGCGACTTGATGCGCCAGACGTACAGTGGCGGCACCACTTTTGAAAACGGGATGATCAGGGCCGCCAGCGCGACCACCACCACCCACAGGCGGTCAAACAGGTTCGCGACCCAGAACGGCATGTAGCGCTGCAGCAGTGGCGCGCCGTCCTTGTAGTATTTGGCGGCCTCGCGCGCGACCGGGATTTCCGTGTACTGGGCGGAGGGAAACTGGCCCTGGCGCTGGAACCAGCCCGCATTGCCGTGGATTTCGCCGGCGGCCTGTACAAACAATTCCACCAGCGCCGGATGCAGATCACTGCGCGCCACCAGGGTCGCCGTCGGCGCGATCAGGTGATAATCCTGCGGCGGCAAATCCTTGCCCAGGTCGACGATCCCGCGCGGCAGCACCACGTGGGAGAGAAACGGCAGGCGCCGCGCGTAGGCCTCGGCCTGGCCGAAATTGACCAGCTTGATGCCGGGCGTTTGCAGCAGCATCTGCACCAGCAAGGCGTCCGGACCCGACGAAAACACCAGGCCGTCAATGCGCCCTTCCAGCAGTTCGACGGTCGCCGGCGTATTTTCCAGCGCGCCGATGGTGAGCTCGGCCGGCGCCACACCATTCAGACTCAACACCTGGCGAAACAGCTTGGGCACGCCGGTGCCTTCCGGCCCCAGGTTGATCTTCAAGCCTTTTAATTCGCTTAATTGAGTGGCCTTGACGTCTTCGCGCAGGAACAGCCAGACCGGTTCCAGGAACAGGCTGCCCAGCGACACCAGGCCCTTGCGCTGTGCCTCCGCCTCATCGGTCGAGCCGCTTTGCACGAAGGCGACATCGACCTTGCCATCCTGCAGGCGCTGCAGATTGTCCTGCGAGCCCAGCGAAGGCGCCAGGGTCAGCTTGATCTTGTCCTTCGCCAGCTGCGCAGCGTACTGCTTGCCGAAGCCTTCGTAGGCGCTGTTTTCCTGGCCGGTGGCCAGGGTCACCTTGCGCGGCGGAGCGGGATCGACGATCACGTAGGCCAGCATGCACAGGCCCACGATGGTCAACAGGGTGGGCCCCGCGGTCGCGATCAGGTCACGGATGGAGAACTGGGTGAACTTGCGGATGTGGGACATCAGGCGGCGTGGTGGCTTCATGGGGGGCTACCATGCCAAGAAAATTGGGTTTGCGCAAGGCCGGGCTGCCTGCAGCATCGGGGACTGGCCTTGCAGGGCTGTCCCCATTTTCAGGTCAGAAGCAAAGTCAAAAGAATGGGGACAGGCCCGCAGGGCCAGTCCCCGATGCTAATCGCGTCAGAAGAGCTCTTGCGGCCGCGTCGGCGCTTTCGGTTTCTTTTCAGCCGCAGGCTTCTCGTCGATTTTCTTCTCGACCGCCTTCTTCTCAGCTTTCTTCTCAGCGGCATCCTTCGCCAGCGGATTCTTCTCCTCCACCTTCTTCGCGACGGGCTTAGGCTCGGGCTTCGCTTCCGCCGGCGCCTTGGCAACCGGCGCAGCCGCAGACACTTCCTTTGCCTTCTCGGCCGCCTCCGCCTTGGCTTTGGCAGCCTCCTCCGCCGCAGCCTTGTTCTTCACCGCCGCCTCCGGATCAATCATCGGCATCAGGGTCGGCGCCAGGGTGACGAGCAACTGCACCGGCAGCGCGCTGGTGAAATCATAGTGCGCCGCGTCGGGACCGTGCACATACGCCGTCATGCTGCCGAAGAAACGCTCGCCGATATTGAAGACAAAAGTGGCGGAGCGGTTCACGAAGCGCGATTCAATCAGGCGGCCGCCGGCGCCATACACGTCGAAGCGCTGGTCGCCCGTGCCGGTTTTGCCGCCCAAGAGGATCGGGTTGCCGTCGGCGCCAATGAAGGCTGCCTTGGCGCGCTTGGCGGTGCCCAGCGCCACCACTTCGCGGATGGCGTCGGCGGCGGTGCGCGCCACTTCCGGCGAAATCACCTGCTCGAACTTGTCATTCTTGGTGTGCTCGACCATCGTCTCGTAAGGCGTGCCGGCCGCGAAATGCAGGCTGTCGATCTTCTGGATGGGCTTGCGCACGCCGCCGTTGACGATGATGCCCATCATCTCGGCCAGGGCGGCCGGACGGTCAGCCGAGGCGCCGAGGGTGGTGGCGTAGGACGGCACCAGCGAATCGAAGGGGTAGCCCATCTTCTTCCACTGGGCGTGGATTTTCAGGAAGGCTTCCACTTCCAGCAGGCCCGCGATACGGCTGTCCTGGGCGTGCTTGCGATGCGTGCTGAACAGCCATGAATACACTTCCTGGCGTTCTTTCACACTGGCGTCGGCGGTTTCTTTCCAGCCAGCCTTGGGGTGGGTGCGCAGATAGCCCACGACCCACAGTTCCAGCGGATGGAGCGAGGACACATAGCCGCGGTCGGCCAGCGACATATTGGCCGGCGCATATTGCTCGTACAGTTTTGGCAGGCGCTCCGGCGGCAGTTCGTTGGCGGACGGCAGATTGCTCGTCACGAAGGTGCTGAACTGGGCCAGGTTCTGTTCCGGCATCACGGTGCGGGCGACGGCAGCCAGGCGCGAGGCGGTCGGGCGGAAGCTGCCCAGCAGGATTTTCTCGGC
>JBJMVV010000037.1:0-4145 GCA_045810505.1 Massilia sp.
TGGTTCGCCATTGGCGCCGGCCTCGCAATGGGCTTTGCGGCGCGCGCCTGGTTCTGGCTGCACGAGGTCGAAGGCCAGCAACGGGGCCTGGCCCATTACTACACCACTATTTATTATTCCTCGCTGTGCCGCCTGGACGAACTGCTGGCGGGCGTGGCGCTGGCGCTGCTGAAGAATTTTCACAAGGATCTGTGGGCCCGCCTGGTGCGGCGCGGCGACTTCGCGACCGTGGCCGGGGTGCTGGTGCTTGGGCTGGTGTTCGCCTGGTCGCTGCATGACCGCTACGCCTTTGCGGTGACGGTGTTCGGCTACCCCCTGCTGGCGCTGGGCTTTGGCCTGCTGGTGCTGGCCGCTCTCGATCCCACCTCGCGCCTGGGCGCCATCCGGGTGCCGGGCGCCGAGCGGTTGGCCCTGTGGTCGTATGCCATCTACCTGGTCCACAAGCAGGTCTGCATCCTGGCCGCGCGGCCGTTTGCCGATGCCGGCTACGGACCCGAGTCAGCCCTCACCATCGGCGCCTGCCTGGCGCTGTCGGTGGCCTGCGGCGCGCTGCTCTACTACCTGGTGGAATCGCCCTTCATGGCGCTGCGCACGCGCTTTGTGCCGCAGGCGCCGTCGCCTGCCGTCAGCGCTTCGCTTCAATCACATTGAACGGCGCCGGCATGGCGCCCAGGAACTCCAGCACGGCAAAGGCGCGCATCGCCGGATTGCCACCCCGGCTGGCCTCGATCACTGCGCGCAAACCCGGCAAGGCTTCCTGCGTCTGCCCGCTGTCGTAGGCGCCGATCAGCAAGGTTACCAGCGCGGTGGGATCGCCCCGCCGCAGGCTCGCCTCGATCACGCCGATCAGCGCGCGCTGCATGCGCGGCGTCGGATGGACGATATGGGCAAACACCAGTGGCGTATTGGTGATCGCCTCGGCCAGGATGCGCTCGATCTGCTCGGGCCGGGTATCGGAAGCGATGTCGAAATACGCCCGGTTCCAGCGCGTGGCCGCGTAGGGATGGCCGGGCGGGAAGGCGTCGATGGTGTCGAAGCCGCAGAGGTGGGAGAGGCGGGAGATGAGTGCTGAAAGCGTGTCGAGAAGAGGCATGGGGCGAGTTTAGCACCGGGGACTGGCGCTGCGCGCCTGTCCCCATACAATCTTTACCTGCGCCCCCGGCGCCCATCTTGCAGTGGCAGCAGATCGGAAAGCGGGGACAGGCCGGGCCGCGTCAGGCGCCAAGCGCCAGTCCCCGATGCTGATTACGCCTCGATGCCTTCGAACTTGCCCGCCCTGAAATCCTCGACGGCCTGCTGCAACTCGGCCTGCGTATTCATCACGAACGGCCCATACTGGGCGATCGGCTCGCCCAATGGCCGGCCCGCAATCAGCAGCACGCGCGCATCGCTGGACGCATGAATGCGCACACCATCGGCGCCGGCCGGATTGGCCAGGATCGCCATCTTCGTGCTGGGCACGGCTTTGCCTTCGACCACCACCTCACCGCGGAACACATAGATGAAGGCATTGTGCGCCGCTGGCAGCGCTTGTTCGAACACGGCGCCGGCCGGCAGGGCGATGTCGAGATACAGCGGCTCGCTGCCTTCGCGCTGGACCGCGCCCGCCACGCCATGGCTGCTGCCGGCGATGACCTGCACGGTGGCGCCGGTTTCAAGGGTGAAGCGCGGCAGCTCTTCGCTGGGAATGTCGCGGTACCATGGCTTGACCATCTTGTCGCGCGCGGGCAGGTTGAGCCATAGCTGAAAGCCTTCCATCAGGCCTTCATTCTGCTCGGGCATTTCGGAGTGCACCACGCCGCGCCCGGCCGTCATCCACTGCACGCCGCCATTGGTGATCAGGCCTTCATGGCCGGCGCTGTCCTTGTGGCGCATGCGCCCGTTGATCATGTAGGAGATGGTCTCGAAGCCCCGGTGCGGGTGCTCCGGGAAGCCGGCGATGTAGTCGCCCGGCTTGTCGCTGCCAAAGGCGTCGAGCATCAGGAAGGGGTCCAGCCGCCGCTGCAAGGGCTGCGTCAGCACCCGGTTGATTTTCACGCCGGCGCCATCCATCACGAACTGTCCGTTGATGAGACGCTCGACGCTGCGCGGCATGCTCACGCGCTCAGGGTTCGATGCTGCTGTCATGACGATACTCCAGTAAGGGTGAAAGGGCGCCGCCGGCGGGAGCACGCTCCCGCCGGTCATGCCAAAATTACGCCAGCACTGCTTCGATCTGCGCGTCGGCTTCGGCCTGCGCCTTGGCGACGGCGTCGGGACCCATGCCCAGGCCTTCGCTGTACAGGAAAGTGACGTCGGTCAGGCCGAGGAAGCCCAGGAAGGTCGTCAGGTGCGGCACTTGCGAGTCGCTGGCGCCATTTTTATGCATGCCGCCGCGCGACAGGTTCACGTACACTTTTTTACCGGTCAGCAGGCCCTCTGGACCATTGGCGCCATAGCGGAAAGTGACGCCGGCGCGGGCGATCGCGTCGAACCAGCTTTTCAGTTGGGTGGTGATGCCGAAGTTGTACATCGGCGCGCCGATCACGATCACGTCGGCGGCCTGCGCCTGGGCGATCAGGGCGTCGTCCAGCGCCACGCGGGCTGCCTGCTCGGCATTGCGCTGGTCGGCGGGGGTGAACAGCGCACCCAGTGCGGCTTCGTCGATGGCAGGGTGCGGTTGGCTGGCCAGGTCGCGGCGCACCACGGTGGCGCCTGGATTGTTGGCGACCAGGCCGGCGACGAGCTTGTCGTTCATACGGGTCGATTCGGAGCCGGTGCTGCGGGCGCTGGAGTTGATTTGCAGAATGTTCATGGCGTTTCCTTATTAATATGCACTACATTGACTGCTTCGTAGGAAGCGGTATCCGATGCAGATCACTTTAACAGTTCCAATATCGATCCACTAGAGCGTAAAATGGATAACATTATCCACTGGGTGGCACAATAAGGATCTTGCGATGGACATCGAACCGAACGATTTGCTGCTGTTCGCCCGGATCGCCGACAGCGGCAGCTTCAGCAAGGCGGCCGATCGGCTGCACCTGCCCAAGTCCACGGTGTCGCGCCGGATCGCCCTGATGGAAGCGGCGCTGGGTGAGCGCCTGCTGCAGCGCACTACACGGCGCCTGGTGCTGACCGAGTTTGGCGAGAGCCTGATCGAGCACGCGCGCCAGGTGGTCGAGCAGGTCGAGGCGGTCGGTGCGCTGGCCCAGCACCGCCAGCAGGCGCCCAGCGGCAGGCTGCGGGTGTCGATGCCGAACGATTTTGCCAACCTGGGGCTGTCGGGGATGCTGGCCCATTTCATGGCGGTCTATCCCGCCATCACGCTCGAACTGGACCTGTCGCCGCGCCGGGTCGACCTGGTGGCGGAAAATTTTGACGTGGCCATCCGCATGGGCGACCTGCCCGACGACGCCAGCCTGGCCGCGCGCCGCATCGCGTTTGAAAATATCGGCCTGTACGCGTCCCCGGCCTACCTGGCCGGACGGGGCCTGCCGGAGTGCCCGGACGACCTGGACAAGCATGACCTGCTGTGCCTTCTGAGCCGCAGTGGCGGGGCCCAGCCGTGGACGCTCACGCGGGGAAAAGTGCAGTGGTCGCGCGAACTGCCGGCCCGGCTGACCGCCAATTCGCCCGATCTGCTGGCCCGCATCGCGTGCGCGGGCGCGGGCATCGCCGCCAGTTCCGACCTGTTTGCGGCGCCTTTTCTGAAGCAGGGTGAATTGGTGCGGGTGCTGCCGGAATGGACGCTGCCGATCGTGACGGGATGGGCCGTGTTTCCGGGCCGGCGCCTGATGCCGGCCAAGACGCGCGCCTTCATCGACATGCTGACGTCGAAAAACTGTGAAGAAGCCCGCGCCGACCTGCTGCAGCGCGAGCGCTAGCCTGTCCGGTCAGGCGGGCCGCTGCCCCATTGCTTCGCCGAGGCGAATCGGACGCTCCGGTCCCCAGGCGGGGTTGAAGGCGATGGTGTTCGCCTTGAACAGCATGACGATGGTCGAGCCAAGCAGGAAGCGCCCGAACTCCTCGCCTTTTTTCAGCACGATGTCGCGCTCTTCATAGGTCCATTCGCAGATCCTGCCCGGGCGGGTGGGATTGACGACGCCATGCCACACGGTCTCCATGCTGCCGACGATGGTGGCGCCCACCAAAGTCAGGACAAA
>JBJMVV010000038.1:0-4669 GCA_045810505.1 Massilia sp.
CGCGCTGGGGCAGGGGATGCATATTCATTTGTTCTGGTCGGCCGGGGCGATGGCGCTGTTAGGAGTGGCGACGATTTTTTTCAGAATCGACAGCACCGACACGATCGATTTTTCCAGCCGCACCATGCGCTCGTCCATCTGGCCGGATGAACCGACCGGCTCCGCAGGCATCGGATCGGCCGCTTCGGCGCGCGCCGCTTCGGCCGCGCCTGGCGGCAGCTGAAATTCCTCATCGATGTCGGCGATCACTTCGGCCACATCTTCGCCCGTAAAGGCGTGCAGCTCTTCCAGGTAGCCCATCAGCAGGATGCGGTCGCACAGGGTGTTGACTTTACGGGGGATGCCGCCCGTGTAATCGTAGATGGCGGCGTAGGCCTCAGCCGAAAACGCCGGGTCGCCATTCCAGCCGACGGTGCGCAGGCGGTGTTCGATATACGCTTGCGTTTCCGCACCGTCCATGGGGCCCAGGTGATAGCTGGCGATGACGCGCTGGCGCAATTGCAGCATGCTGGCGCTGTGCAGGGTCGAACGGAATTCCGGCTGGCCCAGCAAAAAGGTTTGCAAGAGCGACTTGTCGTCAGTCTGGAAATTCGACAGCATGCGCAGTTCTTCCACCGTGCGGGGGGTGAGGTTCTGCGCCTCGTCGACGATCAACAAGGCTCGCTTGCCGGCCTTGTCGGCCTCGCGCAGGAAATTTTCCAGGCGGGTCAAGAGGTCCGGCTTGCTGGCGTTTTCGTAGGGCAGGCCGAACGACGAGGCCACCATGCGCAGCGTTTCGTCGGAATCGAGGTTGGTGTTGACGATGTTGGCGGCAATGATCTGCTCGGACGGCATGTTGTTGAGCAGGTTGCGCACCAGGGTCGTCTTGCCGGCGCCGACTTCGCCCGTGATGACAATAAATCCTTCGCCTTGCGACAGGCCATAGTCGAGGTAAGCCATGGCCCGCTTGTGGCCCTTGCTGCCGTAGAAGAAATGCGGGTCGGGTCGCAGGCGGAACGGTTTGGCCGACAGGCCATAGTAAGTTTCATACATTGCGTGCTCGATTCTGCTGGTAGCTTGACGTGTTGGTACGTGGTCGTGGCGGCGGACTTGGCGTGCGCGCTACAACTGGTAATTCAGGCTGGCGGTAATGGCATTTTCTTGATAGCCAAAGCCCAAACCGCTGATGGTGCTGCTCTGGTTGCGGCGCAATTCCACGGTGCCGCTGAGTTTTTTCTCGAATTGCCGGGTCACCACCAGATTGACCAGGGTCTGGTCCTGCTCGAGGCCAGTCGCCAGGGTGGTCACCCGCGACTTCACTGTGTTCAGGGTGGCCGAGGTGCGCGGCGACAGGCGGTAGTTCAAGGCCAGGCTCAGGCTACGCTGGCGGGTGTCGTCGTTCAGGCTGGGCAGGATGCCATTGTCCAGGCCGGCGTCGACGTTGGCGGACGACAGGGCAGTGCGCTTGGTGTTGCTGAGGGAAGCAATCGCTGTGCTGCGGCTGCCGTTGAGGACAACCGACACCTGGCCCTGCTTTTGCAGCAGCAGGCGGTTGCTGAAGTAATTGATGTTGTTGGGAATCGAGGTCGGCAGACCCAGCGCGCGGATATACGCATCGATGGCCTGGCGGCGCTGCACGGGATCGGGAAAGGCGGTGGCGAAGCTGGCGTCGAGGACGCTGGCCGTGTCGATCGAACCGGGTTTGAGGAACTGGGCGCGCGAGGTAGTGATCTCGTCGCGGTAGCTGGCGTTCCAGATCGTGTTGCGGCTGCGCACAGTGGCGGCCAGCGAATAGGTCTTGCCGTACAGGCGGTGGCCGGCGCTGGCGTCGATGCTGGTGCGCTGCGACGGCGTCCAGGTAAAACCGCCCGTGTAGGTCTTGCCTTCGGTGGTGCCGCCCAGGCCCTGATAGGTGTACTTGTCGTAGCCGGCCGTGGTGTACACGCTCAGGCTTTGCTTGAGCCGATAGCGCAGCGTGCCCAGGGCGTTGTCCACATCGGATTTACCGGCCAGCGCATCGCTGACCTGCTGGTGGTACAGATTGGCATCCCAGGCGAAGGAGGTGAAACGGGGCCCGCTCGACAGGCTCAGGGTCGCGGCGTCGCTGGTACTGTTGCTCAACAGGCTGCGGGTCGACTTGACGGAGTCGCGCGTGTAGCGCAACTGGGCGTTGGCAAAGGCGCCGAAGCGGTGCGTCAGATAGGGACTGATGCGCCAGGTGGTGACGATGTCCGAATTGCTATCGTTGTAGCCTTCCTGGAACTGCTGGCCGAAGGCGGACACGCTCTGGCGCGAACGGGTCGCATTGCCGTCCACATACAACAAATCCTCGATGAGACTGGCGCGACCGCCCGTATTCAGCTGCAGATAGGTCGTGTTGCCGCTGTCGCTGGCGGAATTAAGATACTGGTGCAGGCTGAGCTGGCCGAACAGCTTGAGCCGGGACGTGTTGGCCGCCACGTTCAGGGAGGGACTCACATCGGTGATGAAGCCGCTGCGTGCATGCTCGCTGTCGGCGAGCTGCACATTGTCGCTGTAGGTCTCGCGCACGATCACGCTGGGCTGGAATGACAGCTGGGCGCTGGCCGGCGCCGATAACACCATCCCCAGCAGCGCCAGGGGAGCAACCAGTTCAATGGCAGGCAAGCGCACCCTTGGCGCGCGCTGCTTAGCCATAGTGATAATCATAGGTTTCTTCGATGCCAGGGAATTCACGCGTCTTGTTGTAAATCATGTTGACGTTGCTGCAGCCTTCGAGCTGGCGCAGCGATTCCTTGACGGCGTGCTGGGTGGTCGTCTCCGATTCAACGACGAGCACGATCTGGCCCATGTGGCTGGCCAGCACGTGCGCTTCGGAGGTCAGCAGCAGCGGCGGCGAATCGAAAATGACGATACGGTCTGGATAGCGGTTGGCGATCTCGTAGACGAAGGTTTTCATCGTCTGGCTGGCCAGCAATTCCGTGGCGCGGGGCGTGCTGGTGCCCGCCGGCAGGATGCTGAGGGTGTCGACGTTGGTGCGCAGCATCACGTCGGACAGGTCCAGCTTGTCGTCGAGCAGGATGTCCATCAGGCCGCGCTGGGCGGGCAGGCCGAGGGTGCGCAGCACGGAAGGGCGGGCCACGTCGGCATCGATCAGCAGCACCGTGTGGTCCAGTTCCATGGCGATACTCATGGCCAGGTTGATGGCGCAATAGGTTTTACCTTCGCCCGGCACGGAGCTGGTGATCATGATCAGGTTGCCTGGCGGCTGGCCCGGGGTCGGCTCGGCAAAGGCGCGCTTGATCAGGGGCCGCTTGATGATGCGGAAGTCTTCCACCAGCAGGGTGCGCCCGCCAGCGGCGGTGACCATGCCCATGTCGCGCATGCGGTTCAGGTCCAGTTCGACCTTGCGGGTGCTGTGCTTGCGCGGCTTGGCCGGCGCTGCTTCGGCAACGACGACAGGCTCGACGGACAGTTCATTGTGGACGGGCTCGGCAGCCTTGACGGGCGCCGGTGCTACCACTGGCGCCGGGCTTACGGCCTCGGCGACGACAGGCGCAGGCGCAGGGACAGGCGGGGCCGCGTGTACGGTCGCCTGGATCGGTTCGGCAACAGCGGGCGCCACTACCGCTTCCGTGTCGATCACGGCGGGGATGTCGGCCGCGAGCGTCGCGGCGGGCTGGGAAGCCCCCAGGGCCTCCTTCTTTTGGTCGATGCGGCGCGCCGCTTTTTCGATAATACTCACATTTGCTCCCGGGCTCGTCCGCTTACAGCGAAGGTCGAATCAGAATGGCGGCCATGACGGCCCCGTAGGCCCCGAACAGGGCGAAAACGGCTGCGCCCATTGCGTACAGGCGGCCACGGCGTTTGATTTTTTGCTCGTTGGTCCAGTTCATGCCGATGCTGCCCAGGATGGGCACGCCGGTGACGTCACGCAGCGATGTCTGGCTGAGGAAGGTCGGACGGATCTGGCTCAGCAGCAGGGCCACCACCAGGCCCGTCACCAGGGCGCCGGCAAACACCAGCGAGAACAGGCGTGGACGGTTCGGGCCGGCCGGAGTCAGCGGTACCGTCGGCGGATCGATCACCCGGAAGGTCAGCATGTCGGTGGCCGAGCTCAAGTCGCCCGACAGCTTGGCCGTCTCGCGGCGCTCCAGCAGTTTCTGGTAATTGCTCTGGTTGACCTGATAATCGCGGTTGAGCTGGGCCAGCTGGGCTTCCACTTCCGGCGCTTCCGCGCTGGAGGCGCGCATGCGGCCCATGCGCGAACTGTATTCATCGACCCGGGCGCGCAGCGATGCCACCCGCGCCTCGGCCACCGACAGGGCCACATTCATCTGTTGCAGCATGGGGCTGTAACCGGCGCCCACGTCGCCGCTCTTGCGGCGCTTTTTCGACTCTTCCACTTTTTGCGCTTCCAGGGTTGCCAGCAGACGCTTGGCGGCAACGATGTCCGGGTGGGCTTCGGTGTACTGCAAGCGCAGGGAATCGAGTTGTTTATTCAGTGAGGAAATACGGCCCGCCAGTTCCGGATTGGCGTCGCTCAGGTCGCCCGTTTCCGTGCCCACCACGGGTGCTGGCTCGTCGCCGGCGATCTGGCGCTTGATGGCGTTGCGCGCCTGCTCGGCTTCAAGCAACTCCAGCTTGGCTGCATTCAACTGTTCCGCGAGCTCGCCGATCTTGCCGCTGTAGTCGCTACCCTGTTTCGGCA
>JBJMVV010000039.1:0-14942 GCA_045810505.1 Massilia sp.
GGCGAAGGTGGTCGCCATCAGCACGGGGTGCAGGGGTGGCGCTTCGAGCTTGTAGCCGATCGGGCCGTCCAGCGGGCCGGCCTGCAGAAAATGGTCCGAATAGATGGTCTGCGGCGCACCCGCCCAGGCCTCGACCGGCTGGTCGAACAGGGCCGCCGACACCACTGTCGGATGCAGGAAGGTGCGGCGGCCCAGCAGGCCATTGGGGTCAGGCGCGCCGGAGCGCAGCAGCAGGCCGGGACCGTTGATGGCGCCGCCGGCGACGATGAAGTGGCGCGCGCGCAGGGTGACGACGCGCCCGCTTGGCGCCAGGCCGTCCGCATGCAACGCAGTGCAGCGCAGATGATCGACGGCGTCGCCCTTGAAGACGAGCCGTTCGGCCCGCGCGCGGGTGGTCAGGGTGGCGCCGCCATCGAGGGCGGCGGGAATGGTCGTTACCAGCATCGACTGCTTGGCGTTGGTGGGGCAGCCCATGCCGCAGTAGCCCAGGTTCCAGCAGCCGCGCACATTGCGGCGGATGGCGCCGGTGGCGATGCCCAGCCTGGCCGCGCCGCGCGCGAGGATGGCGTTGTTCTCATTTGGCGCCGTCTGCCATGGCGCGATACCCAGGCGCGTTTCCATTTTTTCAAACCACGGCGCCATGGCCTGCTCGGTGTAGTCCGTCAGGCCAAAGCGCTTCTGCCAGTACGCCAGCGTGGCGGGCGGGGTGCGAAAGCTGGAGGTCCAGTTGACGGTGGTGGAGCCGCCCACGGTGCGCCCTTGCAGGATGTTGATGGCCTTGTCGCGCGTCTTGCGGGCGGCTGACTCCTGGTACAGCTGCGGGTAGGCGTCGGCCTCGCGCATCTTGAAATCCTTCGACGATTTCAAGGCCCCTTCTTCGACAATCAGCACGCGCAGGCCCGCCTGCGTGAGGATTTCGGCGGAGACGCCGCCCCCTGCCCCGCTGCCGATAATGACGACGTCGGCGTCGTACTGCTGGTCGGTGGCGAGCGCGCTGGCGTCGATGACTTTCCAGCCGCGCGCGAGGCCGGCGGCGATAGGGTCAGGGACCGGAGAGCTCATTAGGACAGCGCTTCCATCGGCCCGGGGTAGCCCATCGCGGGCCAGCTCGATTGGTCGGCGTACCAGGCGCCCAGGATCAGATCGTGCAGGGCGGCGTAAGCGACTTGCAGGTCCTGCAGGCGGTGGTGGCGCCAGGATTGAAGAAAGGCGCTGATCCGTTCGGGGGTGGCGCTGGACCAGTCGGCGGGGAGGCCGGCGAGGAGTTTTCGGACCGGGCCGATGGCCAGCAGTTTGAACAGGCCCTGCACTTCCTGCTGGGCCGAGAGGGGCAGCGTCAGGATGGCCTGGTTGACTTTGGCACGGGTGGCGGCGATCCGGGATTGGTCGGTGAGGGCGCCGGCGAGGATGGCGGGGATGATGGCGTCGAGGATGGTGGCGGCGTCGTTTGTCAGGACGAAGCCGGTGGGCTTTTCCTGGTGGGTGAGGTGCCAGGCGCCGCCGCAGATGGCCAGGGTGACGGCGGCCAGGCCGCCGGTGGTGAGGAAGGTTCTGCGGGTGAGGGGCATGTTGTTGTAGGCCGCGAGCTCGAATTTTGACTCTGTTCGACAATCGGGACAGGCCCTGCGGGCTCGCTTTAGGTCCCCCGGACCTAAAGCCCTGCAAGGCCAGTCCCCGGTGCTATTTGTGCTTCAGGATGTGGGTGGCGATGCCGCGCAGGATGTTCACTTCTTCGGTCTCCAGCTGGGTTCGGGCAAACAGGCGTTTCAGGCGGGGCATGAGCTTTTTCGGGTTGTTGGCGTCGAGGAAATCGATGGCGACCAGGGCCTTCTCGAGGTGGGCGTACATGCCGTCGATCTGGGCCAGGGAGGCGCTATCGCCGTGAAAGCCGATCGGGCCTGCCACTGCCGCGCCCGGTTCGGCGGCCATCCGCGCCTCGTACGCCAGCACCTGGGCAGCTTGCGACAAGTTGAGGGAAGAATACGCCGGATTGGCGGGAATGTTAATCAGTACATTGCACTGTTCGACAATCTGGTTGGGCAGGCCGAAACGTTCGTTGCCGAAAATGATGGCGGCCTGCAGGTCTGGCTGGCTGTGGGCGTGGCCGGCAAACTCGCGCGGGGTCCAGACTGGCGGCGAGAATTCGCGCAGGCGGGCCGAGACGGCCGCGGCAAAGTTGCAGCCTTCGAGCGCGTCGCTGATATCGTCGACGATGCGGGCGCCGTCGAGCACGTCCTGGGCGCCGCTGGCAAAGGCGACCGCTTCGGGGTCCTTGACGGCGTCGGCAAAGCGCGGCTTGACCAGCACCAGGTCGGAAAAACCCATGGTTTTCATCGCGCGGGCGACGGCGCCAATATTGCCGGCGCGGCTAGTTTCGACGAGGACAAAGCGTAAGCGATTGAAAACAGACGTATTTTTTTCAGGCTGGTTCATTTAAAATAGCGCAACCGCGCAGTTCGGGATGGGGATGGGAAGGCTTTCGTGGCCGCGATCATAACTATTTCGCCGCCGCACCGCTCTTTAATTTACTCTCGACTTCAGATTCGTCGCTCCTTTGCATTCCGCCCACAGCGGACGGCAGGGTCGGCGCTTTTGCCATTTTACGGAAAGCTCTCCATGCACCCAATGCTCAACACGGCCATCAAGGCCGCCCGCCGCGCCGCCACCGTGATCAACCGCGCGTCCTTCGACCCGGCCCAGATCGTTGTTACTGAAAAACAACATAACGATTTTGTCACGGACATCGACCAGGCTGCCGAGCAAGCCATCGTGGAAACTTTACTGAAAGCTTATCCCGATCACGCCATCCTGGCCGAGGAATCGGGCGCATCGAAAAACCTGAACGACGAGAGTGAATTTGCCTGGATCATCGACCCGATCGATGGCACCACCAACTTCATGCACGGCTACGCCAACTACTGCGTATCGATTGCCCTGATGCAGCGCGGCGTGATCACCCAGGCCGTCATCTACGATCCCGTCCGCAACGACCTGTTCACCGCCAGCAAGGGCGGCGGCGCCTTCCTGAACGACAAGCGCATCCGCGTCACCAAGCATGACCGCCTGACCAACACCCTGCTGGCCTCCGGCCATGGCGCCGGTCCCCGTGCCTTCGACGAATACATGAAGATGGTATCGATCGTCACCGAAAAATGCCAGGCCGTGCGCAATGGCGGCTCGGCCGCCCTGGACCTGGCCAACGTCGCCTGCGGCCGCCTGGACGGCTTCTTTGAAAAGAACCTGAAGCCCTGGGATATCGCGGCCGGCTCCCTGCTGGTGACGGAAGCGGGCGGCATCTGCGGCGAGTTCAGCGGTGAGTCAGCTTACCTGAACAAGGGCCACATCATTGCCGCCAGCCCGAAGGTGTTCGGCCAGCTGGTTCCCCTGTTGGCAGCATTTGCCTGATCTGGCGTAGAATACCTTCCAGCATGACCGGGGCATGGCGCCAAGCGCCAGCCGCCACCGTCCTGACGGGCCCAGCGCCCCGAGGACTGATGCACATCGATTCACCGGGCGGCGCTGTTCCAGTGCGCTGCCGCCCGGTTTTCCAATCCGATTGCCCGCCACTGGCGCCTGAGAGACTCTCTTTGCGGCGACGGGCCGATCGACATCATAAAGTTATCCATGACATTTTCCCAACTCGGACTGTCCGACGCCATCGTACGTGCCGTCACTGAGCACGGCTACACCGTCCCCACCCCGATCCAGACCCAGGCGATTCCCGCCGTGCTGGCCGGCGGCGACCTGCTCGCTGGCGCACAGACCGGCACCGGCAAGACCGCGGGCTTCACTTTGCCTATCCTCAACCGCCTGTCGACCGACAAGGTGGGCGCGGCGCTGACGTCGAAAACGTCCCCCCGCGCCGTGCGCGCGCTGATCCTGACCCCGACCCGCGAACTGGCGGCCCAGGTCGAGGAAAGCGTGCGTGTCTACGGTAAATATACCCAGTTGAATTCGGCCGTGATTTTCGGCGGCGTCGGCATCAATCCCCAGATCAAGCAATTGAAGCACGGCGTCGACATCCTGGTCGCCACGCCAGGCCGCCTGCTCGACCACATGGAACAGCGCACCGTCGACCTGTCGAAAGTCGAGATCCTGATTCTTGACGAAGCCGACCGCATGCTGGACATGGGTTTTATCCGCGACATCAAGAAAGTGCTGGCTGCCCTGCCGCCGAAGCGCCAGAACCTGCTGTTCTCGGCCACCTTCTCGGAAGAAATCAAGGCCCTGGCCGATGGCCTGCTGAACAAGCCCGCCATGATTGAAGTGGCGCGCCGCAATTCGACCGTCGAGGTGATCGCCCAGAAAATTCATCCTGTCGACCGCGACAAGAAGCACCCGATGCTGGCCCACCTGATCAAGACCAACAACTGGAACCAGGTGCTGGTATTTACCCGCACCAAGCACGGCGCCAATAAACTGGTCGAGCAACTGGGCGCGGATGGCATCGGCGCCATGGCGATCCACGGCAACAAGAGCCAGTCGGCACGCACCAAGGCCTTGTCGGAATTCAAGGACGGCGCCCTGCAGGTGCTGGTCGCCACCGACATCGCCGCGCGCGGTATCGATATCGACCAGTTGCCACACGTGGTGAACTACGATCTGCCCAACATTCCCGAAGACTATGTGCACCGCATCGGCCGCACCGGCCGCGCTGGCGCCACCGGTGAAGCGGTGTCGCTGGTCTGCGTGGACGAGCATGAAATGTTGAAGGACATTGAAAAGCTGATCAAGCAGACCTTGCCCCGCCAGGTCATCGCCGGCTTTGAGCCGGATCCGACCGCGCGTCCGCAGGCAATTCAACTGCGTAGCGGCAATCCAGGTCATCGCAATGGCGGCGGCCGCTCCGGCGGCGGCGGCGGTGCTCGCTCCGGTGGCGGCGGCGGTGGTGGTGGCCAGGTCATCAAGGTAGGCGGTGGTCGCGGTCCGGCCAAGCCGCGCGGCGCGGGCGGCGGCACGGGCAGCGGCCGTCCTGCTTCGCCCCATCGTTCGGGCGGCCGCGGTCGCTGATCGACGCTGATTGTTTCAAGTAGAGGAAAACCGGGCTGCGGCCCGGTTTTTTTATGGGCGCTTTCATCGTTCAGTGTGGAAGATGCTTATCGTGGACACGGACTCGGCAGTGGTCGCGCGCTTTCACCGTTAATTAGGGATAGTTGGCGGCGGCAGGCGGCAGGCGAGCCCGGCAGCGACCCGCCCCTCGGCCGGGCGCATTCATCGTTCGCTGTGGATGCGTAAATATAATACTTGACTACGCAATCATCTCGGATATACTTGAGCAATCAAGTTTATTTAGGGGATTGCCATGATCAGCACACCAACCGCGACCAGCACCGACTTCGTCCTGCGCCTCGCCCGCGTCCACGCCGCCTTTGTGAGGCGCTTCGACGCCTCGCTGGGCAGCAACTATGGCATCAGCTTCGGCGACTTTCAGGTGCTCAACCACCTGGCCCGGGCCGAAGGGGGCCGCCTGCGCCGGGTCGACCTGGCCGAGCGCCTTGGGCTGACGGCCTCCGGTGTCACCCGCACTTTGCTGCCGCTGGAAAAAATCGGCCTCGTCGTGCGCCAGCCTGATCCGTCCGATGCCCGGGTCGGCTTCGCCGCCGTCACGCCGACCGGCGAGGAGATGCTGGTTAACGCCACCGTCACCGCCGACCAGATCAGCGCCGACCTGCTGCGCACGGTGTCGGCCGGGCAACTCGAGGCGATGACCGGCTTGCTGGCGCAGTTGGGCGCGCCGCAGCCGGTGGCTGAGGCGCGTCCTGCGGCCTGAGCTGCTGCGCGCCCCGACCGGGTGCGCAGTGCGGGGGCTGCGGGCGAAAATCGGCTAGGATATCGGCATATTCATTTTGCATCGCCCTCCCATGCCGAAATTTGCCGCCAACCTCAGCACGATGTTTGGCGAAACCAGCTTCCTCGACCGCTTTGCCGCCGCCCGCCAGGCCGGTTTTGATGCCGTCGAGTTCCTGTTTCCCTATGCCTTCGATGCCGACGACATCGCCAGCCGCCTGGCCCGCCAGGAGCAGCGCCTGGTGCTGTTCAACCTGCCTGCCGGTGACTGGACTGCGGGCGAACGGGGCTTTGCCTGCGATCCCCGTCGCATCGGCGAGTTTCAGGACAGCGTCGGCCAGGCGCTGGAGTACGCCGACGAATTGCAGGTCACGCAGTTGCATTGCATGGCCGGCAAATTGCCCCCCAAGGTGACGATGGAGCGCGCCCATGAAGTGTTCGTGGACAACCTGAAATTTGCCACGGCGGCCGCGCGCGAACACCATGTGCGCCTGCTGATCGAACCGATCAACACCTACGACATCCCCGGCTATTTCCTCAGCGGCAGCAAGCAGGCGCTGGCCCTCATTAATGAAGTCGGCGCCGACAATCTGCTGCTCCAGTATGACGTCTATCACATGCAGCGCATGGAAGGCGAACTGGCCGCCACGATCCGCGCGAACCTCGCGCGCATCGGCCACATCCAGATTGCTGACAATCCAGGCCGGCACGAACCGGGCACGGGCGAAATCAACTACGCCTACCTGTTCGGCATGCTCGACGAGATTGGCTACCAGGGCTGGGTGGGCTGTGAGTATAATCCGGCAAGGAGTACGCAAGACGGCCTGGGCTGGCGCAGCGCACTCGCCTGATCTGTCGTCCCCAACGTCACGCTCGAAAAGGTAGGCCATGATTACTGGTTTGCGCACTGTCATTTATCCCGTCAAACAACTGGCAGCGGCCAAGGACTGGTATGCCGCCGTGCTGGAACACCCACCGTATTTCGACGAGGTATTTTATGTGGGCTTCGAGGCGGGCGGCTTCGAGCTGGGCCTGGTGCCCGATGGCACCCCGGGCGCCGATGGCGCGACCGCTTACTGGGGCAGCGCCGACATTGAAGGCGACATCGCCCGCATCGTGGCCCTGGGCGCCACTGTCCACGCGCCGCTGACGGACGTGGGCGGCGGCATCCGCGTCGCCGTCTTGCTCGATCCGGACGGCAACCAGTTCGGCCTCATCGACAATCCCCACTTCGATCCCGCCAAGGTTCGCTGAGCGCGACGGTTCAGGTCGTTGACGCCGAGCAAATTCGGTGTCGGCTGCTGGTGCAAGATGCTCTCTGATGGCGCGTTCCTGCGCGCGCCCGGAAAGGATCCATGCGCTGCCCTCCCCTGTTTGCCGGCTTTGTCCTCGGCATCGCGCTGCTGCTCGGCGGCTGCGCCAGCACCTCCGTGGTCAGCCTGCAGGGCGTGCGCGATTTTGCGGACCAGTCAGCCAAACTGGGCACCTACAATGAACTGTCCACCCGCTACCGCGACACCTATGCGCGCGAACAATTGTATCTGGCCCCGGCGGCCGAAAAGGTAGGCAAGGAAACCGACGCGAAGCGCCGTGCCGTCTGCGACGATTTCGTCAGCGCGCAAAAAGCCGTGGTGCTGTACATGCAAACGCTCAGCCAGCTGGCCGGCGACGAGCGCTTCGACCTCGGTGACCGTCTCGATGACCTGGGCAACGGCATCAAGGCCAATGTCGAAAGCGGACTCGACCAGCGCCACGTGCAGGCCTACACTGGCATGACGCGCTTGCTGACCCGCGTGATTGCCTCGGGCTACCAGAACCGCAGCGTGCAAACGATGGTGCGCGATGGCGACAGCGACCTGCAGACCCTGCTGGACGCCATGCTGACGCTCACCCGGCTGTACGCCAAGACCCATGAAAACGAAAAGAAAACCATCCTCGGCATTTTTGAGGTGGAAATTCCCATGGCCGCCCGGCCGCAGGATCGGATGCTGGTGACCCTGGCCAAGGTGCACCACATGAACAAGGCGGCCGAATACAGGATCCTCGACAAACGCTATGACCTGGCCGTGCAGGGTTTGACCAAGGTGTCGCTGGGCCACCAGAAACTGCGCGAGCATCTGAACGATCTGCAAGCGGCCGACATCAAGACCATGATCGCCAGTTATGCGAGCGATCTGCAGGCAATTCGGCAGGGCCTTGCCGCCCCCTGATGCTTCCCCACCACATAGACGAGCGAAAGGTCCACCATGAGCGAAGACAACCCCCGCGGCGGCCTGTCCACCGTTTCCGAGGTAGAAGCGCTGGCCGACGGCCTGGCCGCCGCCGCCGACGCCCTGCACGCGCGCCTGATGAAACAGATCAAGGCGCACACGGGCGACTTCAGCGACGCCGAGCAGGCCATGTTTCGTGTCCTCAACGATGACGAGCAACTGCTGCGCCAGCGCGCCGACAGCCTGTATGCGGACGCCGCCACATCAGTCTTGCCGGGCTTGCGCGAACCCCAGGCCCACATCATCGCCCTGACCGCCGCGGCGGCGGAAAAAATCCGCAAGATCGGCATGGTAGGCGAAGTCATCGGCGTGGTCGGCGGCCTGCTCTCGCTGGCGGGCAACGCCATGTCCGGCAACATCGCGGGCGTCATCGACGCGATCGGCCAGGTGCGCACCCATGTCGCGGCGGCCGAGGCCCTGAAACCGAAACCGGCGGCGCCCGCGCCCTGACAGGCGCAGCCGAGCGGCGCCTCTCAGCCCATACGCTCGCGCTGGCCTGTATGGCGCGCTCCATATGGGTCTTCCTCAAGCGTGCGTTCATATTCAGCGGGGCCTGATCGCGCTACACTGGACGCGTGACCCTGGCATCGAGGACTTCCATGAACGGCTTGCAACAGGACCAGCTCGCGCTGCTGCGCTCGATGCTCGAGCAGCGCCGTGCCGCCCTTACCACCCACGCCAGCCCGGCAGGCGCCGCCATCTACGATTTGGCGGTCGACGAAGTGGAAACCTCGCCGGCGGACAAGGCCACCGTCCGCCTGCTCAACGACCTCGCCCAGGAAGCGGCCGGCCACAACGCCGCCCAACTGAACGTGCTCAAACACGCGCTGGCGAAATTCGACGACGGCAGCTACGGCGAGTGCGAGGACTGCGGCCACCCCATCGGCTTCTCCCGCCTGCAGGCACGGCCCGAGGCGAGATTGTGTATTGCCTGTCAAACCCGGGCGGAGCGGCGGTAAGGCTTTCGAAGCGCAAGGCAGTTGTGTTCGGGCTCCCGCCCATCGAGCCGGACGATTGCACTGTCGAAGCACCGGCAAGGCCGCCGGAGACACAGATGGTTTAGCTCGCGGCCTGAAGCGAAGGGGGGACTGGCACAGGCAGTTGGACGCGCATAAGCATGCACGCCCCACCCATCTCAACACATATGCTGCCCGCCATTGATGGCGATATTGGCGCCGGTAACGAAGCCGGCCGCATCGGAAGCAAGGTAAGCTACCAGCGCCGCGATTTCGTCGACCTCGCCGAGTCTGCCCACGGGGATGGATGGCAGGATGTTGTTTTGCATGACTTCGTCGGGAATTTTTGCCAGCATGCTGGTGCGCAGATAACCGGGCGAGACAGTGTTGACGGTGACGCCGTGGCGCGCGACTTCCAGCGCCAGCGCCTTGGTGAAACCGTGCATGCCGGCCTTGGCTGCTGCGTAGTTGGCCTGGCCGAAGGCGCCGCTCTGGGCGTTGACGGAGGAGATATTGATGATGCGGCCCCAGCATCGCTCGACCATGGGCTCGATGGCTTGCTTGCTCATATTGAATACGCTGTCGAGATTGGTGCGCAGCACCTTGTGCCAATCGTCGGCGCTCATTTTACGCAGGCTGCGGTCGCAGATGACCCCGGCGTTATTGACCAGCACGTCGAGGCGGCCCATTTCGGCCAGCACTTTCTGCACCATCCATTCGGTTTCCGCGTAGTCTGACACGTCAACCTGGAAGGCCATGAAGCGGCAGCCCTCGTCACGCTGGGCCGACAGCCAGGCCTGGGGATTGCGGTTGCTGGGCGAATAGGTCGCCGCCACCCGGTAGCCGGCCGAGTGCAAGCGCCTGCAAATGGCTGTGCCCAGCCCACCCATACCCCCAGTTACCAGTGCCACCCTGGACTCATCCATGCCACCTCCCTCACCTGATTTCTGTTGAGCTTGCAACGCGCCCGCGATGCGAAAAATCAAGTTTAGGAAGTAAAACGGTCCAGCTTATTGATGAATATCAAACTGCCGCAGAGTGCAGCGCAATCCTAGCCTCAATGGGTCAGCAAACGGGGCTCGCTCAAGGGATCAAAATCGACCCAGTCGCCGTCGGCAATGGTGCCTTCCGCCCGCTCGATGTGGTGCGCACCGACCCGCTTGAACGCATCGATGGCCCCGTTCTCGTCGGCGCCATCGGCCAGCGCCACCGCCAGCAACAAGCCTGGTTTGCGGACCCGGTCTTCGTTGGCGCCGCCGTCTTCAGGTTCGCCTTTTTCCTTCATCTTGGAAAAGCTGAACAGCGAACCCACGTGTGCGCCGACCAGGCCGCCGACGATGGCGCCAAGCGGGCCGGTCAGTGGCGTGGTAGCGGCGCCCACTGCCGCGCCGACAGCGCCGCCGGCTGCCGCACCCTCGGCAACACCCTCGGGGGTCTCCTTGGCGCCGGGGGAATGGACGTGGTCACCGCCGATGGGCGTGCGGTCATGCTGACCAGGCTGATTAAGGAAAAATCCGCTGATGGTTTGCTCAGGAAAGCCTGCCTGCACCAGTGCCTGGTGGGCCCGGTCGAGTTCTTCCTGCAGTTGAAAGTGCCCTGCAATAATGGTGGACATGGTGAATTTCTCCCGCGTTATATGAAGAGCAAGCATGCGCTCACCTGCCTGCGCACTCTGTTCGCCAGCGTACGTACGCGTTCCGGCTAGCGCCAGCTTCCATAGTGCGCCTGGCCGCCTGACCAGTGCGCCGCGTAGGGTGCAAAGGACGGTTCCGGCTCCTGCACCGGGGCTTCCTGCCATTGGCGCGGATCGACCCGGTAATAGCGGCTGAACTCGGTGAACAGGGCCGGGTGGCGCTCTGCCATTTCCCAAGGTTTCTCAAAAAAGGTTTCGGTGGCGACGGCGAAGAACTCGGCCGGACTGGTGGCGCCATAATGGTCCATCACGCTGTGCTGGCTGAGCATGGCATCCTGTCGCAATGCGGCGAAGTCGCGCGAGAGCACTTCCGACCAACTGCGGTAGCTTGCCTGGCTGCCCAGGTAGGGGGCGCCGTTGGTGCTGCCTGATTCGCTGTCGAGCTGGTGCGCAAACTCATGCAGAACCACGTTCTGGCCGCCGCGCCAGTCAGCCGCGCCGCGCCGCACATGGTCCCAGGACAACACCACCCGGCCGTCGCTCCACGATTCCCCCAGCAGATCCTGGCGGGTTTCGGTCACCACCCCGGCTGCATCGACCTGGTTGCGCGGCACCAGAAAGGCGCTGGGATAGAGGAGGATGGTGTGCAGTGCAGGATAAACGCGCGTGAAGCGGTTCAATAGCAGCAGGCAGGCCTGGGCGGCAATCGTGAGACGCATCTCATCGGTCACCACCAGGCCATCGCAGCCGACAAACTTTTTCTGGTGCAAAAACTGCAGGACCAGGGTGCGCAATTGCTGCTGCAATGCCGGATCGAAGCGCGTGTAGACGGGAATATTACGCTCGATAATAGCGATTGCTTCCGGCGTCATGGGAGTGCGCAGGGCCCGCCGCAAGCGCCACGAAGGCAGCATCCACACGCATGCAGCAACGGCAACCAGCACCGCACTCCAGATCAACGCATCCATCGCCCTGCCCTTCCTCTCGCCACTGTATCCAGGCGCAAGCACGCCCTTGCAGAACGTGGGGCTGCTTGTCGCTATTTCAACAGCATGCTAACAAGAAAGAATAAGCCGACCCGCCATTGAAAATAACCCGGACATGCAATCAAGCAGGCCGGGTATTTATGGGCAGATTGACCGATCAGGCGTGCTCTTTCGTGGCAGAAGGTGCGGCGCCAAACAGGGCGGCGACCAGGGGATCGCGCGCTACCGGGCTGCGGTTGACGCGGATGGCGTAATGGGTGTCGTCGGCGAGAATGTGGAAATGGCGGCCGGTGCCAGCCATGGCCTGTTCACGCAGACCTGGACGCTCCTTGCGTGGGGCGGCGCCTTCACGCTTGGGTTGCACGATTGCAGCCAGGAAAGCTTTTACGCGCTCTGGATCTGGGGAAATCTGGTACACGGCCTTGCCCAGGTAGGTGGCGGTGCCCTCGATGTAGCGGGCCAGTTCGATCACGCCTGCTTCGCGCAGGTCGCGGATGTATTTACGGGCGCCGGAAGGAGAAAACTTGAGGAACCAGGCGATTTCGTCGGCCAGCATCTCGTGGGTGGACAATTCGCCGATCAGCTTTTGCATATTTTCAATGCGGCGCTGGGTGGCGGAGGTGGAACGCACACGCTCGATCGGCGCCATCGAGATGGGCGCGCGCTCGGCCGGCTGGGGCGCGACGCGCTCGATCAGGGCCGAATTGCCGGAGTTGGCGGAAGTGTGCATTGCGCCCAGGTCGCTATGGGATGCGTTGTGATTGGTCGGTGCATGCATGGTCGAGTACTCCATATGGATAGTCAGTGAATCGGAACGCGTTGTCGGCACGTTTGACACGGCTGCCGTCTTACGGTTCCCTTAAGCTTGTGGGTAGATTGCCTGTCGCCCCGACGATGGTCTGTGCGCCATCGAACATTTAACAAAGGGTCGATAAATCAACTATTTCAATGCGCGCCGAATCAAGCGAGCCCGTCCGCTTTGTGCGTTGACGTACAGAGAGTATGTAAACACTTCTTTATGATCGGGGCGTTCGCGTGAGCTCAAGAGCGCAGCACCCCATCGATTCCCCTCGACAACCTTTAAAAAGGACACATCATGAAAGCCACCATCCTCGTCGCGATGCTCGCCGTCGTCGGTCTTACCGCCTGCGAAAAGACCACCGTCAATCCACCCGCCACCGTCGTGCAGCCAACCGCGACTGTTGAAAAGCAGGTCGCCGTGCCAGTGCCGGTGCCCGTGCCTGGTCCGGCAGGTCCGGCCGGCGCACCTGGTACGCCGGGCGAAAAAGGCGAGCCGGGCAAGGCCGGTGACACCGTTGTCGTCGTGCCCGATGCAAAGCCTGAAAACAAGTAATCGGACGCCTGTTGCGCGGGCCTTCACGGGCCTGCCGGAACGCCGCCGCGGAACGCTCCGCCGCGGCGTTTTTTCTTGGCTGACGTCGATATTGCACCCGCAACCGTGTTGCGCCGCGTGCCATTTGTCGCGATAAAACACGCACTTTTGCGGCATATCGACCTTCGCACGCGCGCCATGTGCCCCTCCCCCGTCGCTGGGAACTCCTGACCTTAATCTTCGTCCAACATCCCTGAACGATGTAGCGACGCTGGAGTCCTTCCTTCAACAACGATCCCGGGAGTCATTTGTGAACCAATTAAAAAGAGTCGCGTTTGCGGTGAGCGCCCTGTGCTCGGCGGGTCCGCTGCTGGCGCAGGATATCAATCCGTCGTGGTACATGCAGCCGAGCGTCACCAATGTCCGACCCGACCGTGAATTCGGCCTCACGGATCGCGAATATGGCGGCGCCTTTCGCCTTGGCAAACCCATCAACTCCAGCTGGGACGTGCAGTTCGGTGGCAGTTACGTACGCCCCGAAAACGGTGCCTACCACTATCGCCAGACCCTGCTGGGCGCCGATGCCCTGTGGTTTCTCTCGCGCCGCAATTTCCGTCCTTTCATCCTGTTCGGGGTCGGCGCCGAGCATGACCGCGTCGATAATCCCATCCGGCGTAACAGCGCCACCTCGCCGTACGTTTCTATCGGCATCGGCTTGCAGTGGGCCTTTGACGAGCAATGGTCGCTGCAGGCAGACATCCGCTCAGTCCGCGGCTTCATGCGCGACGATGACCAGGAAAGCCTCGGCATCCGGCGCAGCAATAACCGTTATGTCACTTTAGGCATCAATTACGCCTTTAGCAAGCCGGCGCCTCCGCCACCGCCGCCGCCACCCGCGCCGCCTCCGCAGGCTGCAGAACCTCCGCCACCACCGGCCCCGCCACCGCCGCCGCCGCCACCGCCGCCCCGCTTTGAAAAAGTGACGTTGTCGGCGACCGAGTTGTTCGAGTTCAACAGCGCTCGCTTGAGTTCGCCTCAGCCGCGGCTGGACGATATTGCTGCGGCCCTGACGGCCGATCCCACCATCACCGACGTTGACATTGTTGGCCACGCGGACCGGCTGGGCTCGGCCAAGTACAACCTGCGCCTGTCCGAACGCCGGGCACAGGCTGTGCGCGAGTATCTGGTGGCGAAGGGCATCGCGCCGGAACGGCTGAAGGCTTACGGCAAGGGCGAAACCGTGCCCGTAGTAACGTGCAACAACCGCAAACGGGCAGAGCTGATCAAGTGCCTCGAGCCGAACCGCCGTGTGGAGGTCGAACAGATCACAGTAGAAAAGCGGGTGCAGTAATGCGTGCGGAGTGATTACTTGGTTTTAAGGCATGATACGAACAGGCCGGCACGGGTCTGTTCGGGTTCGCGGCGGCCGGATCACGGGCCGCCAGCAGCCTCATCGCGCCTTGGAGAAATCACGCATGCATTCAAAAAAATTAAAACCCGTATTTCTGCAACTCTTGCACGTGATGCGCTGTGCGGTCAGTGAATGGTTTGATGACCGCTGCGGGAGCAAGGGCGCGGCGCTGGCTTTCTACACCCTGTTTTCGATGGCGCCCATCATGGTGCTGGTGCTGGCGGTGGCGGGATTTTTTTATGGCGCCGATGCAGCCCAGGGCCAATTGTTCGGGCAACTGCGGGGACTGATGGGAGAGAAAGGCGCCGCCGCGCTCCAGCTGGTGCTGGCGGGAGCGAAAAACCACGGCACAGGTCTGAAGGCAACCTTGATTGCCGGGGTGCTTCTGCTAGTGGGCGCCACCACGGTATTTTCAGAATTAAAGGACAGTCTCGACGATATTTGGGAAGTGCCCAAACCCACCGGGTCCACCTGGTGGGACCTCATCCGCACCCGTCTGCTCTCGTTCGGCCTGATTCTTGTCCTCGCGTTTCTGCTGATGGTGTCGCTGGTGGTCAGCGCTGCCC
>JBJMVV010000040.1:0-7982 GCA_045810505.1 Massilia sp.
GATGCTGATCGCCGAGGAACTGGGCGTCGATATTGGCAAGGTCAAACTTGAGCACGCGCCCGCCAACAACGATTTATACAGCGACCCTTTGCTGGGCGGCCAGGTAACGGGCGGCTCGACTTCCGTGCGAGGCGCCTGGAAACCCCTGCGCGAAGCGGGCGCCACCGCACGCAGCGTGCTCGTGTCGGCCGCGGCGCAGCAGTGGAAGGTCGATGCCGCCACCTTGCAGGTGCAGGACGGCGCCGTGGTCGATCCGGCCGGCAAGCGCAGCCTGGGCTTTGGCGCCCTGGTCGATGACGCCGCCAAACTGCCCATTCCGAAGACGGTCACCCTGAAGGCGGCGGGCAATTACGCGCTGATCGGCAAGGGCCACAAGCGCCTCGACAGCGAAGAAAAGACCAATGGCAAGGCGCTGTTCGGCATCGATGCCCGCCTGCCGGCCATGGCGATTGCCACGGTGGCCGCGTCGCCCGTTGTGGGCGGCAAGCTGAAAAGCGCGGATGAGCAGAAGGCCATGGCCGTCAAGGGCGTGCGCCAGGTGCTCAAGCTCGACAACGCGGTGGCCGTGGTGGCCGATCACATGTGGGCCGCCAAGCAGGGCCTGGCCGCGCTCGCGCCCACCTGGGACGATGGCCCGAATGCCAATATGTCGAGCGCCTCGATCCGCGATGACATGATGAAAGCGTCCGACAAGCCGGGCGCGGTGGCGGAAAACCTGGGCGACGCGCCAAAATCGCTGGGAGAAAAGGGCCGCCGTATCGACGCCGTCTACGAATTGCCCTTCCTGGCCCACGCCACCATGGAGCCGATGAATTGCACGGTGGACCTGCGCGCCGATGGCTGCGACCTGTGGGTGGGCACGCAGGTGCCGAGCCTGGCGCAGGGCGCCGCGGCCAAGCTGACCGGCCTGCCGCTGGAAAAAATCAAGGTGCACAATTTCTACCTGGGCGGCGGTTTCGGGCGGCGCCTGGAAGTCGATTATGTGACCCAGGCAGTGGCCTTTGCCAAGCTGATGAAGGGCCCCGTGAAATTCATCTGGACCCGCGAGGAAGACATCCAGCACGATATGTTCCGGCCGTATTATGTGGATCGCTTGTCGGCCAGGCTCGATGCGAAAGGCATGCCGGCGGCCTGGTTCCACCGCGTGACGGGTTCGTCCATCATGGCCCGCTTTGCACCGGGCGCCGTAAAAGACGGGGTCGATCCGGATGCGGTGGAAGGGGCGCGCGAGTTGCAGTACACGATACCCGACATGCGCGTCGAGTACGTGCGCCATGAACCGCCCGTGCCGACCGCGTTCTGGCGCGGTGTGGGTCCCACCCACAACGTATTCGTGGTGGAAAGCTTCATGGATGAACTGGCGGCCACCGCCAAACTGGACCCGATGGGCTACCGCAGCGCGCTGCTGACGAAAGCGCCGCGCATGCTGCGGGTACTCGATCTGGTGGCGGAAAAATCAGGCTGGAAGCAGCCGATGAAGCCGATTGCGGGCCGGCGGGTGGGCAAGGGCGTGTCGATGCAGTTTGCGTTCGGCAGCTATATGGCCCAGGTGGCGGAAGTGTCGGTGGGCGCCGATGGCGACATCAAGGTGCACAGGGTGGTGTGCGCGCTCGACTGCGGCCAGGTGATCAATCCCGACACGGTGGTGGCGCAGATGGAAGGCGGCATCGTGTTCGGCCTGACGGCGGCCCTGTTCGACCAGGTGACGTTTGACAAGGGCCGGGTGATGCAGTCGAACTTCGGCGACTATCGCATGATGCGCATGAACGAAGCGCCGCTGGTGGAAGTGCACATTGTCGCCAGCACGGACGAGCCGGGCGGGATTGGCGAGCCTGGCACGGCGGCCATCGCCCCGGCGCTGGCCAACGCCGTGTTTGCCGCCACGGGCAAGCGCCTGCGCAAGTTGCCGCTGGATCCGGCGGCGCTGAAGAAAGCCTGAGGTCGGGGTATTACTTCAGCCCGAGGTCGATTGGCTGCACCAGCGCGGCAATATCAGGCGCTGGTGTGGCCAGCACGCGCAAAGCCGGGGTCTCCCCCGGCTTCAGGTTTTGCGCGCGCCCGCCGCGGGTGCCTGAGCCCAGCTTGCGCTCGTCCGTCGCCACCACCACCACCCGCGCGACGATGGCGCCGTCATAGGTCGTCACCACCTGCATATTGTGTTCGGGGCTGACATCGAGGGCGCGCGTGGCGCCGTGGATGCGTCCGCCCAGGTGGACGATGGCATGGGCCAGTTCGGCCGAGGTGGCGGGCGCGGCGTGGTCGTGCTCGGGCTGCTCTTCCATGCTGGCGCCAGTCAACAAATCATTCAGGCGGGCGCAGCGGGCGTCTTCTTCCCGTTCAGGCTGCTCCGGCAGGGTTTCGGCGCAATCGATGACCACCACTTTTTTGCCTTTAAGCAAAAGGTCATAGGCCGTGCGCAGGCCGACAAAGGAGGCGCCGATGATGCAGACGTCGGCGCCCGTGTCGCCGTCCAGGGGCGGCATGAAGTGGCTGGGGAAGGTGGACGTGCTGGAAGCGGCTGCGGTGGCAGCGGCTACTTTGATTTTGTTGTAGGTAGACATCCGAACTCGCTCCTGTCTGGGTCTCGATGGGAGATTCCATTAGACCGGAGCGGACGCACGCACAACGTGAGGTCGCTAACATACCATCGGTAAGCAATTGCAACAGATGTGAGCTTTTTGTGTGCCTTGTTTCAGACCTGTTTCAAGCCTGGATTACGCGTATTTCTCGGCGTATGGATCGGGATAGCCCAGGTCTTCGAGGATGTCGCGTTCCAGTTGCTCCATCTCGATGGCTTCCGTGTCTTCCAGGTGGTCGTAGCCCTGCGCGTGCAGCACGCCGTGCACGATCAGGTGGGCCGTGTGCTCTTCCACCGTCTTGCCTTGTTCGCCCGATTCGCGTTCGAGCACGTCGGTGCAGAGGATGATGTCGGCCCGCACCGGCTCGTCCGCCGCCAGTTCGTCGCCCTCGTTGTAGGCGAAGGTGAGCACATTGGTGGCGTAATCTTTCTCACGGTAATCACGGTTGAGGCTTTGACCCTCCTCGGCATCGACAAAACGCACCGTCAACTCGGCGGGCCCGAGCAGGGCGGCCGTGACCCACTTGCGTACCATCGGGCGCGTGATGCTTGCCTGCAAGCGGGGGTCGGGATACTGGACGGACAGGGACAGTTTATTTTTTGCGGGCATGCTTGGCGGCCGGTTTGGGGAGGGCGACGAGGGCGTCGATGGAGGCGGCGTGCTCATAGGCGTCGACGATGCGCCCGACCAGCGGATGGCGCACCACGTCGGCGCTGGAGAACTGGGTGAAGCCGATGCCGCGCACATCTTTTAGCACGTGGATGGCGTCCACCAGGCCGCTTTTCTGGGTCTTGTGCAGGTCGACCTGGGTGACGTCGCCCGTCACCACGGCCTTGCTGCCGAAGCCGATCCGCGTCAAAAACATTTTCATCTGTTCGACGGTGGTGTTCTGCGCCTCGTCGAGGATGACGAAGGCGTGGTTGAGCGTGCGGCCCCGCATATAGGCCAGCGGGGCAATCTCAATCACCTGCTTCTCGAACATTTTCTGGGTGCGGTCAAAGCCCAGCAGGTCGTACAGGGCGTCGTACAGGGGACGCAGGTAGGGATCGACCTTTGAGGCCATGTCGCCCGGCAGGAAGCCGAGGCGCTCGCCCGCCTCCACCGCTGGGCGGGTCAGCACGATGCGCTTGACGGCGTCGCGTTCGAGCGCGTCGACGGCGCAGGCGACGGCCAGATAGGTCTTGCCGGTGCCGGCCGGGCCGACCCCGAAGGCGATATCGTGCTCGAGGATATTGCGCAAATACGCGATCTGGTGGGGCGTGCGCCCGCGCAGGTCGTGGCGGCGCGTTTTGAGGATGGGCGTGGCGATGTCGATTTCGGGCAGGGGCGCCGCCTGGGCGTCCTGCGGCTCATGCTGGTCGTGGCTGGCAGTGAGGCCCGCGCGTTGTTCGACCAGCGCCAGTTGCACTTCTTCCAGCGGCACCACCTTGTTGGCGACCGCATAAAAACGCTCGAGGATGGCGACGGCCTGGTCGGCGTTGCTGCCGCTGACGATGAATTTTTCGCCGCGGCGGAAAATCGTCACGTCGAGGGCGGCGGAAATCTGCCGCAGGTTTTCGTCGAGCGGCCCGCACAGGTGGGCCAGCCTCGTGTTGTCGAGCGGTTCAGGCACAAAGTACGAGGGCTGCATGGGCGTCCTGGTTTTCAACTGGCTTGGGCAATCATGGTGCTGCTGGCGACCAATTCGCCGCGCAGCGTGTAGTTAAAACTTTCGGTGATGCGCACGTCGACCAGTTCGCCCGTCATGCTGGCAGGATCGAGTCCTTCCGGCACGGCGAAATTGACCACGCGGTTATTTTCCGTGCGGCCTTGCAATTCGCCGGCGTCTTTCTTGGAAGGACCCTCCACCAGGATGCGCTGCACGCTGCCCACCATGGCCGCGCTGAACTTGCGCGTGTTGGCGTCGATGGCTGCCTGCAGGCGCTGCAGGCGCGCCAGTTTGACTTCGTGCGGCGTGTCGTCGGCCAGCGAGGCCGCCGGGGTGCCGGGGCGCTTGCTGAAAATAAAACTGTAACTGGTGTCAAAGCCGACGTCGTCGATCAACTTCATCATCGCTTCGAAATCGGCGTCCGTCTCGCCGGGGAAGCCGACAATGAAATCGGACGAGATCGACATATTCGGCCGCACCGCGCGAATGCGGCGGATGATGGACTTGTATTCGAGCGCCGTGTAGCCGCGCTTCATGGCGCCGAGCACCTTGTCGGCGCCGTGCTGCACGGGCAGGTAGAGGTGGTCGACCAGTTGCGGGATGCGGGCGTAGGCGTCGATCAGGCGCTGGTTAAATTCTTTCGGGTGGCTGGTGACGAAGCGGATCCGTTCGACGCCGGGGATGGCGGCGACGTATTCGAGCAGCAGGGCGAAGTCGGCGATTTCGCCATCTTCCATCTTGCCCAGGAAGGCATTCACGTTCTGGCCCAGCAGGGTGATCTCACGCACGCCCTGGGCAGCCAGGCCCGCCACTTCGGCCAGCACGTCCTCGAAGCGGCGCGAGACTTCCTCGCCGCGGGTGTAGGGCACCACGCAGTAACTGCAATACTTGCTGCAGCCTTCCATGATGGAGACAAAGGCACAGGCGCCGTCGACCTTGGCCGGGGGCAGGTGGTCGAACTTTTCAATTTCCGGGAAGCTGATGTCAACCTGCGCCGCGCCGCTGCTGCGCCGTTCGGCCACCATCTGGGGCAGGCGGTGCAGGGTTTGCGGGCCGAACACGAGATCGACATAAGGCGCGCGCTTGACGATGGCGGCGCCCTCCTGCGAGGCCACGCAACCGCCCACGCCAATGATCAGGTCGGGCCGCTCGCGCTTGAGTTCCTTCAAGCGGCCCAGGTCGGAAAACACTTTTTCCTGCGCCTTTTCGCGCACGGAGCAGGTGTTCAGGAGGATGACGTCGGCGTCCTCCGGCGTGTCGGTGCGGACCAGGCCATCAGAGGCGCCCAGTACGTCCGCCATCTTGTCCGAGTCGTACTCGTTCATCTGGCAGCCGAAGGTTTTGATGAAGACTTTTTTCTGCATGAAATCGCTTAATGTGGATAGTGCCGCCGCTACAAGGGAACCTGTAAGTTTACCGTAAATCGCTGCTGCCGGTCGCCCTGTCGGCGCCGCCGCACGGGCCGGCTTGAATGTAACGTTTTGAAACAATACTTACAGGGTCTTTATTAAAAGCCAAAATGAATTAAGGCAAAATTTACATCGAGTATTAATTGCCATATACGGAAACTGATAATTCCGAGCATCAACATTAACCCGGCGCCTGACCGGGGAAATAATATTTCTCCATTGAAATCAACGAGTTCCGGGGGACATCTGATCCGGCAGATGAAAAAAAGAAAACTCTTGCGTGCGCCACATATTGCCTTCATGTGTTGAAATGCCGTTGTGACAAGCTTTCCTAGCGTTAGCTTGATTTCAAACAAGGGCAACACTGCGAAGGTCGGATGTACTAATGGCGTCGAAGACCGATAATTTGTTTGATTGGCAAGCGTGGCAAGCGTGCGGGACAGTGCGTAGCGCAACGCGCAATGGCGCCGGACAGGTTGTTGATCACTCGTGGCGCAGCAACCACGTTTGCAGCAACGTTTTTCCGGGAACTACACAGTCGAAAGATAGTCTTTCATAAAGTTCTAACCGAACTATTCATTTCACTCAGACGAGGTAAATCATGGCACACCATGCTCTGGCATCCCAAGAAAGCTACAACCCCAACCACCTGCTCGATATTCTGCTGGGCAAAATGCAGCTGAAGAACGATGCAGCCCTGTCGCGCATGCTCGAAGTGGCCCCACCGGTCATCAGCAAAATCCGCCACCACCGCCTGCCGGTCGGCGCCTCGCTGCTGATCCGCATGCATGAAGTGACCGGCATGAGCATCCGCGACCTGCGCGACTTGATGGGCGATCGGCGTACCAAGTATCGCCTGTCGGACGCCCAGGGCCGCCCCAAGGCCGAAGAAAAAGCCGCAGCGCCGGCCGAGCAGCAAACCGGCACCAGCGGCAATTACGCGCATTGATCGCGGTGCAGTTTGTGCAGTAGGCCCGCATCGGCCGGAGTGGTTCGGCCGATGCGTGGTGTTGCCCAGGCTATGTGTGCTGCTTTGCCGCCCTAGCTGATCAGGGCGGCGGCAATTTCGTCGAACTGCACTTCCGTTTCGCGGAACACGTGCACGTAGGCTTCTTCGCTCAATCCCATGGCTTTCCACGCTACCGGCGAGACCGGCGGTACGGCTTCCTTCGCGTCGCCCACCATATCGAGCGCATGCACGATGGCGTTGGCGATATGAACAATATTGGCGAGCACCCCCGCGCCCACGGTTTCCGGGTCGTGATGATGGGCAATTGCCATGCGGATGGTGTCGGAAAATTTCCAGTGCTCGGCCAGCACCAGCCCGGCCGCCACGTGATCGACCCCCAGCACGGCACGCTCGGCATCGAGCAGTTCGCTGTCCTCAAGGGCTGATTTGGCGATGGCCTCGGCGTAGCCGTCCGGGAAAATGGTCACCAGCACCAGCCGGCCGATGTCATGCAGCAGCCCGGCCGTGAAGGCGTAATCCTGGTTGAAACGCAGTCGCCGCGCCAGCACGCGCGCGCAGACGGCCACCGCAATGGAATGGCGCCAGAAAGCCTTGTCGTCAAAGCCCTTGCACTGGCCCTGGGCAAAGCAGCCCGTCACGGCGGCCGCCGTGATCAGGTTGCGCGTGGTCTGAAAGCCGAGAAAGGTGATCGCCTGCTGGATCGTCGTCACTTTCACCTGCAGGCCGTAGGTCGACGAGTTGGCCAGACGCAAGGTCTTGGCCGTCAGGGCCTGATCGTGCGAGACTTTCTTGGCCAGCACGGAAATGTCGACATCTTCCTGGTCGATGCTGGTGAGCAGTTCCATCACCACCGCGGGCAGCGAGGGCAGGTCTTCCAGTTGGCGCACAACGGCGTCGAGTTGCACGGGTTGCATGCTCATGGCGCGATCTCGCGCTCAAGGCGGTAATCCAGCATGTAGGCGTGCAGGGCGGCTGACGCACTGCTCGTCTCCAGCGCAGGATCGATGCGGCGGAACAGTTGCGCCAGCCGCACAGTGACAGCGGCCTCGTCGATTGGCACAGGCGCCTCGCCTTCGTTGACGCTGCGCAGGATCGGCAGGCGGTCGATGCCGTGGCGGGGCAGCAGGGCAATGATGGACGCCGTCAGGGTCGCGCCCTGGGGCAACAGCACCTGGCCCTGGCGATCAAGCAGCACGTCCGATAGCACCATGCCCGGCCGGACGTCGGCCAGGGAAAGATGCTGGTATGGTGAATTCATTGCGTCCCCCGTGTTGTTTCATTGCAAGCTTACCATTGCTTCAGTCCGTAGCGAAATATTCCGCTGCTTGCAAAGCAACACTTCATCCCGTACATTGAACGGGTTCCGCCCAGCGCAC
>JBJMVV010000041.1:0-4316 GCA_045810505.1 Massilia sp.
ACACTCATTCACTACAATAAGAACAACACAACTTTCAGGTCCAGGTGGCGGCTGTTGCCACGGAAGCCGAAGGACTCGGGACCGTCCTGGTTCACGCGCGAGGTGTTGTTGCGATTGAGGCTGCCGTCCACGTTATACATCGGGATGAACAGGAACACGGTGCGGCCGAGGTCCGCCAGCCTCTCCGGCTCGATACAGAAATCGCGCACCAGCGCCATGCAGGCGTCGACGCCTTCCGGCTCGCCCGGGTGGATGCCATTGTTATTGAAGAAGACGGGACGCCCGGCCGCCTTGATGGCAGCGCGGTCGAACACGCCGTCGGCGCTGACGACGCCGGCGTGGATGGGCACTCCCATGTCGGAGACGCCGATCTGGCTGAAGCGGAGCACACCCGGAAAGCGCTGCGCCAGCATGTCGTACCAGGCGATGCAGTCGGCCCAAGTGGTGGTCTGGTTCTGGTTGCCCTGCTCGTAGGGCGTGCGAAGAATGGTGTGATCCATGGTCGGTGGCGTAGATGAAGAAGACAGGGCGCTACGATACAGCAGGTGCGGCGTCCTTGCTTTCGAGGGGCAGCCGGATGGCGACCACGGTGCCGCCGCCATCGTCCACATTGGGCTCGAATACGATTGTGCCGCCCAGCGCGTGCACCCGCTCGCGCATGCCGATGATGCCGATGCCGGCCGAGGCGGTGGCGGCGTCGAAGCCGGCCCCGTCGTCAATCACTTCAATGACGAGGGTGCGCTCGGCCTCCAGCAGGATCAGGGCCACCTGGGCGTGGGTGGCGGTGGCGTGCTTGATCACGTTCGACAGCGCTTCCTGGACGATGCGGTAGGCGGAGATGGCCAGCTCGTTGCCAAGACCGGAGAAATCGCCCTCGGAGTGAAAGGTGAAGCGGCAGCCGCTGCCGTCCTCCAGGCGGCGGTCGTAGTGGCGCAGCATTTCCTCGACGGCGCCGTGCAGGCCCAGCATGTCGAGCACTTCCGGCCGCAGGCGCCGCACCAGCCGCCGCCCGCTGGCGTACAGGTCCAGCGTCAAGCGGGTGATGGCGGCCGACTTCTGCTTGATGGCGTCGATCGACGCCGCATCGCCTTTTTCCGCCAGGTGCAAAATCGCCTGCGATTCCAGGCGCGCCGCGATCAGGGAGGCATTGAGTTCATCGTGGATTTCAATGGCGATGCTTTTTCGCTCGTCCTCGACGATGGAGTTCACCTTGGCGATCAGCTTGCGCTTGTCCGCATCGGCTTTCAGGGCTTCATTTCTCGACGCTTCCAGGTCGCGGGTGCGTTCGGCCACCTTGTTTTCCAGGTGCTGCTTGGACTGGTCCAGGGCGAGCGACATGTCGCCGATCGACGCCTGCAGTTCACCGATCTCGCCGCCCGTCGACACGGGCAGCGCGACCCGGTAATCGCCGCCGCGGATCTGACGCAGGGCGCCGATGGCGCTGCGCAAGGGAGAAGTCAGGCTGCGCGCCAAAAACAGGGCGAAGGCGGCCGATACCAGCAGCGCCAGCGCGGCGATACCCAGCTCGATCTGAAAACGCCGCGCCTGGGTCGCCATCATGTTCGTCGGCGACATCGTCACCCGCACCACGCCCACCACTTCGGCCGGCTGGGTGGGCGGCTTGGTGTCGCTGGGGCCGGACACGTGGGGCGCGCCGTTATCGGAAAACAGGTTTACCCAGATCACCTGCTTTTTGATCGGCGCCTCGTAATAGCGGCTTTCCGCCTGCAGGGGGAACTGAGTGCTCACGCTCACTGCCTGCTTGTGGGAGGCGTCGAGCACTTCGATGCGGTAGATGCTTTTATCGGACTGCACCAGGCCATTGATGGTCAGGCGCAGGTCGGACAGGTTGCCGGAGATGACGTTGTATTCGCTCGTCTCGGCCAGCGCGCGCGCGAGGATGCGGCCACGTTCGGCCAGTTCTTCGGCCACCTGGGCGCGGTGCGAATACCAGGAATACCAGACAAAAGAAGAAAACAGGAACACCACCGGCAGCATGGTGATGAAAATCATGCGGGTGCCGATGCTCCAGCTTTGCCAGAAACGCACGCTCATGGCCGCGGCGCCCCGCGTGCGAAATTGCGCGCGGCCGGGCTGACGTCCAGGTCGAGCGAGCGCGCCACGCCGTCATTGACGATGGTGCGGAAGTAGCGGGGGAACTGGGCAGCCGGCAGCTCGCCCGTGCTGGCAAAGGCGTAGGCCATCTCGGCCACCTGGGCGTCAATATCCTCGATCTCGGAATAGGTCGTCGCCAGTGCGCCCGCCTTGACCATGTCCGCCGAAAAGCCGATCACCCCCTGCTTGTGGCGGTAGGTCGAGAGCAGGATGTTGCGGATGGTGTCGGTGTTGTAGACGGCGCTGTCGGGCATGGCCAGCAGCACTTCCAGCGGCGCGATGCGGTTCAGAACGCGGTTGATGTCTTCGCCGGCCGTCATCTCTTCGATTTCCACCCCTGCCTGCGCGCGCATGAGAGGTTTCAGATGGGCCGTCTCCGCGCTCATGACGGCTGCCACGCGCACGGGGCGGCGGTAGAGCAGTTCGATCAGGCGCAACTGGTCAGGCGGCGCCGGTTCGGCATACACGGCGGTAATCGCAGGCGCGGGATGCACATCGCGCACGCTGGCGGCCACCGCCTGCACCACCTGGCTGGCCGTAAAAGCGCTGATGATGACGCTGTCGTCGCCGCGGCGGGCGCAGTCGCGCAGGGCGGCCGGGCCGATGGCGATGTAGACCAGGCGGCGGCGCTGGGCCAGTTCGGTGCGAAAGCTGGCCGCCAGGGGCGCGAGGCGCTTGTATAAATCGTCGGCGATGTGGCGGGTCTGGGCGCTGTCGTCGCCGGTGACGATGTGGAAGCGGAAGCCGTCGACGGCCGATTGCGCAGCATGCGCCGTCGTCAGCGCCATCAGCGCTGACAACGACGCTGACAACACCGTCGCACGCGCCAGCTTCAAGGCTCGATCAGGCCGTGCTTGACGGCCAGGCGGGTGATGTAAGCCTGGCGGTGCACGCCCAGCTTTTCCTTGACCGACTGGCTGATATTGCTGATGGTCTTGGTCGACAGGTTGAGGCGGTCGGCGATTTCAGCGTTGGTCAGTCCCTCGGCCATCAGCTTGAAAATCTCCAGGCCCCGCTGGTCCAGTTGCGACTGGGGCGAGACGTCGCCCCGCACCGACAGATTCGCCAGGCGCTCGGCGATCTGCGGCAGGAAGTACAGCCGGCCTTCGTTCGCATGGCGCACGGCGGTGGCCAGATCGGCCGGATCGCAATCCTTGGTGACAAAGGCGCGTGCGCCCAGGCGGTAGGCTTCCTTGATCAGGCTGTCCTGGTCGAACTGGGTGAGAAACACGATGTTCGCGGCCGGATAGCTGGCCAGCAACGAACGCGCCGCGTCCAGGCCCGTCAGCTCCGTGCCGAAGCGGATGTCCAGCACCAGCACGTCCGGTTTGAGCTCGGCGTACATGGCGGCCGCCTCCTCGGGGCTCCTGGCCTGCCCGGCCACGTCCATGCCGACGCCGGCCAGCGACATGGCAAAGCCCGTCATGACGATGGGGTGATCGTCGGCCAGCATCACGCGGATCGGGCGAACCGCAGCCGGCCCTTTTGAATTTGTAACAACTTCCACAGCGTCTCCTTGAGAGCGGCGCAGCCTGCTTACATCTTCTTACTATTGCCTGGTACTTAGGTGTGCCAGGCCACGGAAGGTACGGGGCGCCAATGGGATCATTCTACACAGGGCGAGACGATGAAAACACGCTTTAGCACGGGAGTTTCCCCCGGCGCTTGCGGAAAATCCACCGAAGCGCAACACGATTGCTAATAAAACGCTTTCCAATTGCTAGGCAATAGCATATATTTCTTCCATCGACTGGATTTATGCATATGCGGAAGCAAGTCGGCCAGCAACAGTAACCGCCGCGGCACACTGCGCAAGCACGACACCGCCGGCCTACAACAAGGAGAACACCATGCATTTCTCGCAAATGAATGACAAGGGTGGCACCAAGTTCAGCAAGCTGGCGATTGTTGCCGCCCTTCACGTGGCCGTGGGCGCCGCGTTCATCCATACCCTCAACAGCCGCGGCGTGAAAATGCCGCAAATGCCGGAGGAGTTGGTGGTGATGTTCACGCCGGAAGCCCCGCCCCCTCCGCCGCCGCCACCCGAGCCGCCCAAGCCGATGCCGAAAACGGCGCCGCCCCAGGTCATCGCCCCGCCGGTGGAAGTGCCGGTGCAGCAGCCGCCGCCACCTGACGTGGTGCGCGCCGAGGTCTCGACGGAGACAGCCCCGCAGCCCGCCACGCCAGCGCCGGCCGCTGAT
>JBJMVV010000042.1:0-8780 GCA_045810505.1 Massilia sp.
GACTGGATTGTTCGCTAACCATTGCAGCAAATGTGACAGGCGAACTTTAAGGGAATTGACATTCCAGGTTGCTATTTTCATGAGAAAGTGGAAGAGTGTCGGTACAGCGAAACGGCCAGCGTGGTGTTGACGCTGGGAAAAAAGTGGTTCATGTCAGATTGACAGGTGTCGAAAAAAAACTGTTGTCTTTTTGTTCCACCGGGGCGCTATCTGTGGCAAATTGTAACAAATGAGAGACAAACACATTAAACTAGCCTATTGTTACTGACAGGGCATTGAATATTGCATGGCTACAACGCGCGATGTAGTATTGCTATGTTGAAATGAATGGTCAGTAACCATTTGTGTGTTTTGTTTTGAGACCATAAAATAACGCGATGTTGGAACGAATAGTTTGTTGAAATTCCTCCAATGGATGATACTATTAGGAAATGTTGTATTTTTCCGTAGTGCGAAACGCGACCATAGCGTATGTAAAGGATAAAAATGCGCAGTGCATTCGAGGCATGGGCACAACGTGACGGGCACATTGTGCGTCGCCGTGAAGACAAGCCCGAGGAATATCTGGTATTTGAAACCCAGCGCCGCTGGGTGATCTGGCAAGCCGCACTTGCCCATGGCAAGACGGCCGCTGCGGCGCCGAAGCCCGCGCCCGCCAAGCCTGCCAAGGAAATCCAGGCAGACGAGGCCGCCATGCGCAATCGGGTGCTCAACGAAGTGCTCGACGCTTTCAGCGACCTGGACGACGCAGCCGGCATCGAAGCGGCGCTGAAGGTCATCCAGAGCCTGAAGAAAAAGCAGAAGGCCCTGGCCGAGCAAAAAGACAGCTGATGCAGGCCCAGCCAGTGCGCTACAGGCACTACAAGGGTGGCCTGTATGAACTGGTGTGCATGGCGACGCTGGAATCGGACCTGTCCGAGATGGTGGTCTACCGCGCCGCCGATGGGTCGATCTGGACCCGGCCTGCCACCGTGTTTTTCGAGTTGATCGACGTCGATGGACAGCGCCAGCCCCGTTTCGCCGTCATCGACTGAGCTTGATGCATGTACAATGTGATGTAAATACAACAATAAGGCCCCGTTCGGGCCTTTTTCTTTTTCCGGAGCCACCATGCGCATGATCCCCACCCTGGCCGCCGCCGCGGCCGTCCTGCTGTCTGCCACGGTCAATGCCGAGACCGTCGGCTCGGTCGACACCGCCTTCAAACTGATCGGCCCCGACCACAAGGTGGTGGTGGAGGTGTTCGATGACCCGAAAGTCGGCGGCGTCAGCTGCTACCTCTCGCGCGCCAAAACGGGCGGCCTCAAGGGTGCGATTGGCCTGGCCGAGGACAAGGCCGAATCATCCGTGGCCTGCCGCCAGGTGGGCGCGCTGGCGTTTCCCGGCAAGCTGCCGCGCCAGGAAGAAGTGTTCAGCGAACGCGCCTCGATTTTCTTCAAGCACGTGCGGGCGGTGCGCATGGTCGATGCGAAACGCAACGCCCTGGTTTATCTGTGTACTCGGACCGCCTGATCGACGGCAGCCCGAAAAACAGCGTCACGGCCGTGCCCGTGCCTGCCGCCCAGCCGATTCCCCTGCAATAGCCCATCCGGGTCGCTCATGAAAGGCGGCGTGCTGCCGTAAACAGGGTATGGCTATTCGACCCTGGAACTTCAGCATGCGCTTTTCACTATCACTTCTCGCCCTCGGCGCCAGCCTGCTGGCCGGCTGCGCCACCGTCACCGAATCGACCCAGCAGGACATCGAAGTGCGCTCCGTGCTCGATCATCGCGAGGTAGGCGGCATCGGCTGCGTGCTGTCGAACAAGAACGGCCGCTGGTTCGTCACCACCCCGGGCAGAGTTTCCGTGCGCAAAAGCGATGATGCGATGACCTTCGACTGCGCCGGACCCGGCGCGGGCAGCAGTGTCGAAGCCGTCGCCTCCCAATACGGCACTGGCAAGATGATCGGCAACGCCGTCATCAGCGGCGGCCTCGGCTACTACCTCGACCGCCGCTCCGGCGCCGGCTTTGATTATCCGGCCACCGTCACCGTGCTGATGAAGGCGCAGCAGGGCACGGGCGTCGCGGCAATCGTGGAGACCGGCAGTTCGATGTTTTAAGCGCGATGTTTTAAGCGTCCAGACGATAAAAAAGCGGATCCGGGGATCCGCTTTTTTTTGGGTCACTTGAACATCGCTGCCATAAGCCATCGAGGCGAAACCCGATCTGAATCGGGTTTTGCGCTCCTCAAAAATGATCCGGCTCTGCCGGTCATTTTTACCTGACCAGCCAAACAAACACGGGGTGTACTTTGTTTGATTTAACTCCGGTTGATCAGGAAGGTCGACAGTAAGGGAACCGGACGCCCGGTCGCACCCTTGGCGCCGCCCGACTTCCACGCCGTGCCCGCAATATCCAGGTGAGCCCAGGCGTAGTTGCGGGTAAAGTTTTCCAGGAAGGCGGCGGCGGTGCAGCTGGCGCCGCCCGGGGTGCCGATGTTGGCGAGATCGGCGAAGTTCGACTTCAGCTGATCGTTGTACAGTTCGCCGATCGGCAGGCGCCAGGCGGTGTCGCCGGCTTGCTGGCCGGCGTCCATCAGTTCCTGGGCCAGGTGGTTGCTGGCGTCGTCGTCGCGCGCGAACAGGCCGCTGTTGTGGTGGCCGAGGGCGACGATGCAGGCGCCTGTCAGGGTGGCGATGTCGACCACGGCGGCGGGGTTGAAGCGCTCGGCGTAGGCGAGGGCGTCGCACAGCACCAGGCGGCCTTCGGCGTCGGTGTTGAGGATCTCGATGGTCAGACCGGCCATCGAGGTGACGATGTCGCCCGGCTTGGTGGCGCGACCCGAGGGCATGTTTTCGCAGGCGGCGATGATGCCGACCACGTTCAGGTTCAGGCCCATTTCGCCGATGGCGCGGAAGGTGCCGAGCACGGAGGCGGCGCCGCCCATGTCGTACTTCATTTCATCCATGCCGGGACCGGCCTTGAGCGAGATGCCGCCGGTGTCAAAGGTGATGCCTTTGCCGACCAGCACCACGGGCGCGTCGTTTTTCTTGCCGCCCATGTGTTTGAGCACGATGAATTTCGGCGGCTCGTCGCTGCCGTTGGTGACCGACAGGAAGCTGTACATCTTGAGCGCTTCAAGTTGCTTGCGATCGAGCACTTCGACGTCGAACTTGTACTCCTTGCCCAGCTTCTTGGCCGTGTTGGCCAGGTAGGTCGGGGTGCAGACGTTGGCCGACAGGTTGCCCAGCTCTTTGGTCAGGTCCATGCCACGCGCGATGGCCTGGGCCTGGGCGAGGGCGGCGCGGGTCTTGGCGTCGACGAAATCGACGGCCAGGGCCAGCTTTTTTACGCCGGTGCGCTCGGGATCCTTCTTGCTCTTCTGGCCGTCAGTGCGGAACTCCGCTTCATGACCGGCGATGACAATGGTGCGGATGGCCCAGGCCAGGTCCCGCCCTTTCACTTCTGCCATGGGAAATGCGATAATGGCGTCTGCCGAGCCGAGTTGGCCGAAGCATTTGAGCGTGGCGTGCACGGCCGTCGTAAAGTGTTTATCGCTAACGGCATCAAGACTACCCATGCCCACCAGCAGAACGCGCGCCGCGGTGGCGCCGCCCACACCGCGCAGCAACAGGGTCGAGCCGGGCTTGCCCGAGATATCGCCGGACTTGAGCGCCGCAGTGAGTTCGCCGTTCTGGTCCAGGCTTGCAGCAGCCGCCGACAGTTTCTTGTTTTCATACACCGCCACGGCGACGCAGCCGGTTTTGGCCGCCAGGATGGGGTTCTTTGTGTCGTATGCTTTTATGCTAAAGTCCATTTGATTCTCCGTTTTGTTTGTGACGCGCATTTCAACCAGTGATTATATCTTCCGAATGATTTTTCAACGCGCCCTTCGACGGGATTTGGCCAGTTCCGCTGGCGCCACCTTCACGGTGCTGTTTTCAATCTTCGTCACCTGGACCCTCATTTCCATCCTCGGAAGGGCGGCCGGCGGCAAAGTGGCCTCGAGCGACGTGATTGCCCTGATCGTGTTCGCGGTGCTTGGCAACCTCCCCACCATCATTATTCTGACTGCATTCATCTCGGTGCTGGCGGTGGTCACGCGCACCTACCGCGATTCGGAAATGGTGGTGTGGTTTGCCTCCGGCCAGTCGCTGGCCAAGTGGATCTGGCCGGTGATGAGTTTTGGCCTGCCGCTGATTATCATCACGGCGCTTCTCAGTTTCGTGGCCACCCCGTGGGCCCATATGAAAAGTAATGAATTCGTCCAGCGCTTTGAAAAGCGCGAGGATTTAAAAAAGGTCGCGCCCGGCCAGTTCCGCGAATCGGCTGGCACCAACCGGGTGTTTTTTGTCGAAGGCGGCGCCAATACCCGCAACGTGGTGCAAAACGTTTTTGTGAATACCATTGAAAAAGGCGTCAACACGGTGGTGGTGGCGAAGGAAGGCGTGATTGAAGGCGATGGCAAGGGCGGCCAGTTTCTCGTATTGAAAAACGGCCGGCGTTACCAGGGCACGCCCGGCCTGGCGGATTTCCAGAGCATGGAATTCGGCCGCTACAGCATGCGCGTGGCAACCCGCGTCCCCGTGCTGGGCGCCGATCTGCCGGTGGACAGCCTCAGCACCACGGCACTGCTGGCCGTGCCCAACCGCTACACCCGCGCCGAACTGCTGTGGCGCATTTCGGCCCCCGTCATGTGCACCCTGTTGATGCTGCTGGCCATCCCGCTTGGCTTCGTCAACCCGCGCGCCGGCAGTTCCGCCAACCTCATTCTCGCCGTCCTGATCTTTTTCACCTACAGCAACCTGGTCAAGCTGACCGAGGCCAGCGTCAAGCAGGAAAAACTCCATTTCGCCCTGGGCTGGTGGCCGATCCACCTGGTCGTTCTCCTGTGCGCACTGGCCCTGTTCGCCTGGCGCCTGAACGTGAACCACCGCTATCACCCGCTGGTGTTGCTGGCTGGATGGAAACGGCGGCGCCACAACCATGAAGTGCTCGGGGGCCAGGCATGAAAATCCTCCAGCGCTATTTCGCCGTGAACATCATGCAGGCGGTGTTCTTCGTGCTGGTCGGCTTGCTGGCCTTGACCGCCTTCATGGATCTGACTGCTGAATTGCCGGCGGTGGGGCAGGGCGGCTATCTGATCCAGCATGCATTTCTGTATGTGACCCTGCTGTTGCCGGGCCATGTGTACGAGGCCTTGCCGGTGGCGGCCCTGATCGGCACCATTTATGCGATGTCGCAATTTGCCGCCAGTTCTGAATTCACCATCATGCGCGCCTCGTCGATGTCGACCCGGCAGGCCATGGCGATGGTGTTCAAGATTGGTATCGTGTTCGTGCTGATCGCGTTTTTCTTCGGTGAAGTGGTCACGCCGCGCACGGCGCCCCTGGCCGAAAAGGTCAAGCTCAATGCCAAAGGCGGCACCGTCTCGCAATCGCTGCGCACGGGCATGTGGACCAAGGACGTCGTCTATGCCGAGGGCGTCAAGGGCACCGTCACCGGCTCGCGTTTCTTCAATGCCCGCCAGATCAAGCCGGACGGCCAGCTGGTCGACGTCAAGCTGTATGAATTCGACACCCGCATGCGCCTGCGCTCGCTGGTGACGGCGGCCGGCGCCAGCTTCGAAGGCAACAGCACCTGGCGCCTCACGGACGTGACGGAAACCCTGTTTGCCAACACCCGCGACGACAATGCGGCGGCGGCGGTGCAGGACGCTGTCGTGAAAAACATGCTGGGCCAGGACACCAGCGTGGTCTCCACCCGCAAGCTGCCCAGCATGCCGCTGGTGTCGGAAGTGACGCCGAAAATTCTCACCGTGTCGTCGGCCGACCCCGAGCGCATGTCGGCCAATGAACTGGCCGTCTACACCCGCCACCTGGCCGACAACAAGCAGGAAACCGACCGTTTTAAAATCGCCTTCTGGAAGAAACTGTTCGACCCGCTGGCCATTTTCGTACTGATGGCGCTGGCGCTGCCGTTTGCGTATCTGCATAGCCGCAGCGGCGGCATCAGCCTGAAAATTTTCATCGGCATCATGATCGGCGTCAGCTTCCTGCTGGTTAATACCTTGTTTTCCCACCTCGGCGTGCTCACCACCTGGCCGCCTGTCATCACCGCCATTGCCCCCAGCCTGCTGTACCTGCTGCTGGCGCTGGGCGCGCTGTGGCGCGTGGACCGGCATTGAAGAAAGTACTGCGATGAGCCAGGCCCTGATCCTGTTTGCCCACGGCGCCCGCGCCGCTTCCTGGGCTGCGCCGTTTGAACGCCTGCGCGCGCTGACGGCAGAAAGCCTGCCCGCCGTGCCGGTCTCGCTGGCTTTTCTCGAATTGATGGAACCGCGCCTGCCGGCGGAAGCGGCGCGCCTGGCGGCGGCCGGGGTCGATCAGCTGACCATCGTTCCCGTGTTCCTGGGGCAGGGGGGCCATCTGCTGCGCGACCTGCCGCTGCTGGTCGAACAATTGCGCGCGGACCATCCGGGCGTGGCCATCAAGGTGGCCGGCGCTGTCGGGGAAGACGCCGCCGTGCTCGACGCGATGCGCGATTACTGCCTGCGCTCGCTGGCCTGAGGCTTTTTCGCGCCGGAGTTTGCGCTTGCTCACGCGCGCTTCATGCGTGCGCCTTTGACATTGCATGGTCATCCTCGCACACTGAAAAGTACCGCGCCTGCCGGTCTGGCGCCTTTTCCGTGTGCCGCCATGCTCATCGATTTTTCCAGATTGCTGTTCCTGACCGTGGTCGAACTGCTGCGCCGGGCCTATGTCAGCCTGGCGCAGCAGTTTGCCACCCGCTTCACCATGCCGGCCTTCCTGGTCGAACTGGGCTGCGCGCGCCGCATGGAAATCCTGGTGCGGCGCCTGTTCACCATGGGCATGCGGATCGACATGGTGAGAAGCCAATTGCGCAGCGGCCGCAATGTGGCCGCCATCGAAGGCGACATGGAATTTCGCCGCATGCTGGCCATCGTCAAAGTCGACATGCGGGCCTTGCAGTGTGAAGCGGCGGCCTGGCGCAACGACCGCCACGCTTCGATCGTCAGCGCCCGCTTGAGCGCGGCCCTGCTGTCGGTTTCCAGCATGAGCGAACGCATCTACCGGCTGGCGGACGAGTTGCTGTGGGAATTGGCTGAACGGGAGCAGGCGGCGCAAACGCAGCCCGAGCGCCGCGATGCCACCGCGGACCGGTGTTGAGGGCCGGGACGGCGGCAGCCTGAGTTGTCAGGCGCGCTTGTGCGGCAAATCCACGGTGTCGTCGGCAGGCAAGCCGGTCTGCTTGTCGTGGTGGCCAGCGCGCTGCGCCAGCGCTTCACCGATCATCACCAGCACGGGGCCGTGCGCCGCTTCCAGGCCGTGGGCCAGGGTGGCCAGGTCGATCCGGCTGATGCGCTCGTCGCTGCGGCTGCAGTTTTCCACCACCACCACCGGTGTCGCGGGCGCGCGGCCCTCGTCCAGCAGGCGCTGGGCCGTGGCGATGGCTTCGCGGCCACCCATGTATTGCACCAGGGTGTCGGCATCAGGCACGACAGGTCGAGGTTCGACATGTTCGGGCGCCGTGCTGGACGTAAAGAATGCCACGCTGCGCGCAACGCCGCGCTTGGTCAAGGGCTGCTGGCTGGCAGCGGCTGCGGCGAGGGCGGTGGTGATGCCAGGGACGATTTCTACTTCGATGCCCGCTGCTTCGAGCGCGCGCAACTCTTCGTCGGCGCGGCCAAACAGCATGGGGTCGCCGCCCTTGAGGCGCACCACCAGGGGATATTTTTTGGCGTAGTCAACTAATTGCTTATTGATAAACGCCTGGGCGGTGGACAGCTTGCCGCAGCGCTTGCCTACGCCGACCTTGATGGCCTGCGGGCACAATTCAAGCATCTCGGGCGTGACCAGGGCGTCGTGCAGCACCACGTCGGCCTGCGCCATGAGGCGCGCGCCGCGAACGGTGATGAGATCCTGGGCGCCGGGGCCGGCGCCGATCAACACGACTTTTCCCTTGCCTTGCATGCGAGACTCCTTACTGGTCCAGGCGAATCATACCGGCCGCCACCGTCTGGTGGGTGACTTCATCGATCAGGATGAAGGCGCCGGTGGCGCGGATGGCGGAATAGTCGTCCGCCGCCAGCGGCTGCTGGACGGTCACGGCTATGCGCGCAATGTCGTTCAGTTTCAAGCCATCGGCTGGATGACGCTGCTGCGTGTTGATGTCGAGAATGCTCGACACGGCCGTCACCTTGGCGGCGGTCTGGCGGGTGCCGTGCTTGAGCCAGTATTTGCGGCGCGTATCGAGCGGCTCGTCGGCCATCCAGCAGACGTCGGCCACCAGGTTTTTCAGCAGGGCAGCGGGCGCGGCGCTGGACGACAGCATGTCGCCGCGCGAAATGTCGAGGTGTTCTTCGAGCAGCAGGGTGACCGACTGGCCTACCACGGCCGAAGCGTGCGAGCCATCGAAAGTGACGATGTCCTTGACGGTGGCGGATTGTCCCGAAGGCTGGACCACCAGCTTGTCGCCCACCGACACCTTGCCCGCTTCGATGCGGCCCATGTAGCCGCGGAAATCATTGGCCTCATGACCATTGTGGCGGGCCACCAGTTGCACCGGAAAACGGAAGGGCGCGTGGTGAGAGGCCTCCTGCACCGTCAGATTTTCCAGCAGGGTGATCAGGGTCGGACCCTGGTACCACGGCATCTTGCTGCTGGGCTCGACCACGTTGTCGCCCGACAGGGCCGACAGGGGAATCGCGGTGACGTCCTTCAGGCCCAGGCTGGCGGCAAACTGGCCGTAAGCGGTGACGATGCGCTCGTAGACGGC
>JBJMVV010000043.1:0-16060 GCA_045810505.1 Massilia sp.
CCGCCGCCACAGGCGGTCAGTGCGGTAGAGGCAACCAGGGCGCCCGACTTGAAGATGAATTTGCGACGATCGTTGTTAATCATAATATATTCCGATTTTGCGAAAGAGTTGGCTTAGCGGAAACGTAGCTAAAAATGTATAGCTCGAAACCAGTAAGGGTTGGATGGCTGGTTTGCTGCCAACTTCAGTGGAAAGACGTGATCCTGATCACATTTGATGGGGGATCAGATATTGATGAGCTGTTCAAATTCTACAGCCTGAATTTCTGCAAAGGAATATCCCTGCGGCAACAAATGAACGAAAACTGCAATTTATTTGCGCGCGTTTGATGAATGTCAACACAAAAGAAAATCTGACAATAAGTGTTTGATTTTTCACACTTTATTTTGTGAAAAATGCACGGAGCATGGCCGCTTTGGCAGCTAAAAAAGACAAAAAAAGACCGCCGCAGCGGTCTTTGTTCAGGCAGGAAAACGGGTCAGCCGGCGGCCCCAGCGCGGCGTTTGCGGACTGCCTTGACCAGGCGCGCAGCCTGCTCGCGCACATAGCCGAGCAGCCCCGCCGGGGTGCGTGGGTTATACGCAATCACCCCCATGCGCTCGCGGCGATCGCGCGTCCAAGCCTGCTTATACGGATCGTCGCCGATCAGGTAGTCGATGGTGCGCACGCCGTCGCGGTCGATGGCCTGCTCCATCAGCATCGCCGTCAGCAGAGTCCCCGAGGCGTGCGCTTTGAACGCTTCGTCATAGGCCAGCTTATAGATCTCCGCCGTGCCGTGCGCCACCAGCCAGACCTGGGCCGCAATCGGCGCGCCGTCCAGCCAGGCCACGCCAAGGCGCAGCATGCCGCGCGCCGCGTAGGTGCGCAGCAGTCCGGGCATGAAGTCCGGGTAGGGTTCCGGCTTTTTCCAGCTGGCGTTGTAGACCCGCTCCCAGGCCGCGGCGCCGCGCGCCACGTCTTGGGGCGCCGTGATCAGTTCCAGCGTGCCGCCCGCGTTGGCGAATTTTTTACCGGCCCGCTTGATGGTGCTGCGCAGGACACCCTCGCGGGCGGCCAGGTAGCCGGCCCAGTCCTGGTCGATGTGCTGATACCAGTTACCGAAAGCGAAAAAGGGGAACGGCTTCCAGCCTGCCTGGCGCAGGGCCGGCAGCAACATGGCCCATGCGGCGCCGGCCGGCTCCATCGGGCTCAGTTTGAGCGAGGCGGCACCCGGCACATCGCGCCGCACTGTCTTGAGAATGGCCGCCAGGTCGCCCGTCTCGCAGCCAGGCGCGCACAGTGGCGCATACAGGGCGGTATAAAAATTTGACAGCGCGTGCAGGGCACGGCCGCCATCGCCGTCGGCGCGCAGGGGCAGCACGGCCTGCACCGCGCCATCGCGGGTCGCCATATAAAAGCGCACCTGGTCGGCCTCGTGCGGGAACACGGCGGCTGTCAGGTTGGCGAACCAGTCCAGCCCAAGCTCGACGCAGGCAGTTTCGGCTTGCGCGAACAGGGCGCGCGCCTCGGCGGGCAGCGCGTCGATGCGGCTGACGCAGCTGACTATGACCGCAGCGCCCTCTTGAATTGCAGTCACCGGTTCAGGCAGCGCGCGCGCCAACGTGCTGATCGCGCTGTTTCAGCCACTGCTCCAGCATCATCAGCACCCACACCATGGTGCCGTGGTAGCCCGCGTGTTCGTTCAGATGCTGGCTCACCAGCAAATCGAGGAACTCGGGCCGCACGATCTTGCGCTTTCGCAGATCCGACAGGCTGTCGCCGGCCAGTTGCTGCAGTACCTGGTGCTTCTGCAGCCAGACCCCGAACGGCAAACCAAAACCATGTTTTTGCTTGGTGATGATTTCGTCGGGCAGGATGCCGCGCATGGCTTCCTTGAAGAAGTAGCGCAGCTTCTGACCGTTGAGTTTCTGCTTGGCCGTCAGGGTGGCGGAAAACGCCGTCATCTCGTCGGACAGGAAGGGGAACGCCACTTCCATGCCGGCCAGTTCGCAGCCCTTGGTCACCTTGGGCAGGTCGTTGTCGGCCAAAGTGATTTTCAGGTCCAGCGCCAGCATGCGGTTGATCAGGGCCGTGTGCTGGTGCTCGGCGTAGGTGCGGCGCAGGCTTTTTACGGGGCCATCCTGATCCGCGCCAGCCAGGAAATCATCAGTGAAAACCTTGGTCGGACCGTAGTGGCCCAGCAGGTTGTAGGTCTCGAGGCGATCGGGCATCGGCACCGAGGCCTGCTCCACATAGCTTCTGGCCTTGCGGATCAATTTGATCTGTTCCCCGCCCGGGAAGTGTTTGAGAGTCGGCTCGAGCAGGGCGCTGCGCACGAGGCCCGGCACCTGGTCGTAGATGGCGAAGATGTGCTGCTTGGCGTAGCGTTCATTACCGCCAAACAGTTCGTCGCCGCCGTCGCCGCCCAGCATGCGGGTGACGCCGTCCTTGCGCGCCATCTGGGCGCAGTAAAATGTCGGCACCGCCGAGGCATTGCCGAACGGCTGGTCGAACACGGCGGCGATCTGCGGGATCGCCGCGGCCACGTCCTGCGGCGTTACATAATATTCGTGGTGCTTGGTGCCGAAGTGGCGCGAGGCCAGGCGCGCATACTCCATCTCGTCGTAGCCTTCGGCCTCGAATCCGATCGAATAGGTATCGGCCGGCTTGCCCCCCACCTGGGTCAGGATGCCGGCGATGCTGGAGCTGTCGGTACCGCCGCTGAGGAAGGCGCCGATCTGGGTGCCCGCGCCTTCACCAGCCTCGCGCACGCCATCGCGCAGGTGTTTTAAAAATTCTTCTTTCAGTTCGGCGAAGGGGCGGTCATGGCGTTCCGTGAATTCGATCTGCCAGTAGCGCTGGCGTTCGACTTTACCGTTTTTGAAGCGCAGGTATTCGCCGGGCAGCAGGCGTTCCTGGCCGCGGTAGACGGCGCCGGGACCGGGCACCATGTGGAACCACACATAGTTATAGATGCCCTGGTGGTCGATCGCGCCGGGCGTTGCGGGATGGCGGATGATGGCGTCGGCCGAACTGCCGAATACCAGGGTGTTGCCCACCTGCTGGAAGGCCAGCGGCTGGATGCCCATGCGGTCGATCGCCAGCATGGCTTCGCCCGTGTTGTCGTCGATGATGGCGAGCGAAAAGGCGCCCGTCAACTGGGGGCAGACGGCGGCCGGATCACGTTTATAAGCCTGCAGCAGGGCCGCCGCGAGACCATCGGCTTCGGCCTGCTGGGCAAGCAGGCCATCGCGGGCACGCGCGGGTCCCCACAGCGCCACCGTGATGCCGTCGCGCTGCAGCACGTGGGTCAACTGGGCGCTGGCAGCAACGGCCACCGCGCCACGCTGGCCCGCTGCTGCCTGCACGGCGCTGCCGTCGAAGCGCGCCATGGGCGCGGCCATCGTCTCGATCAGGGCGCGGTTGTCAGCGGCGCTGGCGCCATGGCCGATCCAGCCACATACCCCGCTCATGCGGCCACCATCGAAGAGAAAATCGGATTCATGTTCGTGCCTTGTTGGTAGATGAGTTAGACCAGCGGGTGTCAGACCAGCGCTTCGCGCGCGGCCGGATGACCGAGAAATTCGCGTGGACTGGCCGACAGGCCGTAGGCGCCCGATTGCAGCACCACCACCAGGTCGCCCGTGTCGGCGCGCGCGAGGTCCATCTGGTCGGCCAGCAGGTCGAGCGGGGTGCACAGGGGCCCCACCACCGACGCCGTTTCGCGCTCGCCTTCGCGCACGCGGTTGCCCACAACGACGGGATAATTCTTGCGGATCACCTGGCCGAAATTACCGGATGCGGACAGGTGGTGATGCAGGCCGCCGTCGGTGACGAGGTAGACCTGGCCGCGCGAGACTTTTCGCTCGATCACGCGGCTGACGTAGACACCCGCTTCGGCCACCAGGTAGCGTCCCAGTTCGATATCGATGCGCACGCCCGGCAGGGCGGCATACACGTCGGGCAGCAGGCGGCCCAGGTTTTCGCCCACGGCCGCGAGATCGAGCCGCTCTTCGCCGGGAAAATATGGAATGCCGAAACCGCCGCCGATGTTCAGCGTGCGCAGGGGCCGCGGCGCATCGGCCGCCAGCCGGATCGCCAGCGCGAAGGTTTTTTCATGCGCATCCTGCAGCGACGCCGCTTTTAAATTTTGCGAGCCGCTGTAGATATGGAAGCCATAAAAGTCGAGATCGAGTTCGCCCACCCGGCGCAGCATGGCGGGCACGCGCTCGGCGTCGACGCCGAACTGTTTCGGGCCGCCGCCCATCTTCATGCCGGAGGACTTGAGTTCGAAATCCGGGTTGACGCGGATTGCCACTTTCGGCGTGATGCCCAGCGCCGCGCCAATCACGGCCAGGCGCTCCATCTCGCCTTCCGATTCCATGTTCAGCACCACCCCGGCGGCGACAGCGCTACGCAGGTCGGCGTCGCTCTTGCCGGGACCGGCAAAGCTGATCAGGCCAGGCGCCATCGGCGTGTCGAGGGCGATTTTCAGTTCCCCCCCGGAAGCGATGTCGATGCCGTCGACCAGGGTCGCCATATGCTGCACCAGCGCCGGCATGGGATTGGCCTTCATCGCGTAGTGCAAATGAATGGTGGGCGGCAGGTGGCGGCGCAGCAGGGCCACCCGCTCCGTCAATGCAGCGCGGTCGTAGGCGTAGAACGGCGTCGCGCCAATGCGTTCGGCCAGGCGCGGCAGGGGAATGCCGCCCACCTGCAGCACGTCGTCGACGATGGGAAACTGCACCAGGGGCGCGTGCGGCGGTCGAACACTCATGCGGCGCTTTCAGTAAAAATGGACGCGAGCTCCACGCTGAGCATCTTGCGGTCGATCTTGCCGTTCGGGTTGCGCGGCAGGGGCGCCGGCGCAATGATAATTTTCGCCGGCAGCATGTAGCCCGGCAGGTGGGGCTTGCAGGCGGCCAGCAGCGCGGCGTCATCGAGATCGGCGCCCGCCTTCAGGTGCGCCATGACGACGATTGCCTGGCCCAGGCTGGGGTGGGCCACGCCGATCGCGGCCGCTTCGGCCACCGCGTCGACGCCGTAAATAACCGCCTCCACTTCCGACGGGCTGACCCGGTAGCCGGAGGTCTTGATCATCTCGTCATTGCGGCTGATGAAGTAGAGGAAGCCGTCTTCGTCCTTGCGCACCGTGTCGCCCGACCACACGGCCATTTCCGACAGGGTCAGGCCGTGATGCACGGAGACGACCTTTTTAAAACGTTCGGCCGTCTTGGCGACGTCGTTCCAGTAGCCCAGCGAGACCAGCGCGCCGCGGTGCACCAGTTCTCCCGGTTCGCCCGGCTCGCACTCGGAACCATCGGGACGCAGCACCTGCACTTCCGCATTCGGAATGGCCTTGCCCATCGAGTCAGGGCGGCGATCCAGTTCGGCAGGCGGCAGGTAAGTAGAGCGGAATGCCTCGGTCAGGCCGTACATCAAAAACGGCCGCGCGTTCGGCAGGGCGGCGCGCAGCGCGTCCAGGGTGGGCCGCTGCATGGCGCCGCCGGAATTGGTCAGATAGCGCAAGGTGCAGTCGGCCGGCCATTCGAGGGCAGCGAGCTGGATCCACAGGGGCGGCACGGCGGCCAGGCCCGTGATGCGCTCGGCGACGACAGCGCGCAGCACATCGCGCGCCATCAAATGGTTAATCAGGACGGCGGTGGCGCCCACCGAAAACGCCGTCGTCAGCTGCGACAGGCCGTAATCAAAACTGAGGGGCAGCACGGCCAGCAGGCGGTCGTCCGCCGTGTTTTCCAGGTAGCTGGCGACGCTTTCGGCGCCCGCCACCATATTCCGGTGCGACAGCACCACGCCCTTGGGCTTGCCGGTGCTGCCGGAGGTGTACAGGATCGCGGCCATGTCGGCGTCGATGCAGCGGTGCGGCGCGGGCGATTCGCTGTGATCGAGCGCCGTCTCCCAGGCCAGCACTTCCAGTTGGGGCAAGGTGGGCAGCTCGCCCTTGACGTCGACCACCAGCACGCTGCGCAGGTCGGGGCACTGGGCCAGGACCGGGGCCAGCAGGCGCAGGCGGTCGTGCGAGGTCACCAGCACGCGCACATTGCAGTCGGCCAGGATGTAGGCGACCTGTTCGGGTTTCAGCAGCGGGTTGACGGGGACAAACACGCCGCCGGCCGCGCCCGCGCCAAACATCGCAGTCACATTTTCAATCCGTTTTTCGGTGTAGACCGCCACCCGCTCGCTGCGGCGCAGTCCGCCACGCAACAAAGCGCCCGCGACGGCCGTGACGCTGGCGGCAAGGCCGCGGTAGTCCAGCCGTTGTTTGCCGTACACAAGTGCTTCCCCATCGGGCGTGCGTTGGGCCGACCGGAAGATGAAGTCATGGATCAAAACGCTCATTACTAACCTTAAAAGCGAGGAAACGTTGCCGGAACAAGAAAATTGCACCATTTTGGTGCAATTTAGGGAGCTTTCTTAGCAGCAATGCAACTAGCAATTGATGCCACGTAATAATCTTAGCAAAGATCGCGAGACAACCGTAACACTTGAGGAAGAACAATATCACTTATGTGTTGCCAAATATTTGTGCTTTGGTTGAAAATGCTCAGACAAGCTGCGCCGTCCCCTCTTTTCTCACCCTCCACCGGCCTATCCCATGAGAGACATCGTCATCACGCTCCTCGTGTTCGGCTCCCTGCCTTACATTTTCAAGCGCCCCTGGTTTGGCGTCGTCATGTGGATCTGGATCAGCGTGATGAACCCGCACCGGCTCAGCTACGGCTTTGCGTATTCGTTTCCGTTCGCGGCCGTGATTGCTGCGGTGACCATCATTGGCCTGGTGGTGACGAAAGATGACAAGCGCATGCCGAAGTCAGCCATTGTATGGGTGATTGTGGCATTCGCCGCGCACATGGGATTGACGACCCTGACGGCCTTCTATCCAGCGACGTCTTTTGAACTCTACGTGCGCATCGTGAAGACCCTGCTGATGGTGCTGGTCGCGATGATGCTGATAAAAACACGCGAGCAGATTGTGATTGTGGTGTCTACCTTGGTGGGGTCGCTTGCCTACTACGGCGTCAAAGGCGGGTTGTTCACCGTGCTCACTGGCGGCAGCTTCATTGTGTGGGGCCCGGAAGGCAGCTATATCGAGGGCAACAACGAAATCGCACTGGCGTTCATTACCATCATCCCCATGATGTACTTCCTGTTTCAGGTGGCAACAAACAAGTGGGTGAAGCGTGGTCTGCTTGTTTCGATGGTATTTTGCGGAATGGCTGCGCTGGGGTCTTATTCGCGCGGCGCCCTCGTCGGGATTGCGGCGATGTTGCTCTATTTTTGGTGGAAGAGCCCGAAAAAGGTCTTGATGGGCGCTGTATTGCTGGCGCTGATTCCCATTGGCGTTCTGTTCATGCCAGCCAAGTGGACGCAGCGGATGGATACGATTAATACGTACCAGCAGGATGCCTCGGCGATGGGCCGGATCAACGCGTGGGGCATGGCAAAGAACCTGGCGTTGGATCGCCCACTGGTGGGTGGCGGATTCGATATCTGGACACAACCGATCTTCAGGATTTACGGGCCGATTCCTGAAGATGTCCATGCAGCGCATTCTATTTATTTCCAGGTGTTGGGGGAGCATGGCTTTCCCGGTTTGATACTTTATCTTTTACTGGGTATCCTCACTGTGCGGCGCTGCAGCTGGCTGATCAAAGTCACCGCCAAGCGGGATGATTTGCGCTGGGCCGGACAACTCGGCATGATGGTACAGGTCAGCTTGCTCGGTTTCGGCGTGGGCGGCGCTTTCCTCAGCCTTGTGTACTACGATGTGCCGTATTATTTGATTGCCATCGTTGTGTGCACCGGCTATCTGGTTGAACAAACGCTGAAGGCCGAGGCAAAACAGGCGCGGGTCCTGGCGCAGGAACAACAACGCCGCGACCTCGCTCCCCAACCCGTCGCCGCCAAGGCACTTTCATGAACACCACTGCACTTTCCCTGGCGCGCGACCAGGCGGCCGATGGCGGCGCCCTGCCCGCCATCGCCTGCGGCGCCCTGCGTCAGTTCGCCTCGCTCGGCCCCCTCAAAAAGCGCCTGTCGATCCTGATCTACCACCGCGTGCTGGCCCAGCCCGATCCCCTTTTTCCCGACGAGATCGACGCGGCCCGCTTCGACCAGCAGCTGCGTTTCCTCAAAGCGAATTTCAACATCATTTCGCTGGCGGCGGCAATTGAAGGGCTGAAAAATAACAGCCTGCCCCCGCGCGCAGCCTGCCTGACTTTTGACGACGGCTACGCCGACAACGCCACCATCGCCCTGCCGATTCTGCAGCGCCATGGCGTGAACGCCACCGTATTCGTCGCCACCGGTTTTTTGAACGGCGGGCGAATGTGGAACGACACCATCATTGAACTGATCCGCCGCGCACCTTCTCAAATCGACCTGACCGGCGCCGGCTACGGCAGCTACACGCTCGACTCCGTCGCCGCGCGCCGCCAGGCCATCGGCAGCCTGCTCGACCAGCTCAAGTACATTCCGATGGACGAGCGCCTGCGCCAGGTGCAGGCGATTGCCGCCCAGGTCGACGTGCGCCTGCCGGACGACCTCATGATGCGCACCGATCAGGTGCGCCAGCTACACGCGGCCGGCATCGAGATCGGCGCCCACACGGTCGACCATCCCATCCTGGCCCGCCTGTCCGCCGCCGAAGCGCGTAGCCAGATTGCCACCGGCAAGGCCGCGCTGGAAAACATGATTGGCGCGTCCGTCAATCTGTTCGCCTACCCAAACGGCAAGCCGGGACGGGACTATCTGGCTGAACACGTCGCCATCGTCAAGGAACTGGGTTTCACGGGGGCAGTGTCGACCTCCTGGGGCGCGGCGCGGCCGAGCGCCGACCTGTTCCAGCTGCCCCGCTTCACCCCTTGGGACCGGAAGCGCCTGCCCTTTACCCTGCGCCTGCTGAAAAACCTGCGCTCGCGCGGCGATACAGTGTAAGACCGCGCGCACTTGTGTGTTGAACAACGGCGAAGACGCCGTGTATCATGGCGCTCAACTTTTACGGAGTCATTATGTTGTATTTGGAAGAAGTCAAAAATATCGTCGCCGATGTCCTCAGCCTGGGCGATCAACGCGCTTCGCTGACGGCCGATTCGGGCCTGCTGGGCGCGATTCCCGAGCTCGACTCGATGGCAGTGGTTAACCTGATCACGGCGCTGGAAGAGCACTTCGGCATCACGGTCGACGACGATGAAATCGGCGCCAGTACCTTTGAAACGCTGGGCACCCTGGCCAATTTCGTCGAGCAAAAACTGGCGCAATGAGCACCCAGCCGGCAGCACCTGCCTCCGGTCCTTTTTTTCTCGCGGCCGAGCCTGGACAGCGCTTTTGCCTGCTCCATGCACCGCTGGGCGGCTGCCGTGGGGCGGTGGTGTATATCCACCCGTTTGCCGAAGAGATGAACAAGTCGCGCCGCGTCGCCGCCGAACAGGCGCGCGCGCTGGCAGCGACCGGCTTCGCGGTGCTGCAAATCGACCTGCTCGGCTGCGGCGACAGCAGCGGCGATTTCGCCGATGCCCGCTGGGATGCCTGGAAAGCCGACGTCGTCGCCGCCATCGACTGGCTGGCAGCGCGCTATCCGGCGCCCCTTACCCTGCTGGGTCTGCGCCTTGGCGGCTTGCTGGCGCTCGACGTCGCCCATACCGGAACGCGCCAACTGGCGCGGGTGGTGCTGTGGAATCCCGTGCAAAGCGGCGCCACCTACCTCAAACAATTTTTGCGCCTGTTGACGGTCAATGAGATGCTCGCTGATGAGCGCAGCAGCGGCCAGTCCGCGCCGGCGCCGTCAAGCAATGCCCGCGACGCCCTGCTGGCCGGCACATCGCTGGAAGTAGCCGGCTACGAACTGGCGCCGGCACTGGCGCTGGCCATCGAGGTCTGCGACGCCGCGCGTCTTCCTGTTACCAGTTGCCCGGTCGACTGGATCGAGACGGTCAGCAGCCTGGAGCGCCCGGAAGCGCCTGCCATCACCCGGCTGGCCGACAAATGGCGCACCGCCGGCGTGGCCGTGCAGTTGCACAGGGTCGTCGGCCCCGCCTTCTGGGCCACCCAGGAAATCGAACAAGCGCCGGCCCTGGTAGCGGCCACCACCACCCTGCTGGCCGAAGCGGCCCAACTGCCGAGGGCGGCCGCATGAATTACCAGGAAACGGCCCTGCAGTTCGACTGCGCCGGCGAAACCCTGATCGGCATCGCCAGCCTGCCGGACCAAGCCGCCACCCGCGGCGTGCTGGTGGTGGTTGGCGGCCCCCAGTACCGGGTCGGCAGCCATCGCCAGTTCACCTTGCTGGCGCGGGCCCTGGCCAGCGAAGGCTTTGCCGTGCTGCGCTTCGACTATCGGGGCATGGGCGACAGCAGTGGCGCCATGCGCGACTTTGAAGATGTCGACGCCGACCTCGAGGCCGCGATCGGCCAGTTGTTTGCCCTCGCACCGGGCTTGAAGGATGTGGTGATCTGGGGCCTGTGCGACGGTGCCTCGGCCGCCATGTTCTACGCCGAGCGCGATCCCCGCGTGGCAGGCCTGGTCATGCTCAACCCCTGGGCCAGGAGCGAACAGGGCCTGGCCAAGTCCACCTTGAAACACTATTATTCGGCGCGCCTGCGCGACCTTGCGCTGTGGAAAAAAATCGCGCGGCTGCAGTTTGATTACGCGGGCGCGGCGGCCTCCATGGCCAGCATGCTGCGCAAGGCTTTCGGCGGCACCAGGGTGGCGCCCGGCGCCGCGACGGCCCGGCCATCGTTTCACGTGCGCATGCGCGACGGCTTGGCGCGCTTCCGCGGCCGTGGCCTGTTCATCATCAGCGGCGCCGACCTGACAGCGAAAGAGTTTCTCGACATGGCAGGCAGTTCGCGCGAGTGGCGCACTGCCGTGGAAGGGCCGGCCATGGCGCGCCAGACCCTCGCTGCGGCCGACCACACCTTCTCCCGCCGCGCCTGGCGCGACCAGGTGGCGAGCTGGACAGTACAGTGGCTGCGCGCGTGGTAAATCCGGCGTTTTTTGCGTTACAGTAGAGGCACCGTGCGAGGTGCGGTTTTTATGGGACCATTATGAACAAGCTTCTGTTGGGCGCCGTGACGGCGATTGTAGCGCTGGCTGGTAACGTGCAGGCGGCAAACTACTGTGGCGATTTTACCGGTCACTACGGCCCCTTCGATTATCGCAAGCGCGCCGAGAACAATCTCGCCATTGTCGAAACCTATCACTACACCGATCAGGTCGCCAACGGTGTTGCGGGCGAAACGGGACCGATTGGCGGGGATATCGATTACACATTACGCGCTTATCCTAACCACGCCCGCGCGCTGGCAACTTTGACGATGTTGGCGGCGAGGACCACCGCTCCCCAACTGCCCGGCGCTAAATTTCCCACCGAATGTTATTTCGAGCGTGCCGTTCGTTACGCCCCCGATGACGGCACCGCCTACGCGGCGTATAGCAACTATTTGAACCAGCAAGGCAAAACTGCACGCGCCGTGCAAATGATGGAAAAGGCGGTTCAGTTCGATCCAGAGAATCCGACTTTCAATTACAACCTTGGGCTGTTGTACGTGAAAATGAAGAAGTATGACAAAGCTGCGGCGGCGGCCGATAAAGCCTACGCTCTCGGCTTCCCCCTGCCCGGCCTGCGCAACCAGCTTGCTGAAGTGCGGAAGGGCGGCTCCGCCAAATAGACCGCTTCAGCGCGCCAGCGGTCCCGGCTGCCGGCACGCTGCAAAATTCTCGAACGCGCCCAGCGCGGCCTGCGCCGGCCGCGCTGCGCCGCAAAGGTCGGCGCCCGTGTCGATGGCCGTGTCAGTGCGGCGCGGCGCCTCGCCCGCCCAGTCCAGGCGCAAGGTCGACGCCTCGGCAAACAGGCGCCGCACCGGGTGCCAGCCCAGGAACAGGGCCGCTGTCGAGGTCGACATATTTTCCCCGAGGTACAACACACCGTCGTTGCGGCTGCGGATGGCGCCGTCGACCAAGTTGCCGTCCACCCGCGCCGTGCTGGCCGCAAAGCGGACGTCAATGCCGGCAGTGTCAAGCAAGGTGTTGTTGACCACCAGGCTGCGCGAGGCGCTGTTCAAATAGATCCCCGCGTCCGAGCAGCCCGCCACCAGGTTGGCGCGCAGGGTGCTGTCTTCCTGCTCCATGATGCAGCGCCCGTCGCGGCAGAACTGGGGGCCGGTGCCGCCCCCGCCCAGCGACAGGCCCACCCGCGCGCCCGACATGGCTTGCAGGGCCGATTCGCACAGCACCACGTTCTGTTCAAACAGATTGCGTGCGCCCGCACCCTTCGCATAAGCGCCGAAGCTGACCTGGTCGCCGCCCGCCTTGAGAAAATCGCGGATCAGATTGCGCCGCACCACCCAGTCGTTGACGGCCACCATGTCAATGGCAGCGACGGTGCTGTCGACCGACCGGGGCGCACTGTTCTCGAGCGTATTGCCTTCGATGCGGCCATGGTCGGGAAAGCGGCCGTCTTCACCGTTGATTTTAAAGTGGGCGTTGAAATCGCTCAGGGTGTTGTTGAGTGCCGTGAAATAGGTCCCGCCACCGCCAACGTGAAAAGCGTGTTCGCAATCGGCGTGTTGCGTACACACGCCCCGCATGCTCAAATTTTCTACCCTCCAGTGGGCGCCGTTGATGACGAAACCCTGGACGGTGGCGATCTCGAGCTGCACGCTGCCTGGCGCGTTCGCCATCAGCACGATCGGGTGCGCCGCCGTGCCGGAACGTAACAGTCCCACCGTGCCGGTGATCAGGTAACGGCCCGGGAACAGGATGATGGCGTCGCCCGGCATCGCTTGGTCGACGGCAAGTCGCAGTTCCGTCACGCTGCCCACCATCACCTCCCGCAAGGCGGCAGGCTCAGCAGGGGCTGCTTGCGGCTGGGCTCCCGCGCTCAGGCCAAACGCCGGCGCGGCGGTGCCATCGCCGCGGTCGGCGCCGAGAGCAACATTGGCCGCCATGCCGCCTGCCTTGACGATGGCGGGATTGTGCTTGTCGGCGCGCCGCTCCATGTAACGGGCCAGTACCCGCGGCGCGTAGCCCGCCTGCTGCAATACCGTCAGCGCCGCCCCGGCGCCTACCAGCGCCAGCACGGCGCCCGTCAGCACCACTGTCGGAACAGTTTTCATGCAAATCCGATCAGCGCCCGGACCTGGCATACCACACCAGCCCCATCCATTCGTACAGGGCGGCATGCGAGCGCCGCAGGTTTTCAATCGTCGGCATCAGCCGCCAGGGATTGAAGCGGCCCGGCTCGGCATAAAAGGTCGGCGCGGGAATCACGCTCATGCCGTAATGCTCGAAGACGCGGCGGGCGCGCGGCATGTGCACCGCGTCCGTCACCAGCACTACCCGGCTGAGCCCGGCCACGCGCAGAATGTGGGTGCTGTAGCGGGCGTTTTCGTCCGTGTTGCGCGAGGACGATTCCAGCCACTGTACGGGAATCTGGTAATCGATTGCCAGCACGCGGGCCATGCCCAGCGCCAGCGGTTCATCGGTGGGCGACGCGGTCAGCCGTCCACCCGTGAGCAGGATCGGCAGGGGATTGCGGCGGTACAGGTGGGCTGCGTAATTGATGCGTTCGAGCGCCGTAAAATCCGGGATCGGGGCGCCGTATTCAGGGCTGTTGCGCACCCGTCCCGCCGCGAGCACGACGATGGCCTGCGCATTGGCTGGCACCACGCGCAGGGCCGGCTCGCGCTGCTCGAGGGGATGCGAAATCAGCCAGCTGCCGACACCGGTGCTGCAAAAATACAGGGTGAACACGCCCAGCCCCAGCAAGGACTTGCCCAGCCGGGGATAGCGCCGCCATAACAGCAGCCCCAGGCCGATCAGCACCAGCATGGCGCCGGGCGGCAGCACCAGGAATTTGAACAGCGTCAGCACGCCAGGGCCATCAGCTGGCCTTGATGCCGTGCCGGTTGAGCAGGTCGTACATGGTCGGCCGGCTGATGCCCAGCAATTCCGATGCCTTGACGATGTTGCCGTCGACGCGGGACAGGGCCTTGATGATGGCCTTGTTTTCCGCCTCGTCGCGCACCTGGCGCAAATTTAAGGGCTCTTCATCGGCCGCCGTCGTCAGGCCAAGGTCGTCGGCGCCGATGTACTGTCCATCGGTCATGATGACGGCGCGCTTGATGCAGTTTTCCATTTCCCGCACATTGCCGGGCCAGCCATGGGCGGCAATGGCGCTCAAGGCTTCGTCGGAAAAGTGCAGCGAGCTGCGCGATTCCTGGGCGCTGAACTTGTTTTTAAAATGGTGGGCCAGCAGGGCCGGATCGCCCACCCGTTCGCGCAAGGGCGGAATGGTGACGACGATTTCCGACAGGCGGTAATACAAGTCTTCGCGGAAGCGCCCGGTCTGGGTCAGGTCCTTCAGTTTCTGGTGGGTAGCGCAGACGATCCGCACGTCGACGGGGATTTCCTCGTGGCCGCCTACGCGCTCGATGACGCGCTCCTGGAGAAAGCGCAGCAGTTTCGATTGCAGCGCCATCGGCAGGTCGCCCACTTCGTCGAGGAAGAAGGTGCCGCCGTGGGCCAGTTCAACTTTACCCTTGGTCTGCTTGGCCGCGCCCGTAAAAGCGCCTTTTTCGTAGCCGAACAATTCGCTTTCCAGCAGGTTTTCGGGGATTGCCGCGCAGTTGATGGCCATGAAACGGTTCGAGGCGCGGGGACTCATGGCGTGCAACGCGCGCGCCAGCACTTCCTTGCCGGTGCCGCTTTCGCCGAGGATCATCACCGAAGCGGACGTGGGCGCCACTTTCTCGATATTGCGGCACACCTTGAGCATGCCGGCATCGCGCGAAATCACGCCAGCCAGGGGAGAGTCCGCCTGCGATTGCTGCATGCGGCGGTTTTCCTGCTGCAGGGCGCTCAAGAAAAAAGCGCGCTGTATGACGAGGTTCAACACTTCCGGATCGCACGGTTTCTGGTGGAAATCGTAGGCGCCCATGGCGATGGCCTTGACGGCATTGCCCCGCTCCTGATTGCCCGTCAACATGATGACGCGCGTGTCCGGCGCCAGCGCCAGGATTTGCTGCAAGGTCGCCAGGCCTTCGGTGGAACCGTCGGGATCGGGCGGCAAGCCCAGGTCGAGGGTCACGACGGCCGGTTCATGGCGGCGGATTTGCGCCAGCGCCGCTTCGCGGTCGCCCGCGACGGCAACATCGTAATCGTCCAGACTCCAGCGCAACTGCTTTTGCAGGCCCGGATCATCTTCGATAATCAACAGCTTTTGTTTCGTTTGGCTCACAGTATTCCTTGGCGCCTCAGGCGGCTTGATGGATGGGCTGGCTCTCCTGCATCAGCAGGGGCAGCATGATCTTGAAGGTGGTGCCCTGGCCCGGCGTGCTCGACACTTCAAGCACGCCGCCCAGTTCGCGGATGTATTCCTGGCTTTCAAACACGCCAATGCCCATGCCGGCCGACTTGGTCGATTCAAACGGTTTGAACAGGCGCTCGCGGATGAATTCCTCGCTCATGCCTTCGCCGTTGTCGCTGATCTGGATCAGCACGCCCTCGCCTTCGCGCGAGAGCTCGATGTCGACCCGGCCGTCCTTTGGTGTCGCTTCGATGGCGTTCTGGATCAAGTGGCCGACCACCCGTTCCAGCCGCTCCCAGTCGGCCATGACGGTCAGCCCCGGATCGAGCACTTTTAATGTGGGCGTTGGTTCAAACGCCGCCTTCAAGGACACGGCCTGGCGCAGCACCCGTTCGACGGCCAGGGCGCCGGCGTGTTCAGGGGTGACGGTGCGGCTCAGTTTTTGCAGCAGCAGCTTCATTTTTTGCACGGAAAAATCGACCGTCTCCAGCATGTCCTGCTGGAACGCGGGATTGTGCTTGTGGCGCTCGGCATTGGCCATCAGCAGCGACAGTTGCGACACCAGGTTTTTCAAATCATGCACGACAAAGGTCGACATGCGGTTGAACGACTCGAACTGGCGCGCCACCATCAGCGCGTTGGCCGCCTCCTGCTGGGCGAGGTAGCTGGCGGCCTGGGTGCCGGCGATGCGCAGCAGGTCGATCACTTCCCAGTTCAGCGCGACCGGGCTCCTGGCCTGCTGCAGCACCACGA
>JBJMVV010000044.1:0-6446 GCA_045810505.1 Massilia sp.
ACGTTGATAGGTTGGGTGTGGAAGTGCAGTAATGCATTAAGCTAACCAATACTAATTGCCCGTACGGCTTGTCCCTATAACATTAGCAGTTGTAGAGAATTGAAAGCTGCGTTGTGCTTGTGAGATCGTACTCACTACCAGTAATACAAAACTTACTTCTTCCAGATTCAAGGTACTGCTGCCCGGTTGGGAGCAGAACCTGTACAAGTTATGCCTGATGACCATAGTAAATCGGTACCACCCCTTCCCATCCCGAACAGGACCGTGAAACGATATTACGCCGATGATAGTGCTGCAACCAGTGTGAAAGTAGGTTATCGTCAGGCTAGTTATAGTGAAAAACCCCGGTGCTCAAGGAGCATCGGGGTTTTTTTACGTCCTCAAACAAAAGACCACCCGTGTTATTTGGATTGAACAGACAAAAATGATCGGCCGAGCCGGATAATTTTAGAGAGAGCCCTGACCTGGTTCAGATCATCATCGCCTCAGGGAGTGACGTCATAAAACCCGCTGCGCGCGATGCGTATCGGGTTGTTTTACGTCTCGCTACCGTGCAAACTCATGCGGTGCCAGGCGCCAGCTTCGTATCAAACCAGTCGCGCAGGTCGTCGAACACCTGGGCATTGTCCTGCTCATTGAAAATCTCGTGGAACAGGCTGTCGTAGACGCGCATTTGCGTCAGTTCGGGCGGCAGATGGGCGCTGAATTGCAAGGCGCCTGCAGGATCGATCGCCTGATCGGCGCCGGCCACCTGTAGCAAGGTTGGCACCGTCATCTCCGCCGCATGCTGCTGGCAAAAGGCGATCGAGGAGAGCATGGAGCGCAGTAGTCGGGCGCTGATTTTGTTGTGCACGAGGGGATCGGCGCGATAGGCAGCCACGAGCTGCGGATCGTGCGAAATGATGTTTGCATCGAGCCCGTTTGGCAAACCGAGCCATGCGAACAGGCGTTCCGCCACTGCCAGCAGTTTGTACTCGAAGGGCGACATGCGCAGTGCAAGCGCGGGTGAAGAAAGAATCAGGCCCCGGAGGGGAGACAGCCGCGACAGGGCATAGCGCGCGGCAAACAGTCCGCCCATGCTGTGGCCAAACAAAAAGGGTGGCTCCGCGTAGCGGCTGCTGAAATCCTCAATGACGATTTCGGCGTCCTGCAGCATGGGGTCGCCATTGATGACATCGCCGCGCCTGCCTTCAGAACGGCCATGTCCGCGGTGATCGTAGCAGCGCACCGACAGGCCGCAGCCATTGAGGAAGGTGGCGAGGTGCTGGTAACGGCCGCTGTGCTCGCCAAGGCCATGCATGATGACGATGCTGCCGCGGGCCTGGCCCGGCGGCAGCAGATAATCGACGACATGCAGTTTGGTGCCGTCGGCGGCACTGATCTGGTGGCTGCCGAGCGCCACCAGTTGTGGCATTACACGCCCCAGAGGACGTCGTTGCCGCCGTCGCGGGATGCGCGCAGCATTTCCAGCAGGGGATAAGCGCGGGTCGCGAAGCTGACCACCTGGGCGCCTTCATGGTCGCTGTCCTCGGCATTTTCGCCGTGGTGGGCGTTGACGTCGCGCTGCATCTCGTCGGAGGCGGTGTGCGCGCGGGTTTCGGCGATTTCTTTTTCCAGCAACTGGACTGCTTGCGGCGCTTCGGCGGCGGTAATGACGCCACGGTCGGCTTCCTTGCCGAGCAAATCAAGGATGCGCTTGGCGTGTTCCTTGTACATCGTGACGTCGGCTGCTGCTTTGGAATGGAAGGTAATTAACATAGGGTTTTTCTCTAAGAATGCTGCAATGACGAAACGATAACACGACTCGCGCGGCAGGTCATGCGCGGCACGTAAGTGGGCATGATATCAGGCAGTCTTTTCGCGGCGTGCCCAGGCCAGGGCCATCAGCGCCAGCAGCGCCAGGCACAGCAGGGTGGCGGATAGCGCCGGTGGCGGCGTGTGCGGCGCTGCGTGCAGCCAGGACAGGGCGGTCCAGCTCAGGCCGCTCCAGACCATGCCGGTACCGAACTCGAGAAACGTGCTGAGGACGTTGCCCCTGGCGCGGCGCTGGAAATCGCCACGCGCCGCGGGCACTGCGCTCCAGTGCACGATCAAGCCGGCACTGATGGCCCCGCCAGCGACGCACGCGGCCAGCAATAGCGCGGCGGCCGGGGCGCGCCACGCCACCCAGGCCAGCGGGGCGGCCAACAGGAACAGGGCAGGGGTGACCGCGGCCGCCAGTTTCGCCCGCGCCACTTTTATCAGCGAGGCGGGCGAGGCCCGCAGCAAGTCGGGCGCTTCTTCGGCCGCAATGATCAGCCAGGCCAGGGAGGTCGTCAGCGACATGCCGAGAAACACCAGCGAAGCGCCCAGGCCAGGCAACACCGCATCGGTCTTGAACACCAGCACGAAGCACAGCGGCAGCAGATACAGCAGCTGCAACAGTACTTGCGAAATCAGCTGGGGATCGCGTGCAATCAGGCGCCATTCCTTGGCGATCACGGTTGCCGACAGGCTCATGCCAAAACGCTGACGGGGCGTGACCAGCCTGCGTGTTGCCCCCCGTGGCTGGCTCACTACCTGCTGCAGGCCACGCACAAAGAAGCCGTGGGTGGTCTGCGCCGTCAGCCAGAATGCGGCCAGGCCAAACAAGGCCACCGCCAGCAGCGGCCAGGGCGCGCCCAGCGTGGCCCGGGCCGGCAGCCACAGCGCACTGTCGCTGCCGAGCAAGCCGCCGGCGGCTGCGTGGAGCTTTATCAAGCGCGCCACCCGGCTTTGCAAGCCGGCGCCGGCGTTGCCGTAAAGCTGGGATAGCAGAAAGAAGACGGCGCCGATGAGGGCGCCCAGCACCTGCGCCACCACCCGCGTGCGGCGCACCCCCATCAGCCGGACCAGGCCCAATGACAACAGCATGCCGCCCGAGGCCGCAATCGCCGCCGCGGCCAGCACGACCGGATAAATCGCCATCCAGCGCGGCTGCCCCAGCAGCGCGCCAACGTGAGCGAAGGGCGTCAGCAGGAACAGATACATGGCTGCCGTACCGATCACGATCGCGCCCAGGCGCACCACGAAAATGCTGCGCGAAGGCAGCGGGGAGGACAGTAGCAGGTCGAGGTCGTCCCTGACGAACAGCACTTCGATGCTGGCCTTGATGGCGTGCGAGAGCATCAGGCTGAAGATCAGCACGAACACCGCCGTTACCGTCATCAGGACCGCGGCAGGCGGCATGCCCGCGCCGCCATCCGTGGTGGACAGCAATTTCCAGGCAAATACATGGAGAACGATGGCGCCCACGGCGGCAATCAGTATGGCCGAGACGCGCGGACCGCGGCGCGCCGGGCCCTTGCCGCCGCTGCCGCCAAGGCGGAACCAGAACAGGCGCAACTCGTGCCGCAATAGCCACAGGGCGCTACCCGGCAGCAGCCTCATGCCTGGCCTGTCAATTGCAGGAACACATCCTCCAGGGTGGCGCCGTCGGCCGCGCCGGCGCCGGCCTGGCCACGCAATTGCGCCAGCGTCCCTTCGGCAATCAGTCTGCCGCCCTGGATGATGCCAATCCGGTCCGCCATCCGTTCGGCGACTTCGAGAATGTGGGTGGTGATGACGACGGTGCCGCCGTTCCTGGTATGTTGCAGCAGCAGATCCTTGACCTGGCGCGCGGCCGCCGCATCGAGTCCCGTCAGCGGTTCATCGAGGATCAGCAGGCGTGGCTCGTGGATCAGGGCGCCTGCCAGCACCAGCTTCTGCTTCATGCCGCGCGAAAACCCTTCAATCAGTTCATCGGCGTGCTGCGACAGGTCAAGCCAGTCCAGCAATTTTTCCGCGCGCGCGGCTGCGCTGGCCCCGTCCACGCCCCACAGGCCGGCCACGAACTCGAGATATTCCCCGGGTTTGAGTTTGGCGTACAACATGGGCTCATCCGGCAGGTAGGCGATGGCCTGCTTGGCCAGCCTGGGCGCGGCCGCCAGGTCGACGCCGAGCACTTCGATCGTGCCCGCGTCCGGCGCAAGCAGGCCGGCCACCATGCGCAGGGTGGTGGTCTTGCCAGCGCCGTTCGGGCCCAGCAGGGCATACAGTTCGCCTTGCTGGACGGTCAGATCGAGCTGATCGACAGCGGGTTTGCCAAACTGTTTACATAGTCCTCGCAGGCGCAAGGCGGGCGAGGCTTCGTGATGGTCGTCCATCACAGCAATTTGAACGAGCTTAAAAACTGGTCCACATCTTCCTGCGGCATGTTGTTGGCCTTGCCCATCACGATCACCTGATAAAAGCGTTTGTCGCGCGCCTCGAAGTGGCCGAACAGTTTCATGGGGGCGCCATTTTGCACGCCCGCCGCTTCGATATCGATGCTGCTGTGCTGGACGCCATCGCTCGATGCCTCCGCCCTGGCTTTTTCCGAGCTCACGCGCGCGCCAATATTGCGCACCAGCGCCGTTTTCATGCCCGCCAGCGCCGCCTTGGCGTGGGCGGCATCCGGGGCGACGGCGCTGCCGACAGCAAAGGTGGTGCCGTTGGCGTCCACGGCCGTCATGGTCATGTCGACCTGCATGCCATCAATATCGATGCTGCGCTTGTGAATCGCAGGCTTGTCCGGAAACATGACCCGGTACGGCGCTTCCTGGCTGCTGTAGTCGCGCCAGTTATGGGAAGAGCCGCAGGCGGCCACCGTCATGCCGAGGCCAAGTGCAAGGGCGACTGCAAGCGAGCGGGGCAGCCGCAGCAGCATCTGGCGGCAGGCCGTAAAATGAAAGATTGTCATTGGACGATGGTAGCAGGGCCCACCGCGCCGCGCCAGCGCCGCCACTTGCAGGTTTTTCTTTGTGCAAGGTGGCTCTGGTAATCCGCCACATCGGGCCGATATAGTTCATCAACTCACTGAAAGGACCACCATGACGACCGAAACTGCCATTCTTGCCGGCGGATGCTTCTGGGGCATGCAGGATTTGATCCGCAAAATGCCGGGCGTGATCGCCACCCGTGTCGGCTATTCGGGCGGCGAAGTGCGCAACGCCACCTACCGAAACCATGGCAACCACGCCGAAGCCATCGAGATCGTGTTCGATCCGGCCAAACTGAGCTATCGCCAGATCCTTGAATTCTTTTTCCAGATTCACGATCCGTCGACGCCCAACCGCCAGGGCAATGACCGCGGCGCCAGTTACCGTTCGGCCATTTATTACACCAGTGACACGCAAAAACAGGTCGCCGAAGACACCATCGCCGACGTCGACGCCTCCGGCCTGTGGCCAGGCAAAGTGGTCACGGAAGTAGCGCCCGCGGGGGACTTCTGGGAAGCGGAACCGGAGCACCAGGATTACCTGGAGCGCTTGCCGGACGGCTACACCTGTCATTACATCCGGCCGGACTGGAAGTTGCCGAAGCGGGCATGAGGTAGCGGGCGCTTAGCGCTCCTGTAAATTGCGGCGGTACTGGATTGCCTCGGCCACGTGAGCCCGGGCAATTCTCTGCGTGCCAGCAAGATCGGCGATGGTGCGCGCCACTTTGAGCACGCGATGGTAGCCTCGCGCTGACCAGTGCCATTGCAGCATGGTGTCGCGCAGCAGCCTTGCACCGCCTTCGTCGAGCTTGCAATGCTGGTCCACTTCGCGCGGGCCCAGTTGCTGGTTGCTGCACGCCTGGCGCTGCAACTGCAGGCGGTAAGCCTGTTCGACCCGCGCAGCAATGGCGGCGCTGGGCTCCCCTGTTGCCGGCGCCGCCACATCGGCTGGCGACAGGGTAGCGACGTCGACCTGCAGATCAATGCGGTCAAGCAGCGGCCCTGAAATTTTATTCCGGTAGCGCGCCACCACTTCCGTGCTGCAATGACAGCGACCCGACGCGTGACCCAGATAGCCGCAAGGGCAGGGATTCATCGCCGCGATCAGTTGAAAGCGCGCGGGAAAATCGGCCTGGTGGGCCGCCCGGGAAATCGTCACCATGCCCGATTCCATCGGCTGGCGCAGCACCTCCAGCACGCGCCGATCGAACTCGGCAAGTTCATCAAGAAACAGCACGCCACAGTGCGCCAGTGAAATCTCGCCGGGCCGCGGCATCGGCCCGCCACCGACCAGCGCGACGGCCGAGGTCGTATGGTGCGGGCTGCGGTAAGGCCGCACCTTCCAGCTCGCAATTGAAAACCCCCGCGACAGCGATTGCACGGCAGCGGCCTCCAGCGCATCGGCATCCGTCATCGGCGGCAACAAGCTGGCGAAGCGCGAGGCCAGCATGGTTTTGCCGGTGCCAGGCGGCCCCATCATCAACACATTGTGTGCGCCAGCCGCCGCGATCTCCAGCGCCCGCTTGGCTTGGGGCTGGCCTTTCACGTCGGCGAAATCCGCGCAAGGCGGCGCGGCGCCTGATACCGACGCGCGATGACGCGCGATGCGGTCGCCCGCGCCGCTGCCGGCAAAGTGGGCGCACACCTCAAGCAGGGTGTGCGCCGGATAGATTTCAGCCGCCGCCACCAG
>JBJMVV010000045.1:0-5174 GCA_045810505.1 Massilia sp.
GACAGGCCCGACGACATTTCGCGGTGGGTCTGCGATTCCGTCGTGCGCGCGCCGATGGCAGTCCAGGCAATCAGGTCACCCAGGTACTGGGGCGAAATCGGATCGAGCGCTTCGGTGGCGGTGGGCAGGCCCATTTCGCACACGTCCAGCAGGAACTGGCGCGCCTTTTCCATGCCCTCGTCGACGCGGAAGGAATCGTCCATGTGGGGATCATTGATATAGCCCTTCCAGCCGGTGGTGGTGCGGGGCTTTTCAAAATACACGCGCATCACCAGCAGCATGGTGTCGGCCACCTCGGCCTGCAAGGCTTTCAGGCGCGCCGCGTAGTCGAGGCCGGCGACGGGATCGTGGATCGAGCAGGGACCGACGACGACAAACAGGCGCTTGTCCTTGCGATCGATGATGTTGCGCAGCGCTTCGCGGCCCTTCATGACGGTGTCGAAGGCGGTCGCTGTCAGGGGCAATTTCTTGTGCAGTTCCACCGGCGTGGGCATGCGCGCGAAGGAGCTGACGTTACTGTTTTCAATATCGTGGGTGGTCATGGAAGGCTTGAATATAGTCGTGGAACAAGAATCAGTGTAGCCGGAAACGCCGCCGCCCGCCGACAAGCCGGGCGGGGCCCGCCTGATTTGTCCAGGCCCCATAAAAAAAAGCCGCGTCCTGCAAGGGCGCGGCCAAGGGCATTACCGGTACAAAAAACTTAGATGGCCACCGGTTCCGAGTCTTCTGGCGACGTTACCGCCAGAGCGTCGATGTTGATTGGCTCCTTGTCTTCCGATGTGGTCGTCAGTTGGCCCGCCACGAGGGCGTAAAAGTTATCCGGCGTAGCGGGCTGGGGCGCTGGCGTGACGGCAACGGGCGTGCCGCCGTCATCGCCGCCACCACCGCAGCCGGCCAGGACGGCCGCGAAGGCCGCGGCCGCCAGCAGGACCATTTTAAAGTTCACTCTGGACATGACAATCTCCTTGATTAGCGCTGCGGCGAGCCTGGAATCGGATTTTTCAGGTACGGGAAGGTGGGATTGAAGAAGGTCTCGTCCAGATACGCCCCGTCAGTGAAGCGGATCCCGCCCGCCGGCGCATCGGCTGGCACGCAGCCGATACTCAAGGTGCACAGCTTGCCCATCACAACGCGCAGAGCGATGTCGACCACGTCGTCGCCAGGACGGCGGCCGTTCGGGAAGCCGGCATTGTCGCCACCGATGACGCCGAGGCGATTTTGGGAACCAACGGCGGTCGGCGCGATCGAAGTATTCAGACGCAGCATTTCAGCCGCGGCGAAGGTCTTGGGCTGGTTCACGCCTTTGATACCCGTGAGGAAGGTTGCGACCAGGTCGTTGCGGGGGAAGTTCGTGGGCGCCTTCACGCCGGCAGAGGCGTACAGGGTTTCCACCAGCGCGGGCAGGGTGGGGTTGGTCACGTAGTCGGCAAACTGGGCATCGGCCGAGGGTTTGCTGTGGTTGAAACGGTCCTTGTCCTTGAGTCCAATGACCACTTCATTCACCAGCGGCATGCCGAGGCGCGATACCTGGGTCCAGGCGCCGCCTTCGGACGAGGCCTTGCCGTTCACGGGAGCCGGATTGAGCAGGCGACCCTGGCGCAGGCTGGCCGTGGTCCAGCCGCCGATCACGGGGTCGCCCGCGGTGGCGTTGAGCAGGCAGGAGGTCGGCACTTCCATTTCAATGGCGGTGACGTTTTTAAGCGCCAGGTCATCCTTGGCGCCTTTTTCGGCGTTCGGGTCGAACTCGACAGCCGGCGCCTTGATGTTGATGAGGTCAAAGGTTTCGCCCAGGTTCACGACGAAAGGATCTTTGCGCTGGCCCACGAACAGTTTCGCTGGCGTGGCGCAGCCGGGAATATTGACACTATAAATGTGCTTGGCGGCGTAGGCGTCGTAGTTGGGAATCGACTTGTTGCCGACGTTGTCGATTGGCTTGTCAAAGGTGCTGCTGCCATCGGCTGCATTGGTCACGGCGGTGCGGGTGCCGGCACGGCGGTCGCCGCGCACGACGTTGACGGTGAAGGTCTCGCGCAGATTGGTGCCAGCTGCATTCGGGCCGTCAATGGCGCCTCCGTTGATGACCAGCGGAATCGATACTTTCTTGCCGCCCACAGTGAACTGGGCATCCTTGATGGTGTTGGTGAAGCGGAACTGGAAGGTCATGTCTTCCTTGCCGTCACCATTGTTGTCGATATGAATTTCGTAGAGCGCATCGGGGTCGAGGGAGAAATAATTCGGGGCGCCGTATGCATCCTGCAGGGGAACGTAGTTGGCAATGATCGTCGTGTAATCGCTGCGGCCGGCCTGGAAACTGCGGAACATATAGAAGTCCGTGGCATCCACTTTCGGGTGGCGGGTGATGAACGGGGCTTCGCGGTGGCTCGATGCCATCGCCTGTGGCGCCACGCCCAGCGCGAGTAAATTGCCGATGACCAGGGCGCCGATGGACGCCGTGTGTCGCATGTGTTTCCTGCGCAATTGTTGCATGTTATCTCTCCTCGGTTTGTGCGATTGACACCGGGTGCTTTTCAGCGTTGTTGTCAGCGGTGTTGGCAGATATACGGCCACCTTATTGAAATGGATTCGCAATTTGATAAATATTTACGGAGGCCGGTGTAAGCTTTCACCATGACGACGCCACCACCTGCCACCGCTCCCGCACAGTTCGCCGATCTCGCCGCCAGCACCATGCCCGCCGATGTCCGTTTTCCCGACAATCACTTTCCCGCCGCCGGCTTCATCAAGGAAATCGGCCGCGGCAAAAAGGGCGCGCGCAGCATGTCGCGCGATGACGCCGCCGCCCTCTACGCAGCCATGCTCGACGGCAGGGTGAGCGACCTCGAGCTGGGCGCCATCCTGCTGGCCATGCGCATCAAGGGCGAGTCGGTCGAGGAAATCGCCGGCTTTCTTGACGCTGCCGAAGCCTCCTTTGCGCCGCTGCCCGTCCCAAGCGGGCTATTTGCCCCCGTGCTCATTCCCAGCTACAACGGCAGCCGCAAGCTGGCCAACCTGACGCCCCTGCTGGCGCTGCTGCTGGCGCGCGAAGGCGTGCCCGTGCTGGTGCATGGCGTCAACCGCGACCCCGGCCGCATTACCACGGCGGAAATTTTCGAGGCCATGGGCATGCCCGCCGCCAGCGACGCCGCCGGCATCGAACTGGCCCACAGCCTGCGCCAGCCTGCTTTCATCCCCATTGCCGTGCTGGCGCCAAAAATGGGCCGCCTGCTGGCCCTGCGCCGCGTGCTGGGCGTGCGCAATTCCACCCACACCCTCGTCAAGATCCTGCAGCCCTACGCCGGCCCGGCCCTGCGACTGGTGTCCTACACCCACCCGGAGTACCTGGACATGCTGGCCGACTATTTCACCCGGGCAGTACCGAGCGGGCGGGGCGACGCCTTTTTGATGCGGGGCACGGAAGGGGAGACGGTGGCCAACGCCAACCGCGCCAACCAGATCGACTGGTTTCATGATAGCGAACGCACCCTGCTGGTGCCCCGCGATGCGCCAACGGACCTGGTCGCGCCAGCGCCGGAAGCGCGCGACGCCGCGTCGACCGCCGCCTGGATCGGTCGCGCGATGCGGGGGGAGGAGCCAGTGCCGCCTTCGATCCTGGAGCAGGTCGCCCAATGCGTCCGGGTCGCAAGGAAAGGGACTGGCACTTGATGCCTGTCCCTGCTTTTGGTGTGGGTTTTTGTGCGGTTTTAAAGGCTGGGACAGGCTGGGCCGCATTCGGACCAAGCGCCAGTCCCTCCCCACGCTTTACGCCACTGGCCCGGTTCTGAACTGGCATAATGCCGGGTTCCCCTTCATTCCCGTCTATCGGCGGCAGCAACCATGGCAAAAGAATACGACGTAGCAGTCATCGGCGCGGGCGCGGCCGGCATGATGTGCGCAGCAGTGGCCGCCCAGAACGGCAAGCGCGTCGTCCTCATTGACCATGCGGCCAAGCTGGCGGAAAAAATCCGCACTTCCGGCGGCGGGCGCTGCAATTTCACGAACATCAACACGACGCCAGCGAATTTCCTGTCGAACAATCCGCACTTCGCCAAGAGCGCCTTGTCCCGCTACACGCCGCACGATTTCCTCGCGCTCATCAAAAAGCACCGCATCACCTACCACGAGAAGCACCGCGGCCAGCTGTTTTGCGACAACTCGGCCGAGCAGATCATTGACATGCTCAAGGCAGAATGTGCCGCCGGCAATGTGACCTGGCGCATGCCAACCAAGGTGGAGTCCTTTGAACAGATGGACGACGGCTTTCTGCTCGCCACCGACACGGGCGATATCCTGGCCCAGAGCGTGGTGATTGCCACCGGCGGCCTGTCGATCCCCAAAATTGGCGCCACCGGCTTTGCCTATGACATCGCGGCCCAGTTCGAGCTCGCCATGGTCGAGCCGCGTCCTGGCCTGGTGCCCCTGACCTTCGACGGCCCCGCCTGGGAAGCGTTTGCGCCCCTGTCGGGCATCGCGCTGGAAGTGGAAGTGGAAACCAGTTCCGGCAAGGGCAAGACGGCGATTAAAGGCAAGTTTCGCGAAGACCTGCTGTTCACCCACCGCGGCCTGTCCGGTCCCGCCATCCTGCAGATCTCCAGCTACTGGCAGCCGGGCAACCCCATCGTCATCAACCTGCTGCCCGAGGTGGACGTCGCGGCCGAGCTGATTGAAAACAAGGGCGTATTAAAAAAGCAGATGGGCAACCTGGTGTCCCAGTGGCTGCCTGCCCGCCTGGCAGAATCGATGCTGGCCGCCAGCGGCATCGCCCTCGACGCCCGCCTGGCCGACATGCCCGACGCCAAGTTGCGCAAACTCGGCGAAGCGATCAACCGCTGGGCGATCGTCCCGACCGGCTCGGAAGGCTACCGCAAGGCCGAAGTGACCATGGGCGGCATCGACACGCGCGAGCTGTCCCAGCAAACCATGATGGTCAACAAGGTGCCGGGCCTCTACTTTATTGGCGAGGCGGTCGACGTGACGGGCTGGCTGGGCGGCTACAATTTCCAGTGGGCGTGGGCATCCGGCGTGGCAGCGGGACTGGCGCTTGCATGATGGAAAGTGTTGGGCCCGTGTGAAAGCGGGGCCGGTAAACACTTCCAATGATGGCAAAACCCTGCTACACTCTCCTTCTTCCCTAAATCAAACGGTTTGAATTTTTACATGACCACTATTCGCCTTAA
>JBJMVV010000046.1:0-28706 GCA_045810505.1 Massilia sp.
ATGCGCAGGCCCGCCAGGTTGTCTTCGACTTCCGCGAACGCCACCAGCACGTTCTGGCGATAGGCTGCGACCGACTCCTCCAGCACCGCTTCGCTGCGGGTGATGTTGGCCTTGTTGCGGCCACCGTCAATCACCGGCATCGACAGCAAGGCGCCCAGCAGCCACGAATGGCCGCTCATTTTCAGCACGTTCGACAGGGCCACCGATTCACCCCCGCCCGCAGCGCTCAGACCGAGCGCCGGGAACATGGCCGCCCGGGCCACGCCAATGCGGGCGTTCGAGGCCACCATCGCGCGCTGGGCGGCCGTCACGTCAGGGCGGCGCTCCAGCAACTGCGAAGGCAGGCCGGCTGGAATCGCGGGCAGCGATGCCGTCTCCAGCAAGGGATTCACGCCCGCCGAAAATGCGGCGGCCGGTTTGCCCAGCAGGACCGCCAGCGCGTGTTCGAGGGTCGTGCGCTGGCGCTGCAGGCCGATTTCCTCGGCGCGCGCCGCCGCCAGTTCCGTCTTGGCCCGCACCAGGTCGAATTCGCCGATGTCGCCATTATCAAACCGGCTCTGGTTGACCTTGACGCTCTGGGCCCGCAGGTCCGAGTTTTGCGCCAGGGTCGCCAGTTCCGCATCCGTCGCCCGGATCCGGTAATAGGTCTGGGCCACGTCGGCCTGCAGCGAGAGCAGCACGGAACGGTAAGTCGCGCTCGAAGCGTCCGCATCCGCCTGGGCCGCCGTCACGTTGGCGCCGATGCGGCCGAACAGGTCGACCTCGTAGCTGGCCGTGAGCTGGCCCTGGTAAGTGGTGGCAGCCGGCTGGGTGGGATTGCCACCGCGCTGGGCGCCGATGCCCGCGCCAACCTGCACGCTCTTTTCGCTCGCTGCGATGCCGGCAATGGCGCGCGCCTGTTTTACCCGCGCTGCCGCCACCGCCAACTGGGCGTTGGCCTCGGTGGCCTGGCCGATCAAGTCGTTCAGGACCGGATCATGAAAGGCCAGCCACCACTGGCCGCGCGGCTGGTTTTCCGCCGGCTGCGCCACTTTCCAGGCGCTGCCGTCGGCTGCCACCACCGGGGTGGCCGCTTCTTTATACGCCGCCGGCACGGGCACCATCGGCGCCTTCAATTCCGGCGTCGACGAGCAGCCCGCCAGGATCAGGGCGGCCAGCATCGGCGCCAGTGTCAGTTTCAGTTTCAGGGACTTCATCAATGCACTCCTTCGACCTGGGCGACAGCCGGTGCGTTGTGCGCCGGGGCCGCATCCAGGACCGGATGTTTTTCAAACCGCTTTGCAAAGCTGCGCAGCAGGACATAGAACACGGGCGTGAGGAACAGGCCAAAGAAGGTCACGCCCAGCATGCCGGCAAATACCGCCACACCCATGGCATGGCGCATCTCGGCGCCGGCGCCGTGCGAGAACACCAGCGGCAGCACGCCCATGATGAAAGCGATCGAGGTCATCAGGATCGGACGCAGACGCTGGCGGCAGGCTTCGAGCGCGGCCTGCACCACCGTGCGGCCATGGTCTTCCAGTTCGCGCGCAAACTCCACGATCAGAATCGCGTTCTTCGAGGCCAGGCCCACCAGCACGAACAGGGCGATCTGCGTGAAGATGTTGTTGTCACCACCGGTCAGCTTGACGCCGACCAGGGCGCACAGGATCGACATCGGCACGATCAGGATCACCGCCAGCGGCAGGGTCCAGCTTTCGTACTGGGCGGCCAGCACCAGGAACACCAGCAGCACGCACAGGGGGAACACATACACCATCGTGTTACCGGACAAAATGTCCTGGTAGGTCAGGTCGGTCCACTCGTACGACACGCCCTTGGGCAGCGCTTCCTTGAGAATCTTCTCCATCGCGGCCTGGGCCTGGCCCGACGACACGCCAGGGGCGGCGCCGCCGTTGACATCGGCCGACACGTAGGCGTTGTAGCGCTGCACGCGATCCGGGCCATAGCTGTCCTTCACGCGCATCAGCGACGACAGGGGGATCATCTCGCCCTTGTCACTGCGCACCTTCAATTGCGCGATGTCTTCCGGCTTGGAGCGGAACGCCGCATCGGCCTGGACGCGCACCTGGTAGGTACGGCCAAACTGGTTGAAGTCGTTCACATAGAGCGAACCCAGATTGATCTGCAAGGTCTGGTAGATGGTCGCCAGCGGCACGCCAAGCTGCTTGGCCTTGACGCGGTCGACGTCCGCAAACAGTTGCGGTACATTGATCTGGAAGCTCGAATACACGCCCGCCAGCGACTTGTCGGCCCAGGCCTTGCCCTGCACTGCCTGCACTGCCTTGTACATCTCGTCGTAGCCGGCATTGCCGCGGTCTTCCAGCATCAGCTTGAAGCCGCCGGTGGTGCCCAGGCCATTGACTGGCGGTGGCGGCACCACCATGATGAAGGCATCCTGGATGCCGCCCAGGCGCTTGTTGATTTCGGCGGCGATCGACGGACCATCCTGGCCCTTGCCGGTGCGCTGGTCAAACGGCTTCAAGGTGTAGAACACGATGCCGGCGTTGGACGCATTGGTAAAGCCGTTGATCGACAGGCCGGGGAAGGCCACCGACGATTCCACGCCCGGCACGGTGCCCGCCACATCGGTCATCTTGCGGATGACCTTGTCGGTACGGTCCATGGTGGCAGCGTCTGGCAATTGCGCAAAGCCGATCAGGTACTGCTTGTCCTGGGCTGGCACGAAACCGGCTGGCACCGCCTTGAACATGAACACAGCGGCCACGCCCAGCAGCACATACACCGCCACGGAAATGGTCTTGCGCTTCAAGACGCCGTTGACGCCACGCTCGTACTTGACGGACGTGCGGCCAAAGAAGCGGTTGAACCAGCCAAAGAAGCGGCCGAACACCTTGTCCATGCCACGGGTGAGCGCATCTTTCGGTGCATCGTGTGGCTTCAACAGCACGGCGGCCAGGGCCGGCGACAGGGTCAGCGAAGAGAAGGCCGAGATGACGGTCGAAATGGCGATGGTCAGCGCAAACTGGCGGTAGAACTGGCCGGACAGGCCGGAGACGAAGGCGATCGGCACGAACACGGCGCACAGCACCAGGGCGATGGCGATGATCGGACCAGACACTTCCTTCATGGCCTGGATGGTGGCGTCGCGCGATGACAGGCCCGCTTCGATATTGCGCTCGACGTTTTCCACCACCACGATGGCGTCATCGACCACGATGCCAATGGCCAGCACGAGGCCGAACAGGGACAGCGTGTTGATTGAAAAACCAAAACCGAGCATGACGGCGAAGGTGCCGATGATCGAGACCGGCACGGCGATCAGGGGGATGATGGAAGCGCGCCAGGTTTGCAGGAACACGATCACCACCAGCACCACCAGGGCGACCGCTTCCAGCAGGGTGTGGATCACGGCCTTGATGGACTCGCGCACGAACTGGGTGGGGTCATACACGACGCTGTAGTCGACGCCTTCGGGGAAGTCCTTTTTCAGTTCTTCCATCTTGGCGCGCACGTCGGCGGACAATTGCAGCGCGTTGGAACCGGGCGCCTCGAAAATGACGATGGCGGCGGCCGACTTGTTGTTCAGGAGCGAACGCAGCGCGTAGGAGTTCGAGCCCAGTTCGATGCGCGCCACGTCTTTCAGTTGCGTGATGGCGCCGTCCGTACCGGTGCGCACGATGATGCCGCCAAACTCCTCGACCGTCGACAGGCGGCCCTGGGTATTGACGGTCATCTGGAACTCGGCTTCCTTCGATGGCGCTGCGCCCACCACGCCGGCGGCAACCTGCACGTTCTGCTCTCGGATGGCGTTGACGACGTCATTGGCCGTCATGCCGCGCGCGGCCACTTTCTGCGGATCGAGCCAGACGCGCATGGCGTAGTCGCCGGCGCCAAACAGCTGGACGTCGCCCATGCCGTTGATACGCGCCAGCTGGTCCTTGACGTTCAACACGGCGTAATTGCGCAGGTACAGGTCGTCGTAGCGGCCGGTCGGCGAGTTCAGGTGCACCACCATGGTGAGATTGGGCGAAGCCTTCACGGCCGTCACGCCGATCTGGCGCACTTCTTCCGGCAGGCGCGGCAAGGCGCGCGCGATCCGGTTCTGGATCTGCGTCTCGGCCTGTTCGACGTTGGTGCCGACTTTAAAGGTGACGGTCAGGGCCAAGGCGCCGTCGGCGGTCGATTGCGAGGACATGTAGAGCATGCCCTCGGTGCCGTTGATCTGCTCTTCCAGCGGCGCGGCCACGGTTTCGGCGATCACTTTCGGATCGGCGCCCGGATACTGGGCGCGCACCACCACCGACGGCGGCACCACGTCCGGATACTCGGAAATGGGCAGCGCGAAGATGGCCAGCAGGCCGGCCACGAAAATGATGACCGACAGGACGGCCGCAAAGATCGGCCGGTCGATGAAAAATTTAGAGAAATTCATTATTGTTTATCCTTGGTCTCGGCGCTGGCGGCGGCAACGACCGCTGGCTTGGCGTCGCCTTCCATCGGCACGATGGCGGCCGTGATCGGCGCGCCAGGGCGCACGCGCTGCAGGCCGTTGACGACGATTTTTTCACCGGGTTTGACGCCATCGCGCACCAGGCGCAAGCCGTCGATGACGGGGCCCAGGGTGACGGTGCGGTATTCGGCCGTGTTGTCGGCCTTGACGACGTAGACGAACTTGCGGTTCTGGTCAGTGCCGATGGCGCGGTCGGCGATCAGGGCCGCCGTCTTGTGTGCCTTCGGATCACCGGAGAGCTGCACGCGGGCGAACAGGCCAGGCACCAGGGTGTTGTCGGTGTTGGCGAAGCTGGCGCGCATGCGCACACTGCCGGTGTTGGCGTCGAGGCGGTTGTCGACGAACTGCAGCTTGCCTTCGTGCGGGAAGCCGGCTTCGTTGGCCAGGCCGATCTTCACGATTACAGGGGTGCCGTTCTGCGCCACTTTGGCCACGCGCAGATAGGTGTCTTCGTCGCCATCGAAACTGGCGTAGATGTCCTTGTTCGACACCACGGAGGTCAGGATGGCGCTGCCGTCGACCAGGTTGCCGGTGGTGATTTCCGCTTTCGACACGCGCCCGGCGATGGGCGCGGTGACCTTGGTGTAGGCCAGGTTCAGGCGGGCCGATTCCAGCTGGGCGTTGGCGGCGTGGACGTTGGCGTCGAGCTCTTTCAGGCTCGAGGCTTTTTCATCGAGTTCGCGCTGGGCGATGGCCTTGTCGGCCAACAGGCGCTCGGAGCGCGCCAGTTCGATGCGGGCCAGATCGGCCTTGGCGCGGGCCGAGACGGCGGCTGCTTCCGCGCGGTTCACTTCGGCCTGGAAGGGACGCGCATCGATCGTGAAGAGCACGTCGCCTTTTTTGACCAGCGAACCTGGTTCGAAGTTAACGGTGGTGATGAAGCCGCCCACGCGGGCACGGATGTCGACCCGCTCGACGGCTTCAAGGCGGCCCGAGAATTCCTGGGTCTCGTTGACCTGGCGCTCGAGCACCACGGCAGCCGTGACAGGTGGACCGCCAGCAGCGGCCGGGGCCTGGGCCTGGGCTTCGCTGCTGGGACCGCAACCGGCCAGGCCAAGCGCAGCGACCAGCAGGGCAGCGGCGCCGGCGAGCGGCGTGATCATCGAACGGGGTTGTGAAAGGCGTGGGGTCTTCATTTTGTTGTTCCCTTGTTTTGATAAAAATGTGCACCAAACCTGGTGCGAAAGGACGGTCGTGCCAATTACCGGTGCTGCACCCGCGTATCGTGCCGGGCGAACGGCGCAATACGCGGGCAAAAATCATCCCGTGGCGCCCCGCAGGGCGCCCATTCGGGCTTGAAAACAAAGTGCGGGGCAAAGCGCCCCCCATGGCCGCGGGTCTCAGCGCGGCCAGGCAGAAAAACGGGTGGAACGTGGATTAACTGGGCGGGGTGGGCGCCAGCGCGGACGGACCAACATCGGCAGCCAGTTCGACGCCGGCATCGAGTGCGGCGAGGAAGGCGCCAATTTCACTCAAGGCGGCGCCAGTACAGGCGCACTCGTTGCGCGCGCCGCTGTCCTGCAGGCGCGCCGGCGACATGCGCTTGAGGATGGCGGCGACGCCGTTGGCGGCCAGCTTGGCGGCATATTGTTCGGCTTCGTCGCGCAGGGGATCGTCTTCGGCCGACAGCACCAGCGCCGGCGGCAGATTTTTCAGACGGCTCGATTGCAGCGGCGAGGCATACGGGTGGGTGCGGTCGGCCGGATTGGGCAGATAGCCCCGGTAGCTGGCCGCGCAGGTGTCGGCCACTTCGGCGTTGGCCGCACCCGCCGGCGCCTGGCGCATCGAGCAGGTGGTCAAGGCCGGATCGAGCATGGGCATGATGAGAATCTGGCCGGCCAGTTCGGGACCGGCGCGGTCACGCGACATCAGCGCGCAGACGGCGGCCAGGTTGGCGCCCGCTTCAATTCCCGCCACCACCAGGCGCTTGCCGCTCCAGCCCAGGCGGGCCTTGTGCTTTTTCGTCCACAGCAGCACGGCGTGGGCGTCTTCGACCGCGGCGGGAAAGGGCTTGACGGTGGCCAGGGTGTAGCTGGATGAGAGCACCAGCTGACTGACCGGCGCGCTGGACAGATGACGCAGGAACACGTCGCCCTCGTCGATGCTGCCGCCGACGAAACCGCCGCCGTGGAAGAACACAATCAGCGTGTCCTGCTTCGGCACGGCCTTGCCGCCCCGAGCCGCGCTGGTGTACAGGCGGGCGGCGAGCAAACCGTCGGCGCCGCCGACCTGCACATCACGCACCGTCACCTGGGGAAAATCGCCCATCGCACCAACTGCGGCAGTCGAACCACTCATTGCTTGCTCACTGCGCCGTTGTCGACACCGGCGGGATTGGCGGCGTCTTCGCCGCTGGCCAGCTGGGGACTATTAAACAGATCATGTGCAAGTGCGTCAAAACCGCCCACCTCAACGCGCGCGGCCTGCTGGAACTGCTCGGTATAGCTCAGGCTCGTGAGGACGGCCAGACTCAGTACCAGTCCGATAACAGTAGTGAAAGCATCCTTGATGTTCATGATCGTTCTCCTGCTCTGCTCAATTCAATGCTGGGTCCTTTGATCCAGTACAGCCAGTATAAACATGGGCTACAATCAGATAAATAGGGTGAAATCGAATTGATTGTTCAGATTTACGAACAATGCGAGGAAAAATGAATAAACTTCAAGCGATGGAAGTGTTCGTGCAGGTAGTCGACACGGGCAGCTTCACCAAGGCGTCCGAACAGATGCAACTGCCGAAGGCCAGCGTTTCCACCCTCGTGCAGTCGCTCGAGAACGCGCTGGCGGTCAAGCTGCTGCACCGCACCACGCGCCACGTCAGCGTCACCTCCGACGGCGCCGTCTATTATGAACGCTGCCTGCGCATCCTGGCCGACGTGCGCGACGCCGAGGAATCGCTCTCGCGCGAGCGGGCCAGTCCCAGCGGACGCCTGCGCATCGACGTCGCCACCGGCGTGGCCAACGACATCATCATCCCCGCCCTGCCCGACTTTTTCGCCCGCTATCCGGACATTGCTCTGGAAATGGGCTGCGGCGACCGGCCCGTCGACCTGATCGAGGAAGGCGTCGACTGCGCCATCCGCGGCGGCGAACTGCCCGACTCGAACCTGATCGCGCGCCGCATCGGCATGCTGCACTTTTTTACGGGCGCCAGTCCCGCCTACCTGGCGCGCCATGGCAGGCCGGCCCACCCCAACGATCTGAAGCAGCATATCTGCGTCAATTATTTTTCATCCAAGACGGGCAAGATCTTCGACTGGGACTTTGCGCGCGGCGACGAGGACTTGCGCATCGCCCTACCCGGCCAGTTTTCCGTCAACGACTCCACCGCCTATATCAATGCGGGCCTGGCGGGCCTGGGGATCGTGCAGATGGCTGCCTATAATATGCAGACCCATGTTGAACGGGGCGAGATGGAGTTGCTGCTGACCGACTGGAGCAGCGCCCCCATCCCCATCCACGTGGTGTATCCTCAGAACCGCCACCTCTCGGCCAAGGTGCGCGTGTTCGTCGAGTGGGTGGCCGACCTGTTCATGGCCCATCCGGGCTTTCAGACCAAGGCGCCCGCCCGCACCATCCCTGCCGCCGTCCTCGCCGCTTAAAAGGAGTCATCCCGCCCATGCAGCACATCGTCTTCCTCGACCGCGACAGTCTGCACGCGACCGTGCGCCCGCCCGCCTTTGCCCACCAGTGGCGCGACTATCCCGCCACCAGCCCCGCCAACGTGGTGGAGCGTCTGGCCGGCGCGAACATCGCCGTCACCAACAAGGTGCCGCTGCGCGCCGCCGACCTGGCCCGCCTGCCCGATCTGAAGATGATCGCGGTGGCGGCCACCGGCACCGACATCGTCGACCTGGCCGCCGCGCGTGAACGGGGCATCGTCGTTGCCAACATCCGCAATTATTCCCTGGTCTCCGTGCCCGAGCACGTGTTCACGTTGATGCTCGCCCTGCGCCGGAATGTAACGGCCTACGCGCGCGACGTCGCCGCCGGCAAATGGCAGACGGCGCCTCAGTTTTGCCTGTTCGACCATCCGATCAGCGACTTGTCGGGCAGTGTGCTGGGCATCGTCGGCTACGGCGCGCTGGGCCGGCGCGTGGCGCAGATCGGCCGCGCCTTCGGCATGCAGATCGTGGTGACCTCGCGTTCGCCCGTGCCGGATACCGATGTCGAAGTGCTGCCGCTGGCCGAAGTGCTGCGCGTGGCCGACGTGATCAGCCTGCACCTGCCCCTGAACGAAGCCACCCGCCACATGATCAGCGCGCCCGAACTGGCCAGCATGAAGCGCACGGCCATCCTGATCAACACGGCGCGCGGCGGCCTGGTTGATGAGGCGGCGCTGGCCGACGCCCTGCGCGCCGGCGTCATCGGCGGCGCCGGTTTCGATGTGCTGTCGCAGGAGCCGCCGAAGGATGGCAATCCCCTGCTGTCGCTGAACCAGCCGAACTTCATCCTCACGCCGCACGTAGCGTGGGCCAGCGCGGGGGCGATGCAGACACTGGCCGATATGCTGGTCGATAATCTCGAGGCGTTTGTAAGCGGCGCGCCGACCAACGTCGTGTAGGGGACTGGCGCTTGGCGCCAGTCCCCAGTGGTATCTCAACTCACCAAACAGGTAACAACAACCATGATCACCGAATACGCCGAACTGCGCATCCAACCCGGCACCAGCGCCGCCTTCCTCGCCGCCATCAACGAAGCCATCCCCCTGTTCCGCCGCGCGCGCGGCTGCCTGTCGATGCGCGTCGAGCAGCGCATCGAGGAGCCCGACATGTATGTGCTGATGGTCGGCTGGGCGACGCTGGAAGACCACGAAGTCCACTTCCGCCAGAGCGCCGACTTTCACGAGTGGCGCAAACTCGTGGGCGGCTTTTTCGCCGGCCCGCCGACGGTGACGCACACCCAGCCGGTGCTGTCCGGTTTTTGAGCGCCGGATTATGCAAAGTTTCGCATAATCTGTCGTCAGATCGCCTTTGCCACCATCACGATCAGCGCCGCCGACGGCACTAGCAAGGCCTGCGCCAGCAGCGTGCCGGCCAGGCGGCTGCCAACAAGCCAGACGACGGCGCGGCGAAACTGTGATTCGCTCACCCGCCCGTCGATCACATCATCCGTCATGCCTGACATGTGCGGGTCGATGAACACGGCCATCATGACGGTGGCGCCGCCGTTAATGATCGAGGAGAGCGTGCTGGAAGTGACCCGCACGGCCGGATCGAGCACGCCCGCGTAGAGCGCGGCGAACACGCCCACGGTCCACAGGGCCACCGCCATCACATTGAGCAGCGTGACGCCGATTGACACGCTGCCGCCGTCACGCATGGCGCTGACACTGACGTTGGCCGCGCGCGGCACGGCCGCATCCGTGCGCAGGTGCGACAGGCCGCCCTTGAACACGGCATGCAGCAGCAGCTTCGGCACCGAGCGGTGCACCTGGAAGTGCGCCACGGCGCGGCAGAACAGGCGCTGGAAAGTCGGCACCAGCAGCGCGCCGACGATGGTCGCCAGCGTGGCGGCAAGCAGCAGCCAGCGGAAGTCGCCCAGCAGCTGCGCCGCCGCGGGCGCGCCGATGCCCGACTCGACCCGCTTGGCGAGAAACGGGCCGAGGAAGGAATTGGAGGTGCGCGAGACAAGCACCAGGATGCTGAAAAGGGCAAACGAGACGGCGATGCGGCGCGTGCGCACGCCCGCGATGCGCACCGAATAGGCCAGTGTGCCGATCAGGTGGATGACGAAGGTCAGGAAGCAGATGAAGAGCAGCGAGCGGTCCATGGGTGCGCAGGCAGCGGTCAGGACGCCATCAATGGCTTCGGCAAGCGCTTGCCATCTCAATACGTCCCCGGCAGCAGAATATTCTTGTCGACCTTTTCAATATCGCGCAGGCCACAGAAGGCCATCGTCACATCGAGTTCGTTGCGGATGATGTCGAGGCATTTCGTCACGCCCGCTTCGCCGCCCGCGCCCAGACCGTACAGGAAGGAGCGGCCGATGTAGACGCCGCGCGCACCTAACGCGCGGGCGCGCAGCACGTCCTGGCCGGAGCGCACGCCGCCGTCCATGTGCACTTCGATCTGGCTGCCGACGGCGTCGACGATGGCGGGCAGCGCGCCGATGCTGGACTGGGCGCCATCGAGCTGGCGCCCGCCGTGGTTCGACACGATCAGCGCGTCCGCCCCGCTCTCGACGCACAGGCGCGCGTCTTCCGGATCCATGATGCCCTTGATGATCAGCTTGCCGCCCCAGCGCTTCTTGACCCATTCCACGTCGGCCCAGGACATGGCGGGATCGAACTGCTGCGAAGTCCACGACGACAGCGAGGACATGTCCGAGACGGCGCTGGCGTGGCCGACGATATTGCCGAAGGAGCGGCGCTTGGTGCCCAGCATGCCCAGGCACCAGGCCGGCTTGGTGGCCAGGTTGATCATGTTGGCAATCGTCAGCTTGGGCGGCGCCGTCATGCCATTGCGGATATCCTTGTGGCGCTGGCCGAGCACCTGCAAATCGAGTGTGAGCACCAGCGCCGAGCACTTCGCCGCGCGGGCCCGGTCGATCAGGCGCTCGATGAAGGGGCGGTCCTTCATCACATACAGCTGGAACCAGAACGGCTTGCTGGTGTTGGCGGCCACGTCCTCGATCGAGCAGATGCTCATGGTCGAAAGCGTAAATGGCACGCCGAATTTTTCAGCGGCGCGCGCGGCGAGGATTTCGCCGTCGGCGTGCTGCATGCCGGTCAGCCCGGTGGGAGCGAGCGCCACCGGCATCGCCACCTGCTGGCCCAGCATGGTGCTCTGCAGCGAGCGATTTTCCAGATTGACCGCGACCCGCTGGCGAAATTTGATGCTGGCGAAATCGGCCTCGTTGGCGCGGTAGGTGGACTCGGTCCATGAGCCAGCATCTGCGTAATCGTAGAACATGCGCGGCACCCTTTTTTTGGCAAGCACCCGCAAATCTTCGATGGTGGTGATGATGGTCATGAAACGGCTCCGCAAATGGTCAGACAGATAATTTACCAGAAGCGCAGAGCGGCGATAGAACTTTGGCGCAGTCTTCACCGCGACTCTGGACAAGCCGCCAACACCCCAGTACAATGCTGCTTCTTCGGAGATGCACGCTCTCCGGTGCTGCTGCAAAACACCGCGGCAGCACACCAGGCAGCACCGTTTAAAAATCGCGACGACATTTTAGTCTTCCGAAAATACGACGAAACTGCTAGAATGCATGCTTAAGCGGCTGTAGCTCAGCTGGATAGAGTACTTGGCTACGAACCAAGGGGTCGTGGGTTCAATTCCTGCCAGCCGCACCAGAATGTGTAGTAGAAAAAAGCCCGGAACGCGAAAGCCTTCCGGGCTTTTTTTCGTCGCGGCCGCTTGCGATCAGAAAGGCGCTTTACGCGTTAGGTAGAGTTAATTCCCAGCGCCGCTCTCAGGAATCGCTCCGGGCTGTCTATCCGCCCCAGATCGATTGCCCATCGCCAACCGAGATAATTGTCCAGATAGGCCGTCGCGACACCGCGAAAATGCTGCAGCCAGGCTTTGAAACGACTATGATAAGCATTCACGTTTTGCACGTGATACGGGCCATTGACCCGCCGGCCCTGGCTTAAATTGATGGCTTCATGATGAATGCCCGCTTCGCGCGCGAACTTTTTATAGGCCGCGTTGGCGTCGCTCACCAGCGCCACATCGGGCGCCAGTTTCGGCAGCAAATAGTCATGCAGTGCCGCCGCTTTCAATCCACCGCGGCCAGCGATGAAATCAATGGTCTTGCCATCGCGATCGCGCGCCACGACGATATTGACCAATTCAGCGGAAATGCCCCGTTTGCTGGCCACGCCGCCCCGTTTGCGCGGCGGCCGCTGCAGCTGCTTCGCGCCCTTCAGCGACTCCAGTAAAAACGTTTCCTCGGCTTCGACTATGCCGACCAGGCGGGCCGGCCGATCCAGTTTGGTCCACTTGAGGAAGCGATGGCGCCAGCGGAAGCTGGTGCTCGCATGCACGCCGATCTTTGTTGCTGCATTTTTGACGGTGCAAGCGGCATCGCGCATGCAGTCGAAATATGCCAGCCACCGGGTTTTGAGCCGCAGTCGCGCGAGCGGAGTGCCGGTGAGCGAATTGAAGGTTCTGCCGCACGCTTTACATTTAAAACGCTGCAAGCCATTGGCGTGGCCGCAGCGGTTCAATGCCGTGCCCTGGCATTCCGGACAGGCGAGATAGGGTCGCCGGGCCTGCTCGATCAGCGCGGCCGTCTGCTCGCCGTTGACCTGTTCGGACATGAAACAGCAGACCCGCAGCTTGTCTTGCGGGTGCAGGGCGCGCAGGCGCGGCAGGAGACGATCAAGCGGACGATTAAGCGAACGGGTGCGTCGACGGCGGACGGAATCGCGGGGCATGCTGCTCTCCAGGGGATGAGCAGGTATGACCGCGGTTTCGAAAACTGGTTCAGCCCGGACGCCTATCTAACGCGCAAAGCGCCTTAAAAATCCATCGCCACCGAGGCGGCCGCCGTGCGGGGCGCTCCCAGGTGGGCCAGCATATTGCCGCGGCCGCTACCGACGATGTTCGATGGCCCTACCGTCGACCAGTAATGCTTGTCCGCCACATTGTCGATGCCAAGGCGCCAAGTGACGGGGCGCGCCATCAGGGTGCTGGCGTAGCGCAGGCCCAGGTTGAAGATGTCGACTGCGTCCACGAAGGCGGTGTTGGCGTCGTTGATGGGGCGCTTGCCGATGTGCTGCCAGTTGGCCGAGACGGTGGCGCCCGCCAGCATCGGCAGCGCATAGTCGAGCAGCAGATTGGCGCGCAGGCGCGGCATGCCGGTGTACTGCTTGCCCTCGGTCAGGGGATTGCCGGTGCCGCGCAGCACCGGGTCGAGCACGGTAAAGCCGCTGTAAATGGTGACGCCGCGCGCCAGTTGCCCCACGGCCTGCCCTTCCAGCCCCGTATTGACCTGCTCGCCCGTGATCTTGAAAACATTGTCGAGCGGATCGGTATTGGCAAACGGGCGCTTCAGGCGGAACGCCGCCAGCGACAGGTCCAGCCCGTTCAAGGCCCACTTCAGGCCGGCTTCCGTCTGGTGGCTGCGGTAAGGCGCCAGCGACTGGTTGGCGTTGACGCTGCCGGCCGGGCCAAGGTCGCCCTGCTGCAGGCTGCTGGCGTAGGTGACATAGGCCGTGATGTCAACGCGCGGCTTGAAAATCAGGCTGGGCATGGGACTCCAGCCATCGGCCGTGTACTTGCTGGTGAGTACGCCACGCGCGTTGAAATTCTCCGTGCTCATGCGGTCATTGCTGGCCGCCAGTTTCAACTGCCATTGTTCGGTCAGGCCGATGGTGTCGCTGAAGTTAAACCCTTGTTGCCAGGCGCTCGATGAGCGGAACTGACTTGAAGTATCCGGCAAGCCCCCCGCGGGACGCGCAAATTGCACGGGCTGGGCAATGGAGGCGCTGCCCAGCAGCACGCTGGCCGGGGTCGCCGCCACCGTCACCGCATTCGTGTTGGCCTTGAAGCCCGTGGTGCCGATGGTGATGTCGTGCCTCAGCGGACCGGTGGTGACCTTGCCGTTCAGATAGGCGATATTGCTGTCGATGCCGAAATGGGGCGCAAAACCGTTTGCCAGCGAGCTGGTATAGGCGCCATTGTTGTTGCTCAGATTGTTGACGGGGGTATTGATGTTGCGGTCGACCGACTGGTCCAGCGCGCCCACCACCCAGCGCCAGCCATTATCAAGCTGCCCCGTGAGCCGCACGCTGCCCAGGCGGTTGCGCAGGTCGACCCCGGCGTAGGACTGGCCGTAGCCGGCGCGGGTGGGATCGGGCGCTTCCGGCAAGTTGATGGCCGGGCCGTAGGTGAACCAGCCCGGGTAGCCCGTCTGCTTGAGGTCGTGGTAAATGTAATTGAGTTCGACCGTGAAATAACGGCTGGGCTTGATGTCGAGCGCCAGGCTGGCCAGTTTGCGGTCCAGCTCGCTGTGATCGACATAGCCGCGCCCCTCGCTGCGCAGGGCGTTGATACGGTAGCCCAGCACGCCGTCCTGGCCGATCTGCCCGCCCAGGTCGACGCTGGCGGTGCCGATGGCGTCGCTCTCGTAGCGCAAGCCCGCGCGCGCGAGGCGCTCCGTGGTGGGCCGCTTGCTGATGAAATTGAACATGCCGGCAGGGTTCGCCGGCCCGTAAGCGGCGGCGGGCGCGCCAGTCAGCACCTCGAGTTGCTGTACGGGTTCCATCGCGTTGGCCCCGGTGATGAACATGGTCATGCCATCCATCTTCGTGTTCTGGTAATTATTGCCCTGCATGCCGCGCGTGGCGGGCCGCAGTACTTCCGAACCCTGCTGCTCCTGGTATTGCACCAGCGGCAGATAATTGAGCGCCTGCTTGAGGCTGGATATCTGCTGGTCGGCGATCAGCGTGGCAGGCAGGATGGCGATCGAATGGGGCGTATCGAGCACGCTCGCGCTGCCGAGCGGCCCCAGCTGCGCGGTGGCGCCGACCCGATAGTCGGTCGGGTCGCTCTTTTCGCCCGAGACTACGACGACCGGCATGGCGGTGTTTTGTGCATGGGCCGGTAACAGCGGGGCCAGCAAGCCGAGCAAAAGAAGCGAGGGCATGGGCAATGCAAGCTGTTTCATGGTGCAGACTCCAGCAAGGGTTGGACAATTGGACGCAGCGACGCGGGCAAGCCGGCAATATCGCCGGCCATGGCCAGCGGTGGGTTGATCGGGCTCGGTCCGGCGGCGCGCAGCGCCACCCCTTCCGCGCTGAAAAACAGCTGCAGAAATTGTGCGGCCAGCGCGGCGTGCGGCGCCTGATCGAGGATGGACAGGCCCCAGGTGACCCGGCTGGCGGGGATCCGCACCGCGGGCGCGTACGGACCGTCCACCCCGGGCATGGTCACTCCCGCCGCTGCGAGTACGCCGCGCGGGGGCACGCCCATGCCGATCGCCTCAGGCAGGCGGGCATAGCGATAGGCGCCGCTCTTGTCGGCCGCCAGCGCAGCGCGGGCGCTGTGTTCATACGTGAACTGGTAATCGAAAGCCGCGCCCAGCTTCTCGCCAGGCCGGGTGACGACGCTGTGATCGAGCAGCGCGTTGTAGAGGCCCGTGCGGCCGCTGCTCAACTGGGCCAGCTGGAACACCATGTCGGCGCGGTAGCCGCCCGGATCGAGGAAAGGGTGGGAGCCGCCGATGCGCACGCCGGGCTTCTGCAGCTGCGTCGTCCAGTCGGCGGCGACCTTGCCATCGACGGCGATGCTGCCCGCCTGGGGGCTGGCCGTGGTGTAGGCCAGCACCATGGCGCCCTCGGCGAAACGGATGGCGTGCTGCGCCAGCCCCGCGCTTTTCAGCATGCGCTCGTTGACCTCGACATCGGCGCTGGCGAAGATATCCACCTCGCGTCCCTGCGGCAGCCGCAGATCGCGCGCCAGCTTGACGCTGCCGCCCGAACGCAGTTCGACGCAGACGCCGCTGCGTTCGGTGAACAGCTTTTGCACGGGCGAAAAGGACGACGTCAGACTGCCCGCCGCGGCAATCACCAGGCGCGGCGCGTTGGCAGGGCAAGTGGCACTGGCGGCGCTGGCGGCCATGGTCGGCAGCGCCAACGCCGGCGCTAACAGGCGAAACAGAAACATCATTAAAGTGCACCGTGGCAGTCGAGGGCTTTCCAGTCTACTGGTGCATTGATGCAGGTTCAATATGCAGGATTTTGCCTATTTCAAGGCGTGGTTCATGTTGCGCGCGGCAAACTGCCCCCTGCCCCCTGCGCGACTTTCCCCTGCAATCGGGCTTGGCGAACACGTAATGTGCTGCTATAATCTTGTCTTTCGCGGCTGTAGCTCAGCTGGATAGAGTACTTGGCTACGAACCAAGGGGTCGTGGGTTCAATTCCTGCCAGCCGCACCATTATTCGTAAGATGAACACCCCGCACAGCAATGTGCGGGGTGTTTTTCTTTGTGCGCCGCCCTACGCTGAACATATCGCTCGTGTGCAAGGCCAGGCGCCCGCCTGGACAAGTACGGGCTGCAAGCTCAAGTTCTTGTTACTTTCTTGACGATGGCGCGGTTACTCAGGATCTCTTCGATCTGTTCAAAGCGCACCGGCTTGACCATGTGATGGTCGAAGCCCGCTTCAAAGGCCAGCTGGCGGTCCTTTTCCTGGCCCCAGCCCGTCACGGCGATGAGCAAGGTCTGCGGGCCGCAGGCGAGCTTGCGGATGCCGCGCGCCAGGTCATAGCCGGACATCTGCGGCAGGCCGATGTCGAGAAAGGCGAAATCGGGGCAGAACCGGGCGGCGGCGGTCAGCGCGTCGGGGCCGTTGTGGGTGATCACCACGCTGTGGCCCATGGCCGAGAGCAGCGCGCCGATGCTGTTGACGAAGTCGACGTTGTCGTCGGCCAGCAGGATGCGGTAGGTTTCCGAGGTGATGAAGGCGGCCGGGGTGGACTTGGTGGGTAGTTCCGGCTCGACCACGATGGGCAGGCGCACCGTAAATTCGGTGCCACGGCCGATCCCCGCGCTCTTCGCTTCGATGCTGCCATGGTGCAGTTCGACCAGGCGGCGCGCCAGCGACAGGCCCACGCCCAGGCCCGCGTTGGTGCGCTCCAGGGTGGAGTCGACCTGGACGAACATCTCGAACACATTGGCGATCATGTCGGGGGCGATGCCGATGCCATTGTCGGCGACGGTGACGACCAGGGTCTTGTCCTCCACGCGCGCCGACAGGGTCACGCGCCCGCCCCGGTTGGTGTACTTGGCGGCGTTGTTGAGCAGGTTTGACAGCACCTGGGCCAAGCGGGTGGCGTCGCCGTTGAGGAACACGGGACGGTCCGGCAGATCGATCACCAGTTCGTGGCCGTGCAGTTCTATATAGGAGCGCACCACTTCCAGGGCGTCGTTGACCACCGCTTTCAGTTCCACCCGGCCCATCTTGATGGCGAACTTGCCCGTGTTGATGCGCGAGACATCCAGCAGATCGTCGACCAGGCGCACCATCTGGCGCAACTGGCGTTCCATGATGTCGGTGGCGCGCTGGGTGGCCTGGGCGTCGCCGCTGCGCAGGCGCAGGATGTCGAGACCGGTGCGGATGGGCGCGAGGGGATTGCGCAGTTCGTGGGCCAGCGTGGCGAGAAATTCATCCTTGCGCCGATCGGCCGTCAGCAGGGCCTGCTCGGCGCGGTGGCGCACCTGGCCCTCGTGCTCGAGCGTCAGGTTGGCTTCCTGCAGGGCGTGCGAGCGGCGGCCGATCTCAGCGAGCATGTCGTTGAAGGCGGTGACGAGCACGCCGATTTCGCCCTTTTCGGTACCTGGCACGCGCAAAGTGAAATCGCGCTGCTGCATCACCGCGCGGGCCACATTGGTCACCGCCATCAGGGGCCGGGTGATGCTTTTTTGCAGGCGCGACGCGACCAGGGCGGCAATCACCAGCGCGGCCAGCATGACCACGCCGAGGATGGCCGCGTAACTCAAGAGGCGCCCCACCATGTCGTAACGCGAGCGCAGGTAGACCGTGCCGAGCAGCTCGCCGTTGTCGACGATTTTCCTCACCACCACCAGTTCGCCCCGCTCCACGCGGGAACCGGGCGCGCCGGGCGCATCGGGGAAACTCAGGTCCTGCGCCTGCTGCTGGGCGTACTGGGCAAAGCGCTTGCCGCCCGCCGTGTAGACTGCGCCGGCCACGATCTGGGGGCGCACCCGCAGCACCGCCAGGTTCTGGCTGGCCGATTTGACGTCGTTGAAGGCAAGCGCGGGGGCGGTGACGGCGGCGATGATGTCGGCCTGGGTGGTCAGATCGTCCACCCAGCTTTGCTGGAAAGTGCGCAGGTCGTAGAGCAGCATGGCAATGGCAGCGGCCAGCAGTGCGACAAACGTGGTCGACACGGCCATGGTGATCAGTTTGCTGCGGACAGATCCCCTGTCCTGCGCGCTGTCGTGCCCGCTTTCCGGCGTCGGCATCACGGTGCTCCCTTTGTTACATGGTTCGCGACGGACAGGAGGCGCGAACTCAGTTTGATGTTATTTTTCTCGGCGGCATCGAGCGACACGTCGAAGCGCACGTGCTGGTCGATGATTCTAAAATTGATGATGCTGCCGGACTGCGGCCAATTGCCGCACTCGCTTACTGACAGTATCGGGCCAGGCGGCGCCTGGCGCAACACGCGCGCGACTCTGGCGCCATCGGACCCTGCTACAAATAACAGGTGCACCTCGCTCACCGGCTCACCCTCGCGCAGGCGGCGCACCAGGATGGCGCGTCCGGCCACGCTGCGCCCGGCCACGCTGTGCTGCACCTCGCTGGCCATCTCGTCCGAACCCAGCACCCCGATCACCAGCGGCGCGCCGGCATCGGCGAAGGCATGCTGGGGAAATTCGACGTAGGCAAGGAACTTATACAGGAACGCGGCTTTGACGCTGCGTTCGAGTTCGACGTCGCGGGCGTGGGCGCCGCCGGCGAGCAGCAGGGACAAGCCCAGCACTGCCGCGGCAAAGCCTTGAATCAAGGAACGCCTCGCTTTCAAAATCGCAGCGCCAGTCTGAGCGCGAGCGCACGTTCGATGCGCTGGCGGCTGCCCGCCGCGCCGAATTCGACGTGGGAGCGGTGCAGCAGGTTTTGTCCGGCCAGGGACAGTTCGGTATTCGGACGGGGCTGCCAGGCAAGGCGGGCGTCGATTTCCGTGTAATCCGGCACGGCCGGATCGGGCAGGCGGCCGACGTGGCGCAGGGCAAAATCGCCCTGCAGGTGCTCGGCGAGATCGTGCGAGCTGCGCAGCGACCAGGTGTTTGTCGGGTCGTTGGTGGCCAGCCCCGCCATCGCGGAGCTGTCCTGGCTGCCGGGCAGCAAATGGCTGCGTACATTCTGCAGCACCATGCCGGCGCTGAGGCGCCAGTCCCCCCGCACTTGCCAGCGTCCCCACAACTCGATGCCGCGCACGCTGCCCACGCCGAGATTGGCGAACTGGGGCCCCGCCTGGCCCGCCGGTTCCAGGGTGCGCAGGCGCCGGTAATCGCTGTAGAACACGGTGGTCGACAGGTTGATCGCGCCGAACATCTCGGCCCGGTAGCCCGCTTCCAGCACGCGCGCTGTCTCGGCATCAAAATTGGGGCCCCCGGCGATACTGTAGGGCGGCGTGCCGGGGCTAGCGCCCGCTGCCGGGTTCACCACGAACAGGTCGCGGTCGATCCGCGACGGCGCCCGCACGGTGCGCGAGATGCCGGTCCACAGCAGGTCCTGGTGATTCAGATTCCAGGCCAGGTGCAAATTGGGCAGCGCTTCCCAGCCCGTGTAGTCGTTGTGCTCGAAGCGCAGGCCGGCCGTCAGGCGCAGATCCGGGCGCAGGCGCAGTTCATCCTGGGCAAACAGGTTGTACAGCTGCGAGCTTTTCTGGTCGGGCGTGAATCGCAGGATCGGGCCGTTTTCAAAGCGGTCGCGCAGGTGGCGGTAGCCGCCGCCCCAGGTAAGGTGATTCAGTGCGCCTATTTCAACGCTGTGCTGGGCTTCCAGGTCGACCGTATCGAGCATCTGGGAACCGACCTGATCCTGGTTGCGCTCAACGTGATCGAGGTAGGCCTGCAGGCGCAGGCGCGAGCCGTCCGCCAGTTCGCTCGTCACGCGTCCCACCACGTTGGCGCCCGACATGCGCAACGCCGGCAGGTTGCCGTATTCAAGCGTGCCCTGGTAGGCGTCGGCGCTGAGCATGACGTCGTGCACCTTGCCATCCCAGTCGGCGCGCATTCCCGCCTGGCGCCGGTGCCAGGCGGGAATTCCGCCGCGGCCGTCCTCGTTGTCGGTGCCTGCCGCGTCCGTGTAGCGGCTGTAGAGGCGGTAGTGGCCGCCGTTACCCAGTGCGCCACCCCAGCGCGCCGCGCCCGTGTTGTTGCGGCTGCCCCGCTCGGCCACCAGCAGGCCGCCCTGGCTGTCGTCGGCCTTGCGGGTGATGATGTTGATGACGCCATTGACGGCGTTCGAGCCCCAGATGGTGGCGCCCGGCCCGCTGATCACCTCGATGCGCTCGATGTCTTCCATCATCACATCCTGGCTGTCCCAGAACACGCCGGAAAACAGGGGCGAATAAATGCTGCGGCCGTCGATCAGCACCAGCAGCTTGTTTTCCAGCAGCGAGCCGAAACCGCGCGCTGTCACCGACCAGTTGCGGTTGTCGGCCTGGGCCACCTGCAGATTGGGCGCCAGCCGCAGCGCTTGCGGCAGGCTGGTGGCGCCGGCGCGGCGGATGTCCGCCCCACTGATCAGGAAAATCGAGGCCGGCGCCTCGGCCAGCCGGGTATCCTGGCGCGCGAGGGACGTGACGACCACGTCGGACAGTTGCTCCAGCGAGAAATCGACCAGCGCCGGGGCCGGGACCGGGCCTGGGCGCTCCTGTCCGCCAGCGTGCGCCGCGCCGTGGCTGAAGGCGGCGAGCATGGCTAACAGGAGGCAGCGAACTGGTGTTTTAAGCATCGATTATTGCGGTAGAGGTCCCCGGGGGCAGCTGCGTCGGGTCAAGATGCCCGGATGATAACTTGCCGGCAAGATAGATGGCGCAAGATTGGCAGGCGAGCAGCGAAGATGTTGCTGGGCGCCCACGGTAGGACGCGGACCGCCTTCTCTCCCCTTCTCTCAAGGAAACCCGAACTCGGCCGCTGCCTTGGCCGCCCATAGCGCTTCCTTTTCACTGGGATAAGGCTGATCATAGCTGTCGACGGCGCCGTCCTCGCCGACGAAATGCAGCGACCAGCCTGCCGCTTCGGTCACCAGCGCAATGTCGCCCGGGCGGCAGTGGGCCGCGATGGCCTCATCCGGGCCGAGATGGACGATGTTGACCTTGCGGTGACGAACGGTTGTGACCATGGATACTGGGTGGTTTGGCGGGCCTTGAGGAGCTGGTATGCATCCTGATTATATCTCTCATCACAAACGAAAATTGGCAAAACGTTTTGCGATGCAACAAAATAGAACTGTCTCCTCTATTCTCCTCCAAGAAAATAGATTCAGCCCGCTCCTGTAGCGGGCTTTTTTTTGTCCGTTTTCCGGGCACAGCTCGCGCCCGTCCCAGCGGTGCTTGCCGGGCCATTATTTTAATGGCAAAATTGACAATGACTATTGATTAACTCTCGCGCACCCAGCCGCGCTAGCGCCGCGCTTGCTTTCGTGTACGATGTCCGCTTTTCGCGACATGCGCCTCTCGCGACGTGCGCTGTGGTCTCACTTCACCGGCCGCGTTGCCGCTACCCTTTGCCTGACTGATTCTTCGCCTATGTTCGACGCTGCCCTGCCCGCCCACCACGACTGGTCCAAGAGTCCCCTCGGCGCGCCCGCCACCTGGGCGCCGGCCCTGCGCCTGGCCACCGACATCATGTACAACACGCCCCTGCCGATGCTGCTGTGCTGGGGGCCCCAGCGCGCGGTCCTGTTCAACGAGGCCTATGCATTGCTAGCCGGCCCCGGCCATCCGGCGGCGCCCGGCGGCAGCGTGCCGATGATGCTGCCGGCGCCGCTGGCGGCCGCGCGCGAAGCATTTGAACAGGCGTTTTGCGGCGCGCCTGCGCTGCTGACGCGGCGCGCACTGCGCTTTGGTGTCAGCAGCGCGCCGGTCGAGGCCGATCTGCACTTCACGCCCGTGCGCCTCGACGACGGCGTGATCGGCGGCGTGCTGTGCGCCGTCGCCCCGCCCAGCCCCGTGCCCGCGCCCGCGCCCGTGGAAGCGCCTGCCGCGGCGGCCCTGCGCATCCTGGTGGTGGAAGACAATCTCGATTCCCAGTTCCTGGTCTGCGAAATGCTCAGCGCTTTTGGTCACGACAACGCCGGCGTCGCGCATGCCGAAGCGGCCCTGCAGCAACTGAGCGAAGGCAATTTCAATGTGCTGTTCACCGATGTCAGCCTGCCCGGCATGTCCGGCGTCGAACTGGCCCGGCGCGCGCGCGCGGACAATCCGCGCCTGCAGGTGATCTTCGCCTCCGGTTATGGCGACGCCCTGCTGCGCCAGGTGGAATTTCCCTACCTGTCCCTGCAAAAGCCTTACGAAATCGAGCAGCTGCAAAAAGCCCTGGCCGACGTCGCGTCAAAGCTGTGAGCCAAGGGTGTGAATACGCTGCGCCCGACTGCGCTAGAATCGAAGCACCGTTACCAGGCCTTCCCTCCATGACCGCGACGTACCTGATGACTATCCGCTTTCCGACCTGCGCCGGCCCCACGCCATGAACAGCCCGGATTCCCAAGGCGCCCGCGCCGCCGCGCAAAGCCGCGGCCCCACCGCTGCCAGCTTCGAAGCCATGCTCGAACACCTGGGCGATGGCGTGTGCGCGGTCGACAGCCAGTGGCGCATCGACTGGCGCAACGGCGCTTGCGCGCCCATCGTGGGCGATGCAGGCACGCTGTTGTGGGAGACGGCCGGGCTTGACGGTGAAGCGGCCAGCCGCTTCACCACGGCGCTGGCCAACGGCGCCGGCGCCAGCTGCGCCTTTTGCCACCCGAAACTGGAACGCTGGTTCGAACTGCACTGCACCCCGCACGGCGAGGGCATGATCTGCCGCTTCCAGGACATTACCGAGCGCAAGGCGGAAGAAGGCGCCCTGATGGAAGCGAGCACGCGCCTGCAGGTGGCGCTGGCGGCGGGCCGGCTGGGCGACTGGCGCTGGGACGCGGACAGCGACCGGGTCACCCTGGGCGAGCGCGCCGCCGAGCTGTTCGACCAGGCAGCGGAAACCCCGCTGCGCCTCGACCAGTTGCAGGAGCGCCTCTACCAGGCCGACCGCTCGATGGTCGACAGCGAATTCCGCCGCGCCTACCGCAGCGGCGAGGACCTCAATATCGAATGCCGCATCGAAGTGCCGGGCCGTCCCCTGCGCTGGATTTCCGTGGTGGGCCGCTCTGACGTGAGCGAAGACAGCCGCGCTGGCGGAGGTGAGCGGCGCGTGCTCGGCATGACTGGCGTGGCCCAGGACATCAGCACGCGCAAGAGCGCCGAGGACACCCTGCGCCAGAGCGAGGAAGTGCTGCGCGCGCTGGCCAATTCCGTCTCGCAGCTGGCCTGGATGGCCCAGGCTGATGGCGACCTGGTGTGGTTCAACGAGCGCTGGTATGAATACACCGGCACCTCGCTGGAACGCATGTCCGGCTGGGGCTGGCAATCGGTGGTCGATCCCGACGTGCTGCCGCTGGTGCTGCAGCGCTGGCACGAGTCGATCCGCACCGGCCATCCCTTCGACATGGAATACCCGATCCGCGGCGCGGACGGGCAATACCGCTGGTTCCTCACCCGCGTCAATCCCGTACGCGACCGCATCGGCCACGTGGTGCGCTGGTTCGGCACCAACACCGACGTCGACCAGGTCAAGCGGGTGCAGCAGGCACTGCGCGAAGAATCGAACGTGCTGGAACTTCTCAACAGCACTGGCAGCGCCCTGGCCCGCCAGCGCGATCTGCGCTCGCTGCTGCAAACCGTCACCGACGCCGCCACCGGCATCAGCGGCGCCCGCTGCGGCGCCTTCTTCTATAACGGCCGCTCCGGCGACGGCGCCCCGTACACCTTGACCACCCACGCCGGCACCCCGTGCCAGGAACTGGCGCGCATCCTGCCGCCCTCGCCGGGCCCGGGCGCGCGCGACCTGGTGCTGCGCTCGGACGACACCGCGCTCGATGCCCGTTTCACGTCGGGCGAATCGCCCATGAGCATGCGCAGCTACCTGGCCGTGCCGGTGGTGTCGCGCTCGGGCGAACTGGTGGGCCGCCTCGTGTTCGGCCATCCGGAAGCGGGCATTTTTACCGAACGCACGGAGCGCATCGTGGGCGGTATCGCGGCCCAGGCCGCCGTGGCGATCGACAACACCAGGCTGTACGAAGCGGCCCAGCGCGCCGCCGAAGAGCGCAAGGAATTGCTCGAGAGCGAACGGCTGGCGCGCGCGGAAGCGGAACGCACCAGCAACATGAAGGACGAATTTCTCGCCACCCTGTCGCACGAACTGCGCACGCCCCTGTCCGCCATCCTCGGCTGGGCGCAGGTGCTGCGCCGTGGCACCCGGGGGCCGGACGACCTGCAGCGGGGCCTGCAAACCATCGAGCGCAACGCGAGGGCCCAGGCGCAACTGATTGAAGATCTGCTGGACATGAGCCGCATCACTTCCGGCAAGGTGATGCTGGACATCCAGACCATCGCGCCGGCCGTGTTCATCGACGCCGCCATCGAAACGCTGCGCCCCGCCGCGGAAGCGAAGAATATCCGCCTCGAAAAAGACTATGACGGCGGCACCGGCATGATCGCGGGCGACCCGGCCCGCTTGCAGCAGGTGATCTGGAACCTGCTGTCGAACGCCATCAAGTTCACGCCCCGCGACGGCCTGGTGCAGGTGCTGGTGCGGCCCAATGGCGAGAATGTCGAGATTGCTGTGCGCGACAGCGGGGCCGGTATCGCGCCGGAGTTTCTCACCCACGTGTTCGAGCGCTTCCGCCAGGGTGATTCGTCGACCACGCGCCAGCACGGCGGCCTGGGACTGGGGCTGTCGATCGTCAAGCACCTGATCGAGCAGCATGGCGGCACGGTGTCGGTGGCCAGTGAAGGGGCGCAGCAAGGCGCCTGCTTCACGGTCGAATTGCCGGCGGCGACCCCGCAGGTGATGGCGGCCCGCCCCGACCGCGCCCGCTACAGCCCGCCGTCGCCCTTGACCCCGGACATCGTGCTGCGCGACCTGTCCGGCATGACGGTGCTGGTGGTGGACGACGAACCCGATGCACGCGACCTGATCAAGCGCATCCTGTCGGACTGCAACGCCGTCGTGCACACGGCGCCGAACGCGGCGGCGGCGATCGAGGCGCTGCAGGCGGCCCCGCCGGACTTGCTGATCAGCGACCTGGGCATGCCAGGCATGGATGGCTTCGCCCTGCTGGCGGCCGTGCGCGCCCTGCCAGCGGCCCACGGCGGCGGCGTGCCTGCCGTGGCCCTGACCGCCTTTGCCCGTTCAGAAGATCGCCTGCGCGCGCTGGAGGCGGGCTTTTCCGCGCACATTTCCAAGCCGGTGGAGCCGAGCCAGCTGATTGCCACGGTGGCGAACATGAAGGCGGCGGCAGCCTGAGCGGGTGTGGAAAGCGCGAAATAGTTTCCTACTGGCGTACGAGACGATGTCCTACAAGAAATACTCAGGAGTTTGCTACACTATGTTCCAATAATCAGGAACGTTGCCGGAAGTTATAGAATTGTTAGCGCCGGCAAGCTGATAGCGCTGCGTCCCGGACTGTACCGGGAGACACCGCATTGACCGAGACCACTGCATGCCTAGCCGAGAAGATATCCTAAACGCAAAAATTTTGGTGGTGGACGACTCCCCCGACAATATCGAGCTGATGGAAGAGATATTGCGTGCCGAGGGCTACACCAGCGTCAGCTCGACCATGCTGCCGGAACAGGTATGCCCGCTGCACCGCCAGCACAATTACGACCTGATCCTGCTCGACCTGCAAATGCCGGGCCTGAACGGCTTCCAGGTCATGAAGGGCTTGAAGGAAATCGAGCACGGCGGCTACCTGCCCGTGCTGGCCCTGACCGCCCAACCCAGCTTCAAGATCGCCGCCCTGGAAGCCGGCGCGCGCGACTTCATCAGCAAACCTTTCGATCTGCTCGAGGTCCACAAGCGCATCCACAACATGCTGGAAGTGCGCCTGCTGTACCGCGAACTGGCCCAGTACAGCCGCGCCCAGCAGGAACTCGCCCTGCACGACGCATTGACAGGCCTGCCGAATCGCCGCCTGCTGGAAGACCGCATTGCCACCACCTTGCAACATGCCAACCGCAATCACCACAAGGCGGCCATCATGTACATCGACCTGGACGGCTTCAAGGCGATCAACGACACCTACGGCCATGCCTACGGCGACGAAGTGCTGAAAACCATCGCCAAGCGCCTGCTGGAATGCTCGCGCAAGGAAGACACCGTGGCCCGCCTCGGCGGCGACGAATTCATGGTGGTGTTGAGCGAAGTGCAGGGCCTGGCCGATGCGCAGGGCCCGGCCGCAAAAATCGTCGAAGCGGTCTCCGAACCCATCTTCATCAACGACCTGACCCTGGGGCTGTCGACCAGCATCGGCATCAGCATCTATCCGGACGACGCCGAAACGGTCGACTCGCTCATCAGCATCGCCGACTATGCGCTGTACGAAGCCAAGCGGGGCGGCAAGAACCGCTTTTGTGCGACGTCGGCGCAGCCTGCGGCTTCTGCAGCGACGCCTGCTGAGCTGGTGCGGAATTAAGGCCCGGGGACTGGTCCTGCGGACCTGTCCCCATTTTGGATGCCCCAACATAGAATGCGTCGGCTATGGACTTCTCAACCCGCTATCGGCCGCAAGAATTTCGCTTCGACTTTAAAAATGGGGACAGGCGCTTCGCGCTCGTTTTAGGTCCCGCGGACCTAAAACTCCGCAGGACCAGTCCCCGATACTATTTGGCTTTAGAGGTGTTCTCTTTCACCTGCTGCGCATGCTGATGATCCCGCGCGGCATCGACCTTCTCGGGCGCCACTTCGATCCGCGTGATGCCCGCATCGACCGAGATCGGGTCGCTGGCAGGGAAGGTCATTTCGACGGCGTCGTCGAGCAGGGTTTCCTTGGCGTGCTGTTCGGGGGTGTCCAATTCCTCGCTGGCGAGCGTCTTGATGGCAGTGGCCCACTTGAAGAAGTTGAGGTCGGCCAGTTCGCCGATGGTGTTGACGCCAAAGGCCTGGCTCAGGGCACGCGCGTCGGAGGTGCTGACGCCTTTGAGGGCGCTGATGGGGGCTTCCACCAGTTCGCGAAAACTCTTGGCAGCAAACGATTGGTCGACGATAGCTTGAATGTTCATATTATGTCCTTTCAGGGTTTGACACCCTGTTGCTCCCTTGTCGAAACGGAAAAAACAGGTTCTGTGCAAAGCATCGCACAAATGGCAAAAAATCACTGTGCGTCAGCGTACAGTGCACAAGTTGCGGCCCTTGCAAGGTGATTCTTGCACTGGCCTGAGGTAAGATCACCACAACGTTTATGAACATCCAATGAAACCGTATGTTCGTGCGTACTGGCAACACCAATTCTGCTATTCTTCGAACGCGATCGTTCGTCGCTGAACGAATTTTCATAGCCGCGCAGGATAACGTGCCTTACAACGATAAACCAAAAATTCTAGTCGTTAACGACGACGCGGGCAGCCTGCTTGCACTGACCAGCCTGCTGAACCAATGGGCCGAGGAAAGCCAGTACGAAGTGCTGGGCGCCCGTTCCGGCCAGGAGGCGCTGCGCCAGGTCCTGCTGCACGATTTCGCCGTCATTTTGCTCGACGTAAATATGCCGGGCATGGACGGCTTTGAAACGGCGGAAGCGATCCACCAGCGCGCCCGCTCGGCCGACATTCCCATCATTTTCGTCACCGCCTTCCTGGCCGATGAAATCGATCGCCTCAAGGCCTACCAGCGCGGCGCCGCCGACTTCCTGTTCACGCCGGTGATTCCGCAGATCCTGCATGCCAAGGTGTCGGTGTTTGTCGCGCTGGCGATGAAGAACGAGGAACTCAAGCGCCAGACCTATGCGCTGAGCCAGCAGACGCTCGAGCTGACGGCCACCAATGCGCGCCTGACCCAGGAAATGGAAGAGCGCCGCGAAGCCGAGCGCAAGAGCCACGCCAAGGACGAGTTCCTTGCCATGCTGGGCCATGAACTGCGCAATCCCCTGTCCGCCATCAGCAGCGCCGCTTCGCTGATCGGCCTGCCCGGGGCGCCGGCTGACAGCGTGGGCCGCGCCAAGCAGATCATCGCCCGCCAGAGCCAGCACCTGTCGCGCATCGTCGACGACCTGCTCGACCTGTCGCGCGCGATGTCCGGCAAGATCCTGCTGGCCCGCCAGCCGCTCGACATCGCCGCCCTGGTCGGCGCCTGCCTCGAGACCTTCCGCGCCACCGGCCGCACCAAGCAATACAGCGTCGGCGTGCACCTGGCGCCGGGTTGGGTCAATGGCGACCCGACCCGGCTCGAGCAGATTGCCACCAATCTGATCGACAACGCCCTGAAATACACCCCGGCCGGCGGCAATATCGATATTTACGTCGACACGGACGAGACCAGCGGACAGATCGTGCTGCGCGTGGCCGACACCGGCATGGGCATCGGCCCGGAGTTGCTGCCCCAGGTGTTCGACGTGTTCGTGCAAGGCTCGATCACGATCGATCGCGCCCAGGGCGGCCTGGGCATTGGCCTGGCCCTGGTGCGTCGTCTGGTCGAGCTGCATGGCGGCACGGTCA